>DASUEB010000106.1:0-5111 GCA_036275295.1 Luteibaculaceae bacterium | reverse complement strand
GTAATTTGGTAATTGTACAATCCGGGTCCCGGATTGGTTAACACCAAGGTATCTTGACGACTATTTACCGTGAAGTTTTGTGTTGAACCACCCACCCCATCGCTGATACTAACCAGCCAAGGTCCTACCCCAGTAAGCTGCACTGGCAAACGAACGGCATCGCTAATGCAGATCTGTCCGCCACCCGATAAAATGGCTGTGGGTCGGGGTGAAATGGTCACCGTGCCCGAGACCACTCCAGGACAAATGGTACCGGAGTTGTCGTAAACACTGTCTAGGGTGAAGGTTAAAGCGCTATTGGGGTCAAAGTCGCTCGGATTGATGGTTTGCATGGGAGGGGTAAGCCCTGAAAGCACGACTTTTTGGCCTGTTGATGGACTGGTATACTCCACCGTAAATTGGCTGCCAGCCCCAGATAATTGAATATCAAAAGAACCGGGATTGCTACCGCCATCGGAACAACCGTTACCTGGCATTAGGGTAGCTATCGGCGCTTGATTCACCGTTACGGTAACCGAATTGTTTCCAGTCAAAGTTGTAATACAGCCATGACTGTCTTGAATCTCAGTTAGTCGGTAAGAGGTGGTCTGCGTGGGTGACACCGTGGCGTTGGCGTTCGAATTAAACAGATTACTGTATGTATTCGGTGTGTTGTTTGTTTCGTTAAGCACTTCTACGGTGAAAGGAGCGTCACCTTGTGTAAACATAAAAGTAAGTTGCGAGGCATCACCGGGACAGATCGCACCGCCTCCAGCCATTGAGCCTGTTGGAAGTGGATAAAATACAACCGGAGTACCCGCCGATACATCTAGGCAAATATCGCTCAGCTGGGCGAAGCCCGAGCTATCATTGGCTGCTGCTGCAGAGATGTAATAAGTAACACCGTACTGCATCCTGGCTGGGTCAAATGCGAAAACAGGACTGTTGGATACGGCTACAATGTTTTGAAGGATGGTCGATGGGCCTTGGTGCAAAATGTAGGATTGCGCATCGTTACCGTCGTTTACAAAACCCCCTTGATAGATAGTGCTGCTGGTTTGTTGGCCAAAACAAAGTTCAACGGTATTGCGATCCATAAGTCCAGCTCTTGTCTGGCAGGCGCAATTTCGGGTGAATGAAATTTGTTGTGAGCCGCATCCATTCGCGTCACTTACAGTAAAGGTTACCGTACTTCCTGTAGGTATTGGGTTACTGGTAAACAACGCTGGATTTGAGCCGCTCAGCGATCCTGATGGATTGATATTGTAAGTAGCAGGATCGCCTCCGCTTATTTCGAAGGTAGCGGTGTAGGTTTGGACATTTGTCGCACAGTTGGTACTGCCATTGCTAGGTATGGGGGCATCATTAAGTTTGAGTACCAACATAGCCGTATCGTTACGGCATGGACTGATAGCCGATTTTACGTATCTGAACAAGGCATTTCCAGTAGGTGCTCCGCTGCTGGAGTAATTGCCATTTGGATCAAGAGAGCCAGGGAATACGGCCGCTTTTTCCCAAGTTCCGCCCGTTTCGGCAGCAGGCGGTAAGAGGGTGTTCAAGTCAACGCTGTTTCCGAGGCATAGAGAAGCATTTATATCAGGACCAGCATTGGGCTGATCTTCTAAGGTGAGGCTAATAATGCCATCGTCCTGCGGACATGCGCCTTCGGCAGCGCGGGAATAGGTGAATGCGTACGAACCTGCAGCCAGGTTGTTGATGTTGACGGTACCAGCTGCCGCGTTGAAATTGGTTCCCGGATTGGCTTGACCCATGCTCGCCCAACTACCACCCAAATCAGGGGTTTGTCCAGAGGGCTTCGATCGAAGAAGGTTTCTGAGATTGAGGGTGCCGCCGCTGTTGCAGGCACTAAGGGTAGAGTCTAATCCCGCAAATCGCTCTCTGGTCACTTTGATGCTTACATCCGAACTTTGCGGAGGGCATCCGTTGGTTGTGGTTACGGTATACCTGAAAAGGTAGGTTCCTGGAATGGTAGGCGCTGCGGAGGCATTGAAATTAGAGCCCGATAATGACGGTCCAGCCGATGGCGGACCTACTGATGTCCATGTACCCCCCATTAGAGGACCTCCAGTGAGTTTGGTGAACAAGTTGTAAGGCACTGTATTCGATGAGCACAAACTATCCACATAACCGATACCCGGGTTCGGCGGGGTGCCAACTTTTACCAAAACACTATCTCGCCCACTGCAACCGCCTTTGGCGGCGGTGACGTAATACCAGCCCGGTTCAGCAGGGGTTCGGGTAGGATTCTGCATGTTGCTGGTAAATCCGTTTGGACCAGTCCAGTTAAAGGTGATGGCCGGGTCAGGGGTACTTAAATCGGCATAAAGCCTCAGCGTTCCATTGACGCAAACGGAGTCCTGGCGGGCATCAACCGTTCCTACGGTTTGAAGCGAAATGGTTACGTTTTCAGAAACGGCACATCCCGGAGGCGTGTTTAAGTCGCGAACCGTAACGGTGTAGGTTGTGTTCGATGCCGTTGTGGTGGGGTTGGGAATGCTGTCGTCACTTAAGTTGGTCGATGGGGTCCACGAATACACCAAAATGGGGTCAGGGCGATAACAAACACCCAGTTTCAGACTTGGCCGGTTCACATCCATCACAGCGCCATTCTGAAAAAATTCACAGCCTACGGTGCCACAAGTAAACGTGTGTATGACGGAGTTAAACGGAGTGGCGGTTTTTAATACGTTACCAGTTTTGGTGGCCCCATTCCAGCAAATTTGAAAAATGAGATTCTGTGTGCCATCCCAATCGTATGCTTGGTCAAACTCAATCAAATTCCACCCTGCCACAAAACCCTGATTTGCACTTGAGTATACTTCAACAAGGTTTGTTGCGAATTCTGCCTGTGTGGCCCCCGCGAAAGCTGTTTTACTGGTACAGCCCATCTTTATCGTAAAGTTTGGCCAAGATCCTGCGGCAGTAAGATTGAGTTGCAATTGGTTGATTTGACCCTTTTTAAAGAAGGCTGGCAGCTCTGAGGCACGAACGATGAACTGGGTGCGAGCGGCAGCATCTGTATTCCCCGACCCATTTAGACATGTAGAAACACCGCCCGTTGCAGGACGACCAAACAGGTGGTAGTTTGTATTATTTATTGCACCAGTTCCAACATCAAATTGAGCCGTATTGCCTTTGCATCCTTCAGTCGACAAGCCACAAGTCAGGTTGGGCGGAACCAATGAGGATACAGCAAAGAACTGCACGGGATCGCCTGGACAAAGTGGAATGTTAGGGGTTTGAGTTACTGCGATCGTTGGACGCCTTATTACCACAGTGATTTGATCTGTACAGGTCGTGCTGCCGTCATTATAGGTAACAGTATACGTATTCGTATTTACCGGAGGAAAGGGGTCGCTATCGCCGGTGGGTTTGGTTAGTCCGGTATGGCTCCATGTGTAGGTGGCGTTGGGTGGGTTTACAATAACTTCAACATTATCCAATCCCCAATGATCAAGAAATGCGCCGGTAACTGCATCTTGGCTATTGGAAAGCTGGGCAATTCTAATCCGGGTATTATTAGTCTGTGCAATAGCAGGTATTCCAACTGTATAGGTTGTCCAAACGGTTCGTACAGGGTCGTCACCGCCGTTTGGTGAGTAGTATGCAAAGGTATTCCAAGTATTCCCATTATCGTTTGAATACTGTACATGAACTCCTTCGGCATCAAGATCAGGATTCTCGCAGGGAGAGGTATTCCCATTTAAATCTCGATCAGCAAAACGCATATCAAATTTCACAATTCCCCCTGTTGAAAGTGGTAATTCAGCGGTAGCTAGCACCCTTGGGGACGGACTCTGAGCGTTGAACCAAATGTGAGGGGTCCCACTTGGGTGGTCTGGCAAACAGGGGTTGTCGAACTGGGCAGTGGATGAGTTAGACCAAACCCCGAAGTTGTCGTTTGGATTGGTGGGATCTCCCTGAGGACACTGAACAGCACCGCAATTGAAATTATTGCGGAATGCGGTTACCCCATTTCCAATTGCAGTAAGTCGAAGCGTGTCGCCGCATAGTAAATCAACGAAATTGGCGCTGGCTTTAACAGTGCATTGGGATTTTAGTGTCGAACTGACTGATAAACACAGTAAAAGGGCTATATATGAATACCAGGCTCTCATTGTGCTGTGCTATTTACGGTTATGTCTGAAATGATCAGGTAGTCCAAAACGCGCTGCCCCGGTATATCAAGCCACTTCACGTGAACCCTAAGACCGTTATTTAACCCCACAGCACATTCGCCCTCTATGGTTTCGTTTGGTTTAAGCTCAAATTGGCGCAAGCGATCACGCTGAGTGTGATCGCAATTGCTGCACTTTCCATTGTAATACATATCGGTGTATAATCGAACCGTTTTTTGAACGCTGGTAGTGTTTCTCAGTCGGATTGAAATATTCTGAGCATGGTAACCCTCAGAGGCTATATGACAATCGGTATAACGCGTCTCAATACGGACACCATCTTTCTCAGCGTAGAATTGCCAATCTTTCGAGGGATTGACTTTTTGCTGCGCCCAGCCTGTTAAAGAAATGAACGCACATAAAACCAGGGTCAAGGTATGTTTCATAGAGCAAATAGGGTCGGTAAAGTTACCCAGTAGACCCCTTTACTTTCCTTTTGGTTGCCCCTGTTTATGCGTTAGTTATTTTGGTAGGAATGAAGGATGAAGTATTGATAAGATTTTGATAATCAATAGGTTGTTGTTTTTTTCAAGGGTTTGGAAATCCGATTGCTAACTTATTTATACCCCTTTCAAGCCCCCGTGCTCATACTCAGTCAATCAAATTCACTCTTCCCCGGTATTCTTTTTTCTTGGCACTATACTTCGATCTCACCCGAATCAGGTACACATAGGTATCCGACTTGGCGATTTCACCTTGGTAGGTACCATCCCAGGGTTCGTATGGATTGGTAGAGTAGAACAGTCTCTCACCCCATCGATTGAAGATGCTCATTTCGTAAGCCTCTGGTTTTTCCCCCAGGTGAATGGGTAGGAACACGTCGTTAACGCCGTCGCCGTTTGGAGTGAAGGCGCTGGGTATGAACGATTCGGTGACGCCGTTGATGCGTATGATTGCCGCTGTGCTGTCGGTACATCCAAAGCGTGTAGTTAC
>DASUEB010000105.1:0-21041 GCA_036275295.1 Luteibaculaceae bacterium | reverse complement strand
CGATGTCATGCACACCTTTTTACCGGGTCACCGCATGATGATTCAGGTGCAAAGCTCTTGGTTTCCGTTGGTCGATCGCAATCCGCAGCAATTCATCGACCCCTACACTGCCACTCCCTCGCAATACAAAAAATCGCTCATCCGATTGTATCACGACAGCAAATACCCATCGCAGATCATCCTCAACACGTTGAAATAAACAGTCAAACCACAATCTGAATAGCCGAGGCCACATTTGCCTCAACCCACCGAAAAAATAACCTCTCTGCCATGCAAATCCGCGCGTTTTGAGTTGGGTTGTGGCTATTGAAAATGGCAAATAGCGGATATGTTCTCGTACAATATCGGGCGAATTGATCAGCGACAGGGCAATTGCTCGATTGGGAAAATTATGGGCTTGAATTTACCTGTAAGGGTTGATTTGTTGGTTTGTTGATGCGTTGATTTGTTTATTCGTTTATTCGTTAACTATTAACTATTAACTATTAACTAATCACATTTCACCTATCACGCGTCACATATCACGTATCACCTTTCACGTATCACATATCACGTTTCACGTTTCACCAGCCGCAGCCGCCGCGAAGGCTGGTATCCCCTACTCCCCCCCAAACAAATCTCCCATTCCTCTTTGGGGAAGGCGGCCAAAATGCCGATAAGCCTTCTCTGTGGCTTGCCGACCGCGCGGCGTGCGCATTAAAAAACCCTCTTGAATCAGGAATGGCTCGTACACCTCTTCCAAGGTGCCGGCATTTTCCCCAACGGCCGTGGCTATGGTGGTGAGTCCTACCGGACCACCTTTGAATTTGTCGATAATCCCAAGTAGAATCTTATTATCCATCTCATCGAGGCCGTAGGCGTCTACATGGAGTGCTTTTAAGGCTACATGGGCGATATCGAGCGTAATGGTGCCATTGCCCTTGATTTGGGCAAAGTCGCGAACGCGGCGCAGCAGCGCATTGGCTATACGTGGAGTTCCTCTGCTTCGGCCCGCAATTTCAACGGCTGCCGTTTCATCGATAGGAATATCCAAGAGTCGAGCCGAGCGCTTGATGATGGTGCAGAGGGTTGGGGTATCGTAGTATGAAAGTCGCGAGTTGATGCCAAATCGAGCGCGCAAAGGAGCGGTGAGCAAGCCTGAGCGGGTGGTGGCACCAATGAGGGTAAATGGATTGAGGGCTATTTGTACCGATCGGGCATTGGGACCCGTGTCAATCATCAAATCAATCTTAAAATCCTCCATAGCCGAATAGAGGTATTCCTCTACAACGGGACTCAATCGATGGATCTCATCAATAAACAGTACATCGCGTGGTTCGAGGTTGGTAAGAAGACCAGCCAGATCGCCTGGTTTGTCGAGAACCGGCCCACTGGTAATGCGAATACCTACACCCAACTCGGCTGCGATAATATTGGCTAGGGTTGTTTTACCCAGACCGGGCGGGCCGTGTAATAACACATGATCCAAGGCTTCATCTCTGAACTTGGTCGCCTGCACAAAAACCCGCAAGTTGTCTGTGATCTCAAGTTGGCCGGTAAAATCACCAAACGACAATGGCCGCAGTACCTTGTCTACTTCCTTATCCGATTTATAAATCGATTCATCCCTGGGATCAAACTGCTCCACCTCGTTGTATTTAGGGGCTAAAATACGCTTTAATGACGTTACCCTGCAACAGGTTTGCACACCCTATGGCGACAACTTTTTGCCCTTGGTAAGGTCTTTGTATACCTCGGCCAAAAAAACATTGATACGCCAAGCGTAAGCCGGAGTGGTAAGTG
This sequence comes from Luteibaculaceae bacterium, assembly GCA_036275295.1. Lineage (GTDB taxonomy): Bacteria > Bacteroidota > Bacteroidia > Flavobacteriales_D > Luteibaculaceae > DASUEB01. Next base: position 19,259 of record DASUEB010000105.1, on the reverse strand, counting down.
GAATCTGATCAGCGAATTGATTTTGCAAGCCCAACCGATAACCCAAACCTAAACCGACGCCTAAATACCGAAATAACTTGACATCGCCATTTAACATGGCCTCATAAATAAAAACCGTGGTTTGAACCGGCTGCGCATCCACAAATTCTAAACTACCAAACCCAAACTGAATAGGTATACCTGCCGAATAGCGCCCCTTTTCAAAAAATTTGTACTCCACAAACACACTGGCATAAACCAATCGCACCGATTTGCTGCTCAATCGCTCTACCGATGATTTATTGAGAAAATTAAGTCCGAGGCCCAAGCCCAACTTTGGACCAAAATTAGCCCCTACTTTGATCATACGCGTTTGAATGGGCAGGTTCACCAAGAATCCGTTTCTCGACTCCAGTCTCGCCAATAAAGAAGGCGCATTCGATTCAATCGTTTTTTGAAGGTTCGCCCCCAATTTCACCTGAGCCTGCAATCCCTGAGGCACAACCAAACCCATACAGAAACCCAATAGAAGCAAGACCCATTTGCTGTTGGAAGGTGCGCGATAAAAAAATGCAGCCGGTTTACGGCCATTAGAAGTCAAAATTTCCCTCAACCAACCCAACGCCACAACGCATTGGGTAATTGAGCTGAAAAAGCCAAAGGATGTGCTGTAAATAGGCTTCATGGGAACAAGATTTTGCAAGTTACTCCAAAAGAATTCGGACTAACATCCCCATCGACCTGGGAGCAAAAAAAATCCCCGCCAAATAGGACGGGGATTTGAAATTTCTATGCGGTTTAGTGGTCGCCAACTTCACCTTCTTCGAGCGGTACGTTCTGAGGAACGAAATCGCGCTCTTTGCCTGGCTTGCTGTAGTCGTATGGCCAGCGGTGAACTTCCGGAAGAGCTCCAGGCCAGTTTCCGTGAATGTGCTCTACAGGGGCTGTCCACTCCAAGGTGTTTGAGTTCCATGGGTTTTGTGGTGACTTCTGACCTCTGAAGATGGAGTAGAAGAAGTTGTAGAGGAAGAACAACTGGGCAAATCCACCAATGATAGCGAAGATGGTAATCATTACATTGAGGTCAATTACACCATCGAACATCGGGAATTCAGTGTAGTCGTAGTAACGACGAGGTGCACCAGCCAATCCAACAAAGTGCATTGGGAAGAATACTCCGTAAGCCGATACAATCGTCAACCAGAAGTGAGCATAACCGAGTTTAGTGTTCATCATGCGGCCGTACATTCTGGGGAACCAGTGGTATACACCGGCAAACATACCGAAGATGGCTGAAAGACCCATTACAATGTGGAAGTGAGCAACCACGAAATAGGTGTCGTGAACCGTGATATCGAGGGTTGAGTCAGCCAAAATGATACCGGTAACACCACCTGTGATGAACGAAGACACCAGACCAATAGAGAACAACATGGCAGGGGTGTACACTACATTGCCCTTCCAGATGGTACCTATGTAGTTAAAGGCCTTAACCGCCGATGGAATGGCAATAAGCAAGGTAGTGAATACAAACACCGAACCTAGGAATGGATTCATACCCGTAACGAACATGTGGTGACCCCAAACGATGAACGAAAGGAAACCAATGGCAAGGATAGAACCAATCATTGCGCGATATCCAAAGATAGGCTTGCGAGAATTGGTGGCAATAATTTCAGATGTGATACCCAGCGCAGGTAACATGATGATGTATACCTCAGGGTGACCCAAGAACCAGAACAAGTGCTGATATAGGATAGGAGAACCGCCTACCGCATCAAGAGCCTCGCCACCGATGAAGATATCAGAGAGGTAGAAGGCCGTTCCAAAGCCGCGGTCCATGATCAAAAGCAATAGACCTGACAACAATACAGGGAAAGAAAGTACACCTAGGATGGCGGTAACCAAGAATGCCCAAATGGTAAGGGGCAAGCGAGTCATTTTCATCCCTTTGGTGCGCAGGTTCAATACGGTTACAATGTAGTTCAAGCTACCGAGAAGCGAAGAAGCTACGAAAATGGCCATACCAACCAACCAGAAGGTCATACCTGCACCCGAACCTGGCATTGCCTGTGGCAAGGCGCTCAGCGGAGGGTAAATGGTCCAACCTCCGGAAGCAGGACCTCCTTCAAGGAAAAGAGACGCCAGGATGATAACCGAAGACAAGAAAAATAACCAGTACGACAACATGTTCAGGAAGCCTGATGCCATGTCACGAGCACCAATTTGAAGGGGAATGAGTAGGTTGCTGAAAGTACCACTCAAACCTCCGGTAAGAACAAAGAATACCATGATGGTACCGTGCATGGTAACCAACGCTAAGTACATGTTCTTGTCGAGTACACCCTCAGGTGCCCATTTGTCACCCAAAAATGTATTGAGAATTGCAAACTTCTCTCCCGGCCAGCCTAGCTGGAGACGGAAAAACAGTGACATCATCATCGCCACCACAGCCATCACAATCGCCGTGATAAGAAACTGGCGACCGATCATCTTGTGATCTTGACTAAAAATGTACTTGGTCAAAAAAGTTTCGTGGTGCTCGTGGTGACCATGATCATGACCGTGACCGTGGTCGTCTGCTACGTGAGCGTGTCCTGAAGCGTGAATGTCAACAGATGCCATAATTATTATTTGATAGTTGTTGCCGCAATTGCAGAAGTTGAATCTTGTTTTGTTTCTCCGTTCTCAGTAGTTGCCGGTTCCATGGTAAAACCATCAGTGAAGGTTTTTTGTTCGGCCAACCACTTTTTATAATCCTCCTCACTCTCAACAATGATGTTCATCTGCATATTGTAGTGAGCAGCACCACAAATCTTGTTGCAAAGAAGTATATAGTTGAATTTTGGGTTATTGAGCTTTTTACGCATTTCAGCCGTGGTGATGGTAGGCGTGAAACGGAAGGTAGTGCTCATACCAGGTACGGTGTTCATTTGGGCTCTAAAGTGAGGCATGAAAGCTGAGTGAATAACGTCTTGTGAACGCATCAAGAATTTAATCTCTTTGCCAACTGGAATGTGAAATTCAGCTTTCACAATTTTATCGTCGTTTGCCCAACCCATTTCGCCCTTCTCTGACTTCAATGATTTTATACGAAGTAACTGAGCTTTTAGACGGCGCAATTTTACACGGGCTGCCTCTTCATTGGCGTCAGACATAGCTTCATTGGCTAGTTTTTCTTCAGTGGCCTGAATCTCAGTCTCTATTTCACCCAATTTTTTGCTGTAAGAAGCGTCGTTAATCAGACCTAACGCGTTGTCGTTGGCAAGGAAGTTAAACGATGCTTTACCCAATTTGCCGTCCTGACCAGCGTAGCGAGCAGCCCAGTCGAACTGACGCGAGTAAAGTTCAATAACCAATGCATCTTCTGAGGCCTCATCGGTGATATCGTTCCAAGTTTTTAGACCGTAAATGATCACTACAGCCAAAACGCAGGTTGGAACAATGGTCCAAATGAACTCGAGTTTGTTGTTGTGAGGATAAAATAGCGCTTTGCGATCGGGGCGAGCGTAGTATTTGAAGCAGAAGTAAAACAATACCGAGTTGGTGATGAAAAACACCACCGTAACCAGTACGAGGTTGAAATCCATCAGACCATCAACAATTTTACCGTGTTCAGAAGCGGCCTCTGGCAACATTTTGTCGCCGTACTCGTAGGTCAACCAACCGAAAAACGCGTAGAACGATAGCATAAACGCTACCCAAAGCCAAGCATTCATTTTGTTGTTGGCCAAAGAGATCTCTTCCTCTTTCTTTCCCCTCAGTGTTCTGGATAATTCATATAACCTAGTCAGCTGTGCGATAGCAATCACTGCTAGAACCAGAACCAATACGATCAATAATTTAGACATAATACGATGTTATTTTCGTGGTTGATTGCGAAACTATTATATGTGGTGGTGTGCTGATTCATCCACATAAGGATGATTCTTCGGATACAACGACGCCTTGCTGATATTGTTAAGCGTGTTGAACAAAAACACACCCAAGAATCCTAAAAACGTACCGATCTCCATAAAACCTAAGCTGAAGTGGTGCATGGTTCCGGGTTGAACCAAGATGGTAACATCCATCCAGTGACCCAAGAATATACAAATTCCCACAAAAATTAACAAGCCAGGTGTGCGTTTTGCCGTTCTAGACATCAACATAAGCATCGGGAATACGAAGTTTACGATGAACATGCCGAAGAATGGAATTTTGAAATGCTCGATACGCTCCTTGAAGTAGGTCACCTCCTCGGGTATGTCAGAATACCAAATAAGCATAAACTGAGAGAACCAGAGGTAAGTCCACAAGAAAGAGATGGCAAACATCCACTTACCTAAATCGTGTACGTGGCTGTCGTTCACATATCCCATCAAACCTTTGCTCTTGAAATACATAACCAAAATGATCGCTGAGATCATGGCAGTAACCCACATACCTGAGAATACATACCAACCGAAAAGGGTTGAATACCAGTGTGGATCTAGCGACATAACCCAGTCCCAAGCCAAAGTTGAAGAGAATACCGCGAAGAAAACCAGGAACAAGGCCCCGCGGCGATACATCAAGAAGTGTAAGTCAGTACCACCCACTTCGTCCTCTTTAAGAGACGTTTTGCGGTACCAGTAAGCACCATACATAAATGTAGCCAAGTACACCAAGGTGCGAACCGTAAAAAACGGTTTGTTGAGGTATGCGCCTTTGTTGTGAATGATGCTGTCAAAATGGTGGCCTCCTACTTCGTGAACCGCTGGATCCATCCAGTGATACAAGTGATGAAGGTTCAGAAGCCCAGCTGCCAATACCACAAGGACAACGGCACCAGTCCAGTAAATATTCAAGAAAAGACCTTCAAAGATGCGCTTTACCAAAACCGACCAGGCGGTCTCTGTGGCGTACTGAAGGGCGTAGAAGAAAAATGCTCCCAGTGCAATAAAGATGAAAAACAAGCTGTTGGTTAGGAGTACCGACCATGAATGGTTGTGGTGCTCACTGTGGTCGGTGGCAAAACCCGCTACAATGGCGATCAAACCGATAGCCATCAGAAGGAAGGTTACATTTTTTGCCGTTTTACTAAAGATATATTCCATTTCTATGAAGCTTTGGAGGGATTACGAATTGGCTTTGGTAGAATCAGCGGAAGGAGCAGCAGCCGTTTCATCGAAAGGCGACTTACCGTCGTTCTGCAACACTTTTACGTACTGAATAACTTTCCAGCGCTCAATCTTGCTTAACTGAGCTGCATGCGAGCCCATCTGTCCCTTGCCATAGGTAATGGTGTGGAACATCTTTCCTTCTGGAAGTGTTTTAAGCTGAGGTCCGTTGTAAGCGGGTGGCTGTGGATAACCTCCTGCAGTTACGTTAGCTCCGTCACCAAGGCCTTTTTCACCGTGGCAATGCAAACAAAATTTAGTATAGATCACCTTGCCCTCTTCAATAGCTTCTCGGGTGGTCATAATCGGACTGTTCAGTGCTAGACCAGCGGCCTCATACCCCTCAACCGTATTGGGGTAAATGTATGGCATTGAATTGTAGCGCAATGCGCTGTCGGCAGTGTAAGGAATGGTACCTTCAACTGGCTTTCTGGCCGACGACTTATCGAGGTGATCGTAATCGACATAAGCCTCAATAGCAGGCGAGCGATACATATCAGGCATATACTCAACACCTGGGCTATTTGGATCACTGGTGCAAGCACTGGCCCAAACTAATGCGCCTAGGCTGAGGGTCGCTACGGGTTTAAAATTCCAACTCATTAGAATAAGGCATTAAATTCTTTAAATCTCTTCTTGTACAGTGTAAACCTTTTCGGTGATCTCAACAACCGGAGTCTCTCTCAACATCTCGGCCAGTTGATCAGCACTGAACGAACCGTTATCTGTAGTTTGCAACTCAATTACAAACTTGTCGTCGGTGGTGCGTGGATCGGGGTTGGTTGCTGGCATACCAGGTAGCGTCTTGTTGCGGAACATGTAGGTGATAGCCATACCGTGACAGGCACACAATACCGTAAACTCAAACGTAACCGGAATAAACGATGGCAGGTTCTCCAACAGCGAGAAGTTAGGTTTACCCCCGATGTTCATCGGCCAATCGATAATCATGAAATAACGCATTCCAATCAAGGCCATCGTCATTCCAAACAAACCGTAAATAAAGGCCATATCGCCCAAGCGAGTGGGCCTCACTCCAATAATGGGATCGATACCGTGAATAGGAAACGGTGAATATACATCGCTTACCTTAACTCCTTTTGATACCAACGACTTAGCCGCGCTCTTAAGCACTTCCTCATCGTCGTACATTCCGTATATGATTTTTTCAGTTGTCATCGCAATGAAAGGTATTTCTTAGTGGTGGTGATTATCGGCTTTGTTCTTGAACTCCTCGCCAGACGATTTAAGGATCGACTTGATCTCGTTCAGAGCCAATACAGGGAAGAATCGGGCGAAAAGAAGGAACAACGTAAAGAAGATACCAATAGTTCCAACAAAAACACCTATATCAACCCATGTCGGATAGAACATGGTCCAGCTAGATGGCAAATAATCGCGGTGAATGGAGGTAACGATAATCACAAAACGCTCAAACCACATACCGATGTTCACCACAATCGACATTACGAAGGTAAAGCTGAGGTTTCGTCTCCATTTCTTCACCCAGAACAACTGCGGAGAAATAACGTTGCAGGTCATCATGCTCCAGTACGACCACCAGTACGGACCCGAGAAACGGTTAATAAACGCATACGACTCGTATTCCACACCCGAGTACCAAGAGATGAAAAGCTCGGTAATGTAAGCAACACCAACGATAGACCCCGTTACGATAATAACGATGTTCATGTACTCGATATGCTTAATAGTTACGTAGTTTTCCAACTTCATCACTTTGCGCATGATCAACAAAAGGGTTTGTACCATGGCGAATCCAGAGAACACCGCACCCGATACGAAGTATGGAGGGAAAATGGTGGTGTGCCAACCTGGGATTACCGAAGTAGCAAAGTCCATCGATACAATCGAGTGAACCGAGAATACCAGAGGGGTTGCCATACCGGCAAGTACCAGTGAAACCTCCTCGAAACGGTTCCAGTGTTTTGCGCGACCCGACCAACCAAAACTCAACAAGCTGTAGATCTTCTTGCGAACGGGATCAGTCACTTTATCGCGGATGGTTGCAAAATCCGGGATAAGTCCGATGTACCAGAACACCAGCGATACCGAGAAATACGTAGAGATCGCGAATACGTCCCACAACAGCGGCGAGTTAAAGTTTACCCAAAGCGAACCAAACTGGTTGGGAACTGGGAATACAAAGTAAGCCAACCATATTCTTCCCATGTGAATTCCTGGGAAAACGGCGGCCATCATTACCGCAAAAATCGTCATCGCTTCTGCCGATCGGTTGATCGCCATTCTCCATTTCTGACGGAATAGCAACAACACCGCAGAGATCAGCGTACCGGCGTGACCAATACCTACCCACCAAACGAAGTTGGTGATGTCCCAAGCCCAACCTACGGTTTTGTTGAGACCCCAGGTACCGATACCCGTGCCAATTAGATAAGTAATACAACCCAAGCCCCATACCGCAATGATAGCGGCAATTGATATTAAAACATACCAGGCTTTGGGGGCCTTATTCATTATGGGGGTAATCACGTCGGTGGTAATATCGCCGTAGCTTTTATTACCTAAGATCAACGGCTCCCTTATCGCAGCTTCCTTTACCATTTCGGATAAATTGATGTGATGTTATTAAGCTTCTTTTTCTGAATTGTTTCTAACCTTAACCATGTAATACATGTTGGTCTGAGTACCTACCTCTTCAATCACGCGGTAAGCGCGGTTTGATTTGGTAAGGCCCGCTACCACCGAACCTTTGTCGTTGATATCGCCAAATGTAATTGCATGGGTTGGACAGGCTTCGGCACAAGCGGTCTGGATAGCGCCATCCTGGATAGGCTCTCCTTTTTTCTTGGCCTCGAGCTTACCGGCTTGGATACGGCCCACACAAAGTGAACACTTCTCCATCACACCGCGAGCGCGAACGGTAACATCGGGGTTAAGAACCATACGGCCCAAATCGTCTTGAGCGGGGTTAACCTCGGTAAATTTGCGGTACTCCTGGTAGTTGAACCAGTTGAAACGACGAACTTTATACGGACAGTTGTTGGCACAATAGCGAGTACCGATACAACGGTTGTAAGTCATTTGGTTAATACCTTCGTTGCTGTGCGTAGTAGCAGCTACCGGACACACGGTCTCGCAAGGAGCGTGGTTACAGTGCTGACACATCATCGGCATGAAAACCACCTTCGGATTCTCCTCAGGAATTTCCATCAAGTCGTAGCTGAAATCTTCGCCGTTTAGTTTTTTGGGCTCTTCTGCCGATGAGAAGTAGCGGTCCAAACGCAACCAATGCATATCGCGGCTGCGGCGAATTTCGTCTTTACCCACAACGGGAACGTTGTTCTCGGCATGACAAGCTATGATACAAGCTCCACAACCGTGACAGCTGTTCAGGTCGATAGCCATACCCCAGCGGTGACCGATATTTTCAACGGGATGCTCTCCCCAAAGATCGATTTCGTCTACCGGTTTCTTGATTGATTCGCCACCTTCGTGGTAAGCAATAGCGTGAACCGGATTGAAGTCCTCGCGGTTACCTTTGCGATACGTGCCTAAGGTGGTTTCGCGCACAATGCTGTCGCGACCCATCACGGTGTGTTGTGTCTGCGTACAAGCCAAAGCAAAGGTTTCGCCCGTGTTTTTCACTTGCACACCTTCTACGCTGTAAGCAACACATCCCTCGGTTAGTTTAGCAAGGGGGAATACATTTACCCCGATGGCTTGCTTTTTGCCGTTATCATCGGTCAAATAACCTCCATAGGTTCCTGTTTGGAAAGCCGCCTTGCCAATCTCTTCTCCGTTTTCACCGCGACCATAACCCAAGGCCACTGCCATGGTGCCCGCCTTTTGGCCTGGCAACACATAAACAGGAAGCTTCATGGTTTTGCCGTTGATGCTGATCTCTGCAACAGAAGCTGGATTGTCTTCGCCAATATAGGTGTTGAAACCTAGGGCTTGAGCGTCAACCGGAGAAACGGTAAGGTAATTGTCCCACGTAATTTTGGTGATGGGATCAGGAAGCTCTTGCAACCATGGGTTGTTGGCTTGATTACCTACGCCGATAGCAGTAGAGTTATACAGTAGCACTTCGAAGGTGCCTGAAACGTTTTTAGCCGATTTTTCGATAACCGTCGAAGCCAAGTTCAAATCGGCTTCGCTACCCACAAACGCAGGACTGGCTTGTGCATCGGCGAATGATACGGCGCCGTTATGCAAACTGTTGTTCCAGAAATCACCAAAGGCCATTCCACCCACTTTGGGGAATACATTCGCCTGAGCAGTTTCTTTGATCAGGTCGAGATAGTTGCGGCTATCGCCACTCCATACCAAGAACGACTGGCCGGCTTGACGGGTGTTGAATAAGCGTGAAATGGTGGGCTGAGCCAATGCATATTCACCTGCCTTTGGCATAAAGTCGTTCCACGACTCCAAGAAATGGTTGTCGGGACAAACATAATCGCACAAACTAGCGGTTTCGTCTTTGAAATCGGCAAGCGATATCTTTAGACCTACTTTAGCTAATCCGGCTTTGAAGTCAGCGGCATTGAAGAAGTGGTAAGCGGGGTTCAGACCGTAAACAATCAGGGCTGAAACCTCACCTGCTTTCATTTCCTCAACGAGTTTGTAAGCAGCCTCGTCGTTGCCATTAAACAAATTAACGGGCTTGGAAAGATCGATGGTAGTGCCGTAGTTACCCAACAATTGGTTGATGTGGTTAACCACCAATTGCACGTGCAGGTTGTTTGAGCCTGCAACTACCAGCGAAGATCCTTTGGTAGCCCAAAGTTCCTCGGCAGCTTTTTTCGTTTTGGTAAGAATATCGTTAGATACCACACCAGCCGCTGATACACCTGCCTTGGCGGCTAGGTGATTGTAAATGGCAAGAGCTACCTGACCCTCTTCAGATGGTTTGGTAGCAATGCGCACGTCAGCCGAAGCTCCGGTAACGGTCATCAATGACTCGTATTGGAAGTGGCGCGACATATCGCTGTCTGCTTTGCGGTTTTTGGCATAAGCAGAAACGTATTCGTTGTACATCAGCCAGCTTCCCATGAAATCGGCCCCGATGCCAACGATGGTTTTCGCAGCACCGAAGTTGTAGGTTGGAATAAGGCCAACCCCAAAGGTTTTCTCATTGGCCTTTCTGATGGCTGAATAAGAGTAAGCATCGGCCGTGATGTGGGCCGAAGTACCTTCACCCGTATTGAATTTAGCAACCAAACCGTTGATGGCGGTTTGCAGCGAAGGACTGATAACGGTTGAAGTAAGGATGCGAATCTTTCCTTTGCCTTTAGCTTGTTCGAGCTTGGCGGCGATCTCGGCGTCTACCTCTTTCCAAGTTGCAGCCTTACCAGCCTTAATAGGCGACTGCAAACGAGCTGAATCGTACAAGCCCAACACCGAAGCATTCACGCGAGGGCCTGTGGCACCTGCTGTGATTCCGAAGTTTTTGTTGCCTTTAATGTAGATGGGGCGACCTTCACGGGTTTTCACCATGATATTGGCGAAATCCTGTCCGTCGTAATACGTGCTGGCGTAGTAGTTAGCCACCCCAGGGGTAATCTCCTCAGGTTTGTTAACGTAAGGTATAGACTTAATAACTGGAGTTTCGCAAGCGGCTACCGTAGCGGCAGTAACGCTGAATCCCAAGAATTTAAGGAAGTCGCGACGGCTTGTAGAAGCCTCGTTCAGGTTGGCTTTCCCCAAAAACTCGTCTACCGTCAATTCCTTTGGAAACTCATTGTTAGCCGCTTCCTGGAATTGTGGGGTATTGTGAAGTTCGTCTAAACCTCTGAAATATTTAGTTTGTCCCATATCGTGATCCTAAACCTGATTATTAATAGTGACATTTGGCGCATTCCCAGCCACCCAATTCCTTAACCGAGATTTTTTCATCGTCGTTTAAGTACTTCTTAAGTTCGGCTTTGGTAAGGCGATTGTGAATTTCGTCGTAGTAACCGTTGTCGGCCATTTGAACTTCCTTCTCCCCGTGGCACTTGATACACCAGCCCATGGTTAGCGGGGCATGTTGCTCAACTACTTCCATCTCCTCGATTTTGCCATGGCACTCCTGACACTCTACTTTACCTACTACCACGTGCTGTGAGTGGTTGAAATAGGCGTGGTCAGGAAGGTTGTGGATTTTAACCCACTGAATAGGCTTTTCCTCTCCGGTGTAGGCTTGTTTGTCAACGTCCCAACCTACAGCTTCATAGATTTTCGCTATCTCCGCTGTTCCGGTGATCTTGCCTTCTTGAACCGCTTTGTGACAGTTCATACATACGTTGGCTGAAGGAATACCGGCGTGTTTCGATTTCTCTACTGAACTGTGACAGTAAACACAGTTTACCTTGTTCTGTCCGGCGTGAATTTTGTGCGAGAAAGCAATGGGCTGGGTGGGCTTATATCCTTCATAAACACCAATGCTCATCAATGCATCGTAGGTGTCTTTTGCGCCCATTACAAACAGGAACACAATAACAATGGTCACAATAGCTCTGTTTTTGCCCATCCAAAGCTTGAAGCTCTCCCAATAGGTCAGGCCATCAGTAGTAGGAAGACCTTTTTTCTCAGCTAGTGAGTTGTAAAGAGACTTGCGCACTCCGGCCAGAGAGAAAACAACAATCACCAACAGAGAAGCAATAACTACATACCATTTGGTGTTGTCTTCATCCCCGGTTGGCTGAGCTACCGTGTCAGTTCCTGGAGTTGGGCCTGCTGGTGCAGGATCTTTATAGTTAGCGATGTAAGAAAGGATCGCATCGATCTCTGCATCGTTAACCGCTTGAGCTGGCATGATACCAGACGAAGCATAGTCAGCAACCAATTGTTTTACGTAAGGATCGCCAGTAGCGATAACGGCATTCGGATTTTTGATCCACTGCTTCAACAAGGCCTCTTTTCCAGCCCAGCGGTCCTGAACGCCCTTGAGACCCGGTCCGGTAAGGCGTTTGTCGGTAGGCTTGTGGCAAGAAGCACAGTTACCTTTGAATAATGCCTCGCCGTTTGGCTGTGCAAACGCGGGCGTAACGAATAAGGTTAAAAGAACGGAAAGGGAAACGACCGCTTTGGTGAACCGGCCAAGTGCCCTGTGGTTAGTGAGCATATTATCGCGATTTGTAGATATTGTCATACTATGCAGTGGGCGCAAATTTAATACTGTTTAATATCGGGCTGTGAGGTTTGTCACAAAAATGTCGGATGGTCCAACAATTTATAATTAATCTAAATAGAGGGGTGTCGGCGCGAATCCTAATTCGCACATTCTCAGTGCCTGTGCGGCTAACATGTGTCAAAACACTTCTTAGCCTTACCCCAAAAGTTGTTAATGGCACGCTGTGTACAAAGAATAAAATCCATCTCCTCATTCCCATCGGGTTTTGTACTTTTGCCGTGATGAAACACGGTTTATTCGCCCTGCTTGTAATAACACTGATGAGCCAAAAATGTTGGGCTCAAACCGACTGGCGTACCTATCCCAAAGGGACTACCTCTGGATCTGGCTCAGGTCTCATGATTTATCAAAGCCCAGAAATCACCGCCCTGTCTCAACGGTTTAAACAAGAACACCAAGGACGCAACAACCTCAAAGGTTTCCGCGTGCAGGTTTTTGTTGGCGAACGCAATCGGGCTACAGACATAAAAGGACAAGCCGAGATACTTTTTCCCGGCGTACCCGTCGAAATCAACTACCTCGCTCCCAATTTCCGCGTGCGCCTTGGGAACTTTAGAACCTACCTTGAGGCTGACGCGTTTTTACAGCAGGTGAAGAGTTCGTTTAACAATGCGTATGTAGTGCCGGACGAAATTGGACTACCGCCGTTGTAAAAGTCCATTCCGATTTCTTCATTCTTTCCTCCCAACATGCATGACTTCCTATGGCTGATGATTAACCTTCAGCATGAACCCAGTCGGTGCTTGGTATTGGATTAAAGCAAGGCTTGTGCGCTTTACTCTTCCATAGCGAATTTGCGCCCAATGGGTATGCCCTCAAAAACGGTACCGAACCGAACCGATCACGTTGCGCCCAGCGGCACTGATACCGGAGGCGAAAACGCGGTAGTTGCGATCTAAGATATTCTCAACAGCCAATTGACCTGTCCAATGAATACCCCAGGTTTTACTTAACCTCGCATTTAAAGTGTACCAATTGGGCATACCGTCTGACGTAGCGTATTGCAAGTTATCCTCGCCCAAGATCTGATAGCGGTCTAAGCGCTTCCAACCGTTATAACGCACCATGAATTCGGCCTTAATCCGGTTGCCCACAAACCAGAGTGACGATTGTCCGAAATTGGGTGGTATGTGATCCAATGGCATCCTTCCTTGCTGACCTAAAATTACACCCTGCGTTGTATTAAAGGACGATTCCAACTTCCATCGCTCGGTGATCAGAATTTGGATCGCGGCATGATAGCCTATAATTTGAGCCTGATTAAGGTTTACCAATTGCTGAACCTGAACGGTTGTATCGCCAAAAAAAACGCGGCTAGTACCATTAAAGGTGCTGTTTTGAACCCCAATAGCACCGATAAGTCGGGTGTAAAAAAAGGTTTGATTCCAATGAACCCGCTTTCCAAAAGACTTCTCAATAGTGCACTCTGCTTGATAAGTATACTCTGGCCGCAAGGCTGCGTTAGGCAGGATGAGCACTCCAGTAGCATTTCCCTGCCGATCGCTTTTAACCGAGTCAAATACTTTGCTCACGTCGTCAATGTTTGGGGCGCGAAAACCGCTGGCTAAGAGTCCCGAAAGCTTCCAATTTTCGTTGGGAAGCCACGTCAGGCCCAGGTTCCCGGAGAAGGCTACATGTTGTTGATTGACCCGGTCAAAGGGAAAATCAAAGAATGTTTTGGTGGTAAATCGAGCATGGAGAGCGTTGTAATTCATCCGAACTCCGGCATCAACTATCCATTGGTGATTCAGTTTTCTGTGCGCCCAGGCAAAAACGGCAGCACTCGACATGGCGCTTCCATCCACAGGATATCGCGTTTGAATCGCTTTTTGATCTCCTGTTTGTATGTGAAACGCATGTGCTTTGGAATCTACTTGATTGTGATAAACCTCTGCGCCATAGCTCATATCGGCCCAAGGGGTATTTTTCATAAAAACAGCATTCCAGCCAATTACCTGCACGGTTTCAAAACGGCGATTGAGCCAATCGGAGTTCAAGGATCGGTCGTGACGACTCTCTTTAAACTGCTGATAAGAAGTTGTAATCACCAGCTTATCTACCCAGCCTTTGTTCACTTGGCTCTCTACTGTATGCGCTGCCAGCAATCGCATCTGCGGACCGTAGTACCATTCAGCAAATCGGGGTCTACCTGCCCTCAACTCACTGAGTCGGTCGTATCGATTCACATTCCCGGTAGTTGAATACTGCAGGTTCAAGGTGTGACTAACTCTGCTGGACGGTTGAAAAAACACCTTTTGCATGAGGTCGATCTGACTGTAACCAGAGCCCAATTGTCTGTTGACATCTGCATTGGGAAGCACGCTGTCGCGGCCTTCCATACGAACTACCTGAAAATTGCATTTGCCAAACTCGGGATATGCCGATCTCCGCCTTCCGCCTTGCTGCAAATCGCCGAGTGCACTTGCAGTAATTGAGGTTAGGGTTGCCCATTTCCTGTGGCCCATTTGAAAGGAGGTATGAAGCGTTTTTTCACGGAATGCCGTAGAGACTCGGGAAAATGCATTACCGCTAACCTGCAGCCCTTCTCCGGCCGGGGCCAGCGCAGGTCTTGGGGTGAAAAAATGAATCACCCCACCCAGGGCATCGCTACCATACACCACAGATGCAGGACCCATCAATAACTCTGTTCTATCGACCATTTGTTGATCAACCGAAAGGACATTCTGAAGATGGCCCCCTCTAAAAATAGCATGGTTTAAACGGATGCCATCGACAACCAACAAGATCTTATTCGCCTCAAAACCCCTGATGACGGGGCTTCCGCCTCCGCCCTGACTTTTTTGAACAAGTACTGCGCCACTGTTCTGCAGGAATTCACCGGTTTGTGGTGCGTTGATGTGTTCTTGGCTCTGGCGATCCAATACCAGCACCCGTTGGGCCACTTCCCGCTGGCGCTGTTCTGATCGCCCAGCTGAGATGACCACTTGGTCTAGATTAAATCCGAAGGGCTCAAGCAACACCACCTGTCCAACGGTATCCAACCGCAAAGCCGTCGTCCGATAGCCCGGAGCGCTGAGTTGAACTACAGGTTGGCCCAACAGGCCGGGCATAACCATCACCCCAGAAACATCAGCCGCAGCAAGCGTGTCACCGCCCATTCCAATGGCTACAGCTTCTGCCACGGGCACTTTTCGGTCGGACGACAAAATTTGAAAGCTCTGACCCTGAGCCATTGCAGGCAACACCAGGCCCAAAAAAATCAGCGCCCTCAACCTCCAACGCATAAATGAACTAAATCGATGACTTATTGAACCACCATCTTTTTGGTGATGGTGTTATCGCCAATCGAAATAACCACTAGGTACACCCCGGGATGCGCTCCAGCCAGCGAAAATGATGCATGGGTAGATCGAATATTGCTCTGGCTGAGGATTTCCTTACCCAAGATGTCGGTAACTTTGATGGAATAGGCCATGGGTTCGGCCATATCGATGGTAAAGTCGCCTTGATTGGGATTAGGCGATAAACCGATGCTCTGACTCAGTTCGGCCTCTGAAATTCCAACCGAAGAATAAAGATCCGAATTCCACAAACCGCGGCCGTAAGTTGCTGCCCAAAGTTTGTTGTTGTTATACGATATCTCCAATTCGTTCACCACCACATTGGGTAAACCGTTGTTGTAACTCAACCAGTCTGACATACCTGTTCCGCGGTAATAAACACCTAAATCGGTGCCAATGAAAATACCCTTATCGTTGGGCATATTCTGATACACCACGCAGTTAACCGGAACATTGGGGAGGGTTCCTGAGTAGTTGGTCCAATTGGTCCCTCCGTTGGTGGTAATAAACACTTTGTTTCCAGCACTGTAACCCGAACAGGTTATGAATATATTTTGGGCATTTGCAGGGTCTACGGCCAAATAGGTGATTGAATTTGAAGATTGGCGGATTTTGGTCCACGTAGTCCCCCCATTGGTTGATTTGAACACTTCAAAGGCTGATGCCACATAGATGGTATTGGGATCAGAGGGCGCGTAAGCCATGGAAACCAGTTTGCCTGTCATCCCCGTGATTTGGCCCAGTTGCGTCCAAGAAGTACCACCGTTGGTCGTTTTATATACCTGCGATTTTCCAAGCAGTAGGGTTTGATTATTGGTGGGATGCATGATATAGGGTGTAACCCAATTGCCGGGTTCATCTGCGCCTGTGCCGTTGTTATTCACAATCGTCGTGTAACTCGACCAACCATTGGTGGTCTTGTATATTTCGCCGTTAACATAGGTGGCATACTGAATGGCAGCGTTGGTGTAATCTATGATACATTCCATTCCATCGCCACCCGTACGATCGACCATGCTATTGTTTTTGAGTTCTTTTGACCCGTTGTCCTGCAAACCACAAATCACGTTGTTAGCCACGGTTTTCGAGGTTCCAATGCGGTAAATCTGGCTGATGCCCAGCCCGTTCGATAAGTCGGTCCACGACTGCCCTCCGTTAGTGGTTCGGTAAATACCGCCGTCGTTGCATTCATACAAAGCTGCCGCGTTAAGAGGGTGGAAGGCCAGAAAATGTTTGTCGGCATGAACTTCGGGAACGGCTTGGGTAAAATAATTCGACCAGATGTTGTTTAATTCCCAACTTGCACCGCCATCGAGGGTCCGCCAGGTATTGATACCGCCGAGGTAGATTTCATTCGCGTCGGCCGGATTGATGGTATAGGCCAGGTCGTACCAACCTTGTCCACCACAACCCACGCCGTCGGCAGCGTAGTTCAGCATATTGTTTTCGCAGGTAGCGTCATAGTAATTGGTAAAGGAGGCTCCTGCATTGTCAGAATACCACAGTCCAGCCAGTCCACCGCTTTGATCCGCGCAAAGGGCATCTACCAACATAGGCCAATCCTCAGACACGGCCAGATTGATTCGCTCAATACCGCTAAATGACGTTACCTGCGTCCACGATGCCCCGTTATTGGTTGAGCGGAAGATTTGGGCATTGCCAAAACCGTAAGAAGCTGCATAAACGATTGATGAGTTCGTAGGATTGAATTCGATGTCGGTCATTCCGCCCGACTGCACCTTCACCCAAGTATTAGCGGCGTCGGTTGATCGCCAAATGCCATCGCTGGCGGCTACCAGGAGGGTGCTGGGCGAGGATTTATCTATTTGCATTCTGCGAATTCGCTTTTGCGAAGTCACATTCCAATTCAGGCCTGTAACACTCCATGTAGAGCCGCCATCGGTTGATTTAAGAATACCGATGCTGTACGTATCGCCACCGTCGCCGTCGCCTGTAGCGGCATACAGCGTATTAGGTGAACTGGGATCAACCGCAATATCGGTCACCCCGAGAACAGGTAGTCGGTCGGTAGAAGTAGTCCAGCTACTGCCGCCGTTGGTGGTTTTCCAAATCCCGCCAGCAGGAGTTCCAATCCAAAATACCTGTGCATTGGTGGGATGAAAGGCCACACAGTTTACCCTGCCAATCCCGCTGTAGCCTCCGTTGCTGCTATTGGGGCCTTTGAAGGTCCAAGTAGCGGCTTTCATGTGAGGCGGTAGTTCGTTTTCAGGGTGGAGTACCTGATATTTCTGCCACTCGGTATATCGAATATCGGCCGGCGGAAATTCTCCGGTGGGTGCCACTCGCTGCTCCCAGAACCACTCCCAGCGTTTGAACGATTTGTAGCCCTTGCCGCGTTCCGGACTTCGGCCCTGCCAATGGTTCTCAAAGGCGGTTTTTATTTCGTAAAAATTTTCATCGCCTGGCGGCAGGCCTTTCATCCATGGCTGCGCTTGTGAAACGCTAGCCCAAAAGGCCATTAACGCAATGAGCTGAAGTGTAGAACTGGTTTTCATACGGATTTTATTTTCGGGGATGATGGATACGTGATTTAGGGTCTGTTTGGTGCTTTGCGCTCCGTGAACGAATCGATGTTGAGGTAATGTCTGTGTCCTCCGAGAGAATAAGACAAGCGGGCCTTTCGAGGAACGGGTAAAACCCGCTCTTGAGGCATGTATTTCTCCGTTGCCCGCACCAGTGTGGAGGATATTTCACTGCTAGTTTGCTTGCCTCGGTATGTAGCTACCGTCCTCGATCCGTCGATGACCAGAGAGTCAAACCGGGGAATATCCTGTGCCGAGTGACCTATGGTGATGTAGTATTCGTAGCCACTTCCCCCTTGCTGAACACCAGCCGACCACGATTGGAATTCGGCAGCTACCAACTGGAGCTCGGCATGCGACGGGTGATCTTCGGGCACGGGTGAATGAGAGTGGCTGTGCGACTTGCACGATGAGCCGCCCAGACTGGCGGTAACTAACATACAGAACAAGAACAGATAAGAGTTTTTTACGCGCATAGAATCGAAAGTACAAAATCCATCTGGAAATGTAAAATTTTCTTAAAATTTAGGCTGTCTCGGCAAAATACAGGGTTGTTCATGTTCGCAAGGACATTCGCCGCGTTCATCACCAACGTGAGCGTTTCTGCGCTTATTAAATCGGCAGTGCTATACATAGGGCCCGCATGCCCGCCAGGGGTTCCATCGCTGTGGAACCAATCGTTTTGCCGCTTGCCGCAGTGGGGGATTTCGGAGTCCCGCACCTGCGGGATCAACCAAGCAAAAATGTTGATTAAAGCACTACACTTGACTTAACCACGTCAGCCCCCATTGCGGCTGTTACCAGCAGTGTTTTTACTCTTTGTCATAATTATTATTGTATATTTAAAAGTCTTGAAATATAAATTCGTTGTCAGTGTTACTTAAAAGTTTACCGTCTGCTGTCTTGCCTGTGTAAAGAAATTTGTTGTATAAAATTTTGTTGTCCGTGATTGAGAGATTGTTTACCATTCCCAGTATTCTATCGCTTGTGTGAGATTTTCCTGACTCAGTGTTGAAAATTTTAAAATGAAAACCTGGGTCGTTGTTTTCCAAGTCCCATTGAATTAAAACAAGGTATTTGTTGTCATGTCTCCACGCAAATTTGTCTTGCCACCGAGCATTTTCAAGTATTATGTTTG
>DASUEB010000104.1:0-13244 GCA_036275295.1 Luteibaculaceae bacterium | reverse complement strand
TAAAGCTAAATCATCTTCAAATGACCCATCTTCTTTCGCTACCAAGGCAACTTTCTGTTCCTTGAATTTTACACTAGGATCATAATAACCGCCTAAACCATAGTTCCATCCACCAGAACCATAACCTACAAATAGACCAATTCCAACTTTTTCATTGCCCATACCGATTCCCGCACTCACCCCCCAACTATATCCAAGGTGTTTTACATGTGTAAGATTATAAGTACTGGACACATTGGCACCCGCATTCAATGGGCCAAAGGACGCATATGCACCTAATCCTGTAGTTGTAGTCGCAGTGCGGTATTTGAAATTATAGTCCAGACTTTGACTTACCGTGGATCCTGCCCCAAAACCTGAGCCTCCAATTGGATAACCCACTTCCCCATAAACACCTACCGAACCGCCATTTCCCCAGCCAATATTAACCCCAAAACCAAGAGCGATTCCGATAAGGGAAAAATTTAAACCTAAACTAAATCCACCCTTATGTATACTCCATGTAAGAAATTCCCCACTAGGATCAACATACTTTAACGGATTTCCATTCGCATACAAAAACCTGTTGTATGCAACCGTGCATGTGGCATCACTCACAAAATTGTCTGGGGAGAGCATAAGGCCTAAGACGAGACCCTTGGCTGTAGTGGTAGGTAACACATCGCAGCAGCTACAAAAACCCACATCCCTTTTGAAGACCATAGGACACGTGCCCTCTTCGTCGTAGTTTAACTTGTTCAATAACACCCCAGTGCGGCTCCACACCTCGTTTAGGCGGTGGTGGTAGCTAAATTGCTCACTCAACCCGTGGTTGGAGTTGCTGAGATCGCTGCGTGGTATGGGTTGAGCGGAGTTCAGGGTAATGATTAATGACTTTCTAAGATATTGACTTTTTTAATACCTATACCCTTTCTCTTTCATCCACTTCTCCCATTCTTTAGGATCACACCAAAACCATTTTTTCCGTTTTAGCCAGCTTTTGTTGGGATTTGGCAATCTATCACTCCACCTATATTTTCCAACAGAAATATTCTTACGGTAAACATTCTTTGAAAGTTCAGACAAGGTCTCAGCTCTAATGGTGTCGTAATATTGAAAGGCAATTTCTTCAATTGAGTTCGTATCGATAATTCTGTACCAAACGAAACCTTCTGCGCTCGCCATATCACCTGGACTATTAAAAAAATGAGCCTTTATCGTATCCCCGTCAATATTGTAGCATCCAAAATGAGTTGCTGATCTCGCATAGAAGCCACGTTTATCTCCATTGTCGTTAAAAAAATTTATATCCAGATTCTCAACGAAAAAACCATCTTCATAAAAAACCACTCCCCACTTTGTTGTGTCCATTGGTACATTCAACTTTTTCGAATTTCTAAATGGGAGCTTAAATTCGTAATAACCGCTTTGCTTTAATCTTTCGTCATCGATAATTTTATTGGCGAAACACGATTGGCCATTAATCTTTTCAATCATTTGTTGTGGAGTTGCACATTTACTAGTGCAGATAATCAGCGCCAAGAAAAAGAATTTCTTTACCATAACGAATAGGGTGAATTATAGCCACCATAGTAGTGAGGAGCATAATTGAATTCAGAATCATCGAGATAATAATTTTGATAACCCATTGGCAACCAAAAGAAACCATTCTTATGAGTCCAATTCTGCGTTCTATCTTGAACCATTGGGTCATTTTTCCCAAAACGATAAACTGAGTTATTTGTCTTGTAACCCAGCCACAGAGGACTAGAATAAACTTTACCACTTTGCCATGCCTTGTAGCCATGTTTATTGTACTTACCAACACGATTTGGTAAATCTATAGTTCCTTGACCCTCGCCCGCTGGATCGTTATTGTACAAATTAGTTCCAACAATAAAATCGCCAACCGAAATCTCAGCGGCATTTGACCGCCAACGATCATGACCATCACCCATAAAATCATTCTCAATTCTAAACGAGCTATTCTTATAGGCGATCTTTAATCCGCCAACCACTTGGCTGTTTGAACCGGAGTAACTGGTGCGATGATACCCAAGACCCCAATCGCCTCTGGTTGCGCTAACGGAGTAACCCGAATAATTTCCGGTTCCGTTGTAGCCTCCGCCAAAACCCAATGAAAGTGAACCCTTTTCACCCTGATACGTGGCGCTAAAATTACCTCCACCTGAAAATCCAGTAGAACCCACCCCTACCCCTACTGAGACAGAAATCGATATATTATCAGTTATCGGTATGTTAGCTGATGGAAGAAGCCTATTCAATTTACCTACACCAGCAGTCATAAAGGCTCCCCCTACAGTGGTAGCACCACTGGTTAGACCTGCCAAAGCCCCCATGCCCGCGGACATGGCTATTTCTCCAATATTCATTTTACCCTCGTTCAGAACCAAATCAACACCTACATTTACCGCCGCAAAAATCAGAGGTGCAAACCACACTACTTCACCATTAGGGTCGGTAAATTTTAGAGGATTCCCATTCGCATACAAAAACCTATTATACGCCACCGTGCATGTGGCATCACTCACAAAATTGTCTGGGGAGAGCATAAGGCCTAAGACGAGACCCTTGGCTGTAGTGGTAGGTAACACATCGCAGCATCTACAAAAACCCACATCCCTTTTGAAGACCATAGGGCTCGTGCCCTCTTCGTCGTAGTTTAACATGTTCAATAACACCCCAGTGCGGCTCCACACCTCGTTTAGGCGGTGGTGGTAGCTAAATTGCTCACTCAACCCGTGGTTGGAGTTGCTGAGATCGCTGCGTGGTATTGATTGGGCGGAGTTCAAGACATGTCGATGATCACTAAAATACGGACTTTTTGTTAATTTTCTCAGCCAGCGCGGCTTTCTGATGCTTAGGATAACCTCATAAAATTACCTCATCGTTCGACAACTCCGCAACCCGTTTTTGGAGGTACAAGAACTGATATAACTCAATCCCTGAACCTCACAGAATTTACGCCGACTTAAACCGCTTTCCTGCCATTGGCGAATATGATCCGCCTATTGAATTTAATCCAACAGCCCTAAGCAAGAAAAATAAACTTAGGAAGCCAATATCTCCCGACAAGGATACCTGAATTCAAGCGGTTTATGGCAAACGACAAACCGAATTATACGAACGCAGTGGATAGCATCAAAAATGGGTGCCCGATATTGCGCCTGAGACAATTCGAACGCGACTTGAACACCAGCAAGGTTAGCAGTGTAAAGTCAAGTATCGCCAACAATTATTAAATCCAAAATTTCCGCGCTTTGCTTTGAATTTAGGGATAGGTTATTGTAAAATCACTTCGCTTTAAATCATCTAAACTCAGGTCATATCTTTTTAGCACCATATTTTTGTCTCTGATTCCTTCCCAACCCAATTCGTCCAGCGAATCAGCATTAAAAATATAGACGCTTAAGTATTTGTTTGAAAGGGTCTGTTTAAAGAGAGAGGCGATCGAGGGGCTGGAAACTAATATTTCTTTGTTCTGCACTTCGATTTCACGCTTAAAAGGTTCATTATTTGGCATGGTGGTATCTGGATGGATTTTCATGCCTCCATTGT
The DNA here is from genome assembly GCA_036275295.1 of Luteibaculaceae bacterium. Classification (GTDB taxonomy): domain Bacteria; phylum Bacteroidota; class Bacteroidia; order Flavobacteriales_D; family Luteibaculaceae; genus DASUEB01. The sequence continues at coordinate 9,686 of DASUEB010000104.1, read as the reverse complement.
TTTCACCGATTCCAGCTGATGCGTATATTCTTAAATTTGACTTGTTCTCTAACCAAATATATTCGGTTCTTTTCATGAATTTTTCACACCTTGAAAAGGGAATAAATACCAAAATAATAATTGGTATTAAATATTTAGATTTCATAACATTTAAGATTTAAGGCCAATGCCTTGGGATAAGGAGTTACGGTTATTGTTACCTTCTTACAGTTGGAGTTGCTGAGATCGCTGCGTGATATGGGTTGAGCGGAGTTCAGGGCAATGATTAATGACTTTCTAAGATATTGACTTTTTTAATACCTATACCCTTTCTCTTTCATCCACTTCTCCCATTCTTTAGGATCACACCAAAACCATTTTTCTTTTTTGAGCCATGTGTCTGACTTGAGGTACAGTCCCGTTCGAGTGAATTCGATATGTTGGTCGGCTGCGTTATTTTTAAGCACTATAAACGTTTCAGAGTTACGACGATAACGTATCTTTTCCCAAACCAACTCGTCTTTGATCAGGAAATGATTTTCATAGAAATTCCAGTATGCGCTGAATCTCTGTTCGTGGTTAGTTCTCTGCGTTTTAAGTGTATCTCCGTCCATCCAAAAAAGACCCCAGTTTTCAAATTGATAAAAATAATCATGGGTAACTTTTTCTGCATTTTGAAGTGTTTTTAAATGAGGCACATAGTATTCCACGCGCTCAACCGTCGCGTCACTAAACAGACAAACTCCATCTGGAAAAAATGTAATATTAAAAAATGAACTGTCTTTTTTGGTAACGTATTTTTCTCCTTGCGGCCCAATTTCTTCAATCTCTTTTGGGTGAATACAAACTGTATAGTAACCGTCAAATCTCGGAAAAGACCCTTTCGTTAAATGGTTTGAATCATAACATTGAGTGAAAAATTTCTGGATTCTCGAGGGGACTTGAGCACAAATTGAATTGAACTGCACAAGTGCCAATAAACTAAAACAAATCCATTTTACCATAACGAATAAGGGCTGTAATAACCAGTGTAACCAAAAACGCCTTTTTTTAAAATTATTGTATAATTTACGACGGATCACTTGTAAAAACTTAACCCGCTAAAAATAAGTTCAACGGCATATCTTGGGTTAAATAGCTTCCAATTCTCTATTTATAGAGAAACTGAAATTAATAAAATGCAACGAATAAAGCGTATGAAATAAAATTTTCATGCTCTGTGAGCCAACAGCAATGAGGTGAATTGTCAGGATTTTCTTTCCCGTTAGAAATGATGCTAGAAACCCGTTTATTGTTGACCTTCCCCAGCCAAATATTTAAACTTCGTCATGGCATTAAACCCAAATGGGAGATTCACCGTCTTACTGCTGTTCAAATTGGATTTTTATTTTTTTATTGTAAATTACGGCTATTCAGCACCTTTACCCCCTCTATCAACCTAAAGCCTTATGCTCCACCGCTCTGTTCTCCTCCTGATGGGTTTAGTGATCATCTTTGCACTGCCCAACGCAAAAGCACAAATTACCGACAGCATTTTGCATCAAGGTTACCAACGCAAGTTTATGGTGCACCTGCCCGACAATTACCAACCCGGCGTTGCGTTGCCTTTAGTGATCAGTTTGCACGGCGGAAGCGGCAACATGGTGAATGCCCAAGGATTTTCGCGCCTGAATCCGGTAGCCGATAAAAATGGGTTTATAGTGGCCTGGCCTCAAGGTATTGGCAGTGCCCCGCCCGGCTTTTCGTGGGCCGACGGAAGAAATACCTCGGCCGATCAAATGGGAATCGACGATGTGGGGTTTATTCACGCCCTCATTGACACGTTGAAAGTTCGATTTCAGTTGGACACCCAACGCATTTATGCCTGCGGTTTCTCGAATGGCGGCTTCATGGTGCAGCGCCTGGCCTGTGAAACCCCTGAACGATTTGCTGCCATGGCCAGCTTAGGCTCATCCATGGATACGGTGCGCTTTCAGACCTGCTTGCCGTCTAAACCCGTTCCGATGGCGTTTTTTAATGGCACTTCAGACCCTGCGATGCCGTATGAAGGCGGGGTGATGCAAAATCCGCAGGTCCTTCCCGTCGTGCCAGTCGACTCCGTGGTTCAGCGTTGGGTCAAACACAATAGTTGCCAACAAGCGGAACCTGTGGTTATGATACCTGACTCCCTTGCAGCCGATGAGTCGACGGCCGAATTTTATCGCTACACTCAATGCGATTGTGCTGCCGACGTGTGGTTTTACAAATTGATCAACGGTGGCCATACCTGGCCGGGCGTCTACGTTGCCTCGCAAGCCGCCGTGCTGGGCAACACCAATCTCGACATCGACGGAAGCACCGAACTGTGGCGTTTTTTCAGTCCATTTAAGCGTTGCGCCGCGAATGAAGTTGGTATTGAATCGCAAACCTTAGCCGCCTTTTCGCTTTATCCCAATCCAGCCGAAAACACTTTGCACATAGACGGTCTGTTTGAACCCCTTACCGAGCTTAAAATAATCCTCTACAGCAGCACCGGCCAGATCCTAGCCACGCTGGCTGGTTCAAAAACCATTGACATTGAATTTTTGGAAACCGGATTATACCATCTCCAGATCGATTACCGCGGGAACCGCATTCAAAAAAGGTTCGCCAAACACTGATTTAAGGAAATACGGCTAGTCTTACGGCAGCAATCGAACCAATCCGAAATGGGTCTTGGTTTTTCCCTGCTGATCGACGTAACGCACCTGTACCGCATACATGCCCAGCGCCATGGTTTGATTTTTGGCTGTTCCATCCCAAGCCCAGGGTGCCTCATCGCGGCTGATCAGCTCGTTGCCCCATCGATCCCAAACCCGCATCGAGAGCACTAAACCTTGGTGATCAACCACTTCAAATCGATCGTTGATCCCATCGCCATCGGGGGTGAAGGCATTGGGAATAAAAACTTGCGGGTTACATTCGCGCACAATTGTCTCTACAACCGCTGAACAGCCTGTGGTATCGGTGATTTCACATTGCCAAAGGCCGGTTGTCCTTACATCAATGCACGGCCTGGTGCGTCCGTCCATCCATTGCGCTGAGGCAAAAGCAGGACTGGAAACACATAGTTCCAAGAGGGCATCGAGGCAAGTGTCACTTACCGACAAACTGGGTTTTACCGTAAAACCGCCGGGTACCGTTAGAGTGTAGGTGGTATCGCATTCCAAGTGAGAAACCCGGAAAGAATACACGTTGGGAAGTGAATCGTGAATGGTAAATGCGCTGTAACCTGCAGCGGTTAATTGAGGCTCTTGCCAGTCTACCACCACGCTATCGGTGACACCTGCAAAAAGGAGCAAGGTATCGCCATAACAGCCAGAACTGGTGAATGAGGGCACTGAGGTAAGCCTTCTGCGCGAATCGATACGGAATGGCCTTCTTACTATACATCCGGTGGGAAGTTCAATGCGAAGGGTGTAATTGCCGGCAGTAATACTGTCGAACTCGTTTTTCATGCTCACAGGCGTCTGGTTGTTCAGTGCGGCACTGTATTGAGAAAATGAGGTGAAAAACCGGGCCGAAGCGTCATTCTGAATTTTACAAGACAAAGGTTTCAGCACCAGTGAATCCAAAACAAAAACCTCGGGGTTAAATATCACCGACGGCTCGGTAGTATTGGCACCACCGGTTAAACACACAAAGAATGTGGTTCGGTTGGGAATTTCGGCTATGCGATTGGGATTGGTTCCTTCCAGATTGATATATCCGAAAAGGTTGCCTTCGGCAGCAAAATTGAGCTCGTTGTTCATGTTATTTATGAGCTCCTGTTGGGTGCGGGCCACCGTCCAAAAACGCATTTCATCCAGTTCGCCGGTGAATCGGGGCGAACTAAAATTGTTGTCGTTTTGACCGATCAACAACTGTCCACTGTATTGTACAATCCCGCGGGCAAAAGCGCTATCCATCAAACATCCGTCGATGTAAGCACGCAGGTAAAATCCGTCGTAGGTCACGGCATAGTGATACCACTGACCGACCTGGGGAGTAAGGCGCGTGCTAAACCGCAGGGTTTGCGGACCCTGAGCGGTTTGCACCGTAGCTTCTACCTCCTCCAAACTGAAATTGAAATCGTTTGTTGAACTTTGCGAGTGATAAATGGGGTTTGGGTTTACACCGGTATTCACTTGGTTTGATTTAACCAAAGCCTCAAAGGTAAAGGCGCTGTCGATCACAAAGTTGCAGAGTCCGTTGCCCTGATCCCTGAGGTGCCAGGCATTGCTATTTCGCTGAGCAACAACGGCCTCAGCGATGTTGAAACCAAAAAAAACGACCAGTGCAATTCGCAGTAGGGATTGAAACATGTAGGTTTAATATAGCAAATTAAATTCTCTTTGTCAATAATGGCGCTTTTTAGGGATGTTATGGGATGTGCTTAGCTTTTTTTACAAAGATAAATAGGTTCATAATCGGGCAAGCGGTAGCGGTTGCTCAAAAGTTGACCAATCTCCTTTTGAAGGTGCTCCTCTACCACTTCAAAGCCCGCATTGCGCAAATGCTGGGGATAATCGTTGCCAAATAACCGCACGTGATCTTTCTGCCAGTAGTGAATGAGACGATCCTCCTCGCTGGTGATGCTTTTGTCTTCGTAGGTGGTGCTGCGCTGGTAGTCGATGGGCACTTGGAAAATACCCCAGCCACCGGGTTTCATAATTCTTTTCAGCTCGCGCATGCACTGCATGTAGTCGTCAACATGTTCCAACACGTGATTGCAAAAGATTACATCAAAGGAATTATCCTCAAACGGAGCCTGGTGCAGGTCAAATTTCACATCGGCCAAGGGGCTTTCAATATCGCCGGTTAGGTATTCCAAGTTCGATTGATTTCTAAATCGCTTGTAAAAACATTGCTCAGGAGCGATATGCAGGACTTTGAGTTTGGGTGCGGTGAAAAAATTCGTTTTTTTCTGTAAGTAGAGCCACAGCAGCCGATGGCGCTCGAGCGACAAGCTGCCCGGAGCCAAAACGTTCTCGCGCATCACCAAGGCGCCGTAGGGCAGTAATTTTCTGTATTTTCTGCCGTCGATGGGGTCTTCGAACCGATTGCCTGCGTAGATCAAAGGGGCAATTTTATTGAAGAGGTAACTCAGTCGGATAAGAATGGGACGCGGAACGCGGGTGAGGATGAAGTGGTATAGATTGCGCATATCAAACAGTTACCGGAATGCCCAGGGCTTCCTCAACAAATTTAAAAGTAGATAAGATTTCGGGTTGTCCGTTCACAATGGCGATATCGTGCTCAAAATGAGCCGAAGGTTTGCCATCGCCGGTGACAATGGTCCATCCGTCGCTGAGTTGGCGAACGTTGCGTGTACCCATATTGATCATAGGTTCAACGGCCAGTACCAGTCCTTCTTTTAGCAAGACGCCTTTGCCTTTTTTCCCGTAGTTGGGCACTTCGGGTTTTTCGTGAAGTCTTCGACCGAGGCCGTGACCCACCAGCTCGCGCACCACGCCGTAGCCGTACCCTTCGGTATACGCTTGAATCGCGTACCCGATGTCGCCGGTTCGGTTACCATCGCGCATTTGCTCAATGCCCAGGTACAAACTCTCCTTGGTAACCTCCACCAGTTGTCTAACCTGAGGATCTACCTCACCCACACAGAAGGTGTAAGCGTGATCGCCGTAGAAATCGTTGAGAATGGCTCCGCAATCAACCGAGATGATATCGCCGCTTTGCAGGGGTCGATCGGTTGGCATGCCGTGAACCACTTGCTCGTTGACCGAGGTGCAAAGGGTAAATGGATAGCCGTTGTAGCCTTTAAATGCGGGCACAGCGCCGAGATCGCGGATGCACTCTTCGGCTCGGCGGTCGAGTTCCTTGGGAGTGATGCCCGGACGAATTAAACCCGCAACCACACCCAGGGTCTTTGAAACCACTTGGGCACTCAATCGCATCAGCTCAATTTCTTCCTTTGTTTTGAGTATAATCATGTTCTATTTTCCAAATAATCTGCCAAAAAACGATCCCTCGCCTTTGACTTCGTTTTTGTGTGCCTTTTTGTTGGTGAGTTGATGCTGAAAGGCCCCATCGCCCGGGTGCAACATCTGATAAATCTCGCCCCAACCCAGAAAACCACCCACATTGCGGTCGTCAATGAAGAGGTCGGCATCAATTTTCCGGGAATCCGTGGCAGGATTAAAATCCTCCTCGGGAAAACTTTTATTTACGGCGTAAAATTCAACTCCATTTTTCCGGCAGAATTCCACCGCTTGATCGAGGTAAACACCCGATCGGTAGGTCCACAGAATGAGTCGATGACCCTTTTTCTGCAACATTTTTAGGGTCGTAAAGGCAAAAGCCATTTCGCGCCCTATCTCGGGGTACTTGTGCTCAACAATGGTTCCGTCAAAATCAACGGCGATGGTTTTCACTTCCATAGTACACTGAAAAAGCCAAATCCTCAGGGTGGTACGTCAATAGCAGGGGTTCGGCGTTTCCGAGTGCAAAGGTAGGAATTTCATGCCATTGTAGCGCCAAGAGTTGTATGGCTAATGCGCGCAAGCTGTTGCCATGGGCCACTAGCAAAACGCACTTTCCCTGCTGCATCAGCGGCCATATTTCCTCGGTATAAAAAGCACCTACCCTCATCTGAACCTGTAAAAATCGCTCTCCTCGGGGCGGACTTCCATTCCACGATCGCCGCCACTGCTCCAGCAATGCAATTCCGTGCTGACGTAACACATCGCTTTTGCGCACCCCTTCCAGATCGCCAAAATGCTGCTCATTCAAGCGGTGGTCGACGCGCTCTACAGGCCAGTGGCTGGCTATTTCGCGGGCTATTTCCAGGGTCTGACGGGCACGCAATCGCTCAGAGACAAAAATGGCGTCAACGGGGATGTCAGATAACTTTCTGGCCGCTTCCCGAGCCTGCTCCTCTCCTTTTTCGGTGAGCGGAACATCGACCGTGCCGGCAAATCGCCCGTCTCGGTTGTATGTCGACTCTCCGTGCCTAAGCAAGATCAATTGCCCCATCTTTTTTATTCCCGTTTTGAATTGCTTTCTTTGCCCAAAATTAGTCGGATTATGAACGTATTGATCATTGGTTCCGGAGGACGGGAACACGCCTTAGGATGGAAAATAGCACAGAGTTCGCTGCTTGACCAGCTCTTCTTTGCACCGGGCAATGCGGGAACATCGGCTCTGGGCACCAACCTCAACCTGAGCGAAACCGACTTTGACGCCATCAAAGACGCCGTGCTACAGCACCGCATAAGCTTGGTGGTTGTAGGTCCCGAAGCTCCGTTGGTGAAGGGCATCGTTGATTTTTTCCGCGCCGATCCCGAGCTCCAAAAAGTAGCGATCATCGGGCCCGATCAAAAAGGCGCTCAACTCGAAGGCAGCAAGGATTTCAGCAAAAAATTCATGCAGAAGTATCACATCCCAACCGCCAAATACCAAACTTTTACAGCCGACACCTTACATGAGGGCTTGGCCTTCCTGGAGACCTTGAAAGCACCTTACGTGTTAAAAGCCGACGGATTGGCGGCCGGAAAAGGCGTGCTCATCTTAAACGACCTCGCGGAAGCCAAGATCGAACTGCGTTCCATGCTCAAAGACGCCAAATTCGGCGCAGCAAGCAGCAAGGTAGTCATCGAGGAATTTCTCAAAGGCATTGAACTATCGGTTTTTGTACTCACCGACGGCCACGGATACCGCATTTTACCAGAGGCCAAAGATTACAAACGCATCGGCGACGGAGATCAAGGACTCAACACCGGCGGTATGGGAGCCGTATCACCCGTTCCCTTCGCCAATAAAGATTTTATAGACCGCGTAGAGGCGCGCATCATTGCTCCTACGGTAAAAGGCCTACAGCAAGAGGGCATACACTACAAAGGTTTTATCTTCATAGGCCTGATGAATGTGGGCGGCGAGCCTTTTGTCATTGAATACAATTGCCGCATGGGCGATCCCGAGACCGAGGTTGTCATCCCCCGCATTAAATCAGACCTTTTAGGACTGCTCGAGAATGTGGCCACCGAGACCCTATCTGAATCAGACCTAGAGATCGACGAAAGAGTAGCCACCACCGTTATGATGGTTTCCGGAGGTTATCCCGAGGATTATCAGAAAGGCTTTGTCATTGGAGGCTTGGATCAGGCTGCCCAGACCGATGCGCTCATTTTTCACGCGGGCACACGATCTGAAGGCGATCAAGTGCTCACCAATGGCGGACGGGTTTTGACGGCAACGGCCTTTGGAAAAAACATCGCCGAAGCCCGCGAAAAAAGCTATGCCGGACTGGCTCCTATACACTTCCATGGCCATAATTTTCGAAAAGACATCGGTATAGACTTACTCAAATTAGAAGCCTGATCCAACCGCTGCCCGTGCCTGCATGCACACGCTGTTCTCTACCATATCCGCACGGCTCGCTGTGCATACCCGTAAAATTTACCGCAAAAAAAATCCTCCCCAATGCCATGTGCTGCATTGGGAAGGATGAATATGGGTCTCCGGTTTGAATGCGAAGCAGACGGTTTTCGTTGATTAAAAACCTAGGCCAGCGCCTGTTCCAGATCGGCAAGCAGATCGTCGATGTCCTCTACACCTACGCTAAGTCTCAACAAATTATCTACAACCCCCGCTTTCTCTCGCTCCTCGCGGGGAATAGAGGCGTGGGTCATGGTGGCGGGGTGATTGATGAGCGACTCAACCCCGCCCAGCGATTCGGCGAGCGAAAAAACCTGAAACGATGAGGCAATGCGGAAGGTCTCCTGCAGATCCGCATCTTTGAGCACAATACTAATCATGCCCCCAAAACCGCGCATTTGGCGCTTGGCCACCTCGTGATTGGGATGATGGGCAAAGCCAGGCCAGTATACCTTGGCAATTTTCGGATGCGTGCTCAGGTATTGGGCAATGCGCTCGCCATTGGCGCAGTGTGCTTGCATGCGCAGGTGAAGGGTTTTGAGTCCGCGCAGAACCAAAAAGCTGTCCATCGGACCAGGCACTGCACCACATGAATTGGCAATAAAAGCCAATTGCTCGTATAGATCATCTCTGTTGAGCATGAGGGCTCCCATAATTACATCGCTGTGACCGCCGAGGTATTTCGTAGCTGAATGCATCACAATATCTGCGCCGAGGTCAAGGGGGTTTTGAAGATACGGCGAGGCAAAGGTATTGTCGACGGCTAAGATGAGTTGGTGTTTTTTGGCTACCTCGGAACAACCGGCGATATCGACAATTTGCATTGTGGGATTGGTCGGGGTTTCAATCCAGAGCAACTTGGTATTGGCATTGACGTATTTTTCGATGTTCTGGGGCTGACTGAGGTCTATAAAGTGGAATTTAATGCCGTAATGGGCAAATACCTTGGTGAACATGCGGTATGTGCCACCGTAAAGGTCATTTCCGGTGATTACTTCATCGCCGGGTCTGAGCAGTTTGGCAACGGCATCTTCGGCCCCTTGTCCGCTGCTAAAACAAAGTCCGTGTTTTGCATTTTCAAGCGCAGCGAGGCATTTTTCAAGCGCCACACGGGTTGGGTTTTTACCGCGGGCATAGCCGTAGCCCTTGTGATTTCCGGGTGAGGCTTGTACGAAGGTAGACGTCTGAAAGATCGGCGTCATAATGGCCCCAGTCGTGGGATCGGGCTCTTGTCCCGCGTGAATGGCTTTGGTGCCGAATTTCATATCATTTTTCATCGGTATCGAAATAAAGCTGCAAGGTAATAAACGCAG
>DASUEB010000103.1:0-8901 GCA_036275295.1 Luteibaculaceae bacterium | reverse complement strand
CTTATGGATATGCAAATGCCCATCATGGATGGGTATACGGCCGTAGGCGTGATCAGAAACGATTTGAAAATGGACGTTCCGATCATTGCCATGACAGCGCATGCCATGGCGGGTGAACGAGATAAATGCATCGGGCTTGGTATGAACGAGTATGTTTCTAAACCCTTTACCAAAGACGATCTATTCCAGAAAATGGAGCGTTTGGTGGCCTAACGAAAACTCAATGGAACAATACACGATGGGCTTAAAGATCAATTCGCAACCCTAACTCGATAGAATATGGTCTCGGCATGCCTTCGGTATTTGAGCGCTTTTTCTTGGTGAACGGGTTTCAGCAGCGCGTTGAGATGTATAGGTTTCTCGGATAAAAAGTGGGTGCAGAATTGAACCGGTTATTTCACTTCGGGAAGCATTCTTATTTTTTTGTTTGATGCCTCTAGTGAAATGTGTTGAAGGCTGTTAGGTGACCCAATATATTCATCCTACCGAGTTCGAGCACGCAAGTCGTTCTTCAGCGGGCGTTGGAATCAAAGCGGGGCTCTTCGGTTTATGCAAAAAAAAAGTCCATCGCTTAGCAATGGACTTTTAGAGGGGATGAAAATCTAATTATTTATCGTCTTTCACTTCTTCGTAATCAACGTCGGTTACCTCCGAGTCAGCGGTATTTTGCTGTGCACCTGCATTACCTGCACCGGTGTCGTTTGCAGCACCAGAGGCATACATTTCTTGTGCTGCAGCCTGGAAGACCTCGTTCAGGCGATTCATAGCGGCGTTGATGCCATCTAAGTTATCTCGGTTCTCATAAGCCTTTTTCAGATCGGCAAGCGCAGATTCAATGGGCGCTTTTTTATCGGCTGGCAGTTTATCTCCGAACTCCTTCAGTTGTTTCTCGGTTTGGAAGATCAGGCTGTCGGCTTTGTTGATCGTCTCTGCGGCTTCCTTCGCTTTGCGGTCGGTTTCTGCATTCATTTCAGCTTCGCGGCGCATTTTTTCGATCTCATCTTGCGAAAGACCGGATGATGCCTCGATGCGGATTGATTGTGATTTTCCAGTTGCCTTATCCTTCGATGATACATGAAGGATACCGTTTGCGTCGATGTCAAACGTCACCTCAATTTGAGGAACTCCGCGTGGCGCAGGTGGTATACCATCCAAGTGGAAACGGCCGAGGGTGCGGTTGTCTTTCGCCATAGGACGCTCTCCTTGCAGGATGTGAATTTCCACAGAAGGTTGGTTGTCGGCTGCCGTAGAGAATACCTCCGATTTTTTGGTCGGAATGGTTGTGTTAGCCTCAATCAACTTAGTGAAAACACCGCCCATGGTTTCGATACCCAACGACAGTGGCGTAACGTCTAGAAGTAGTACATCTTTAACTTCACCGGTCAAGACACCACCTTGAATAGCAGCTCCAACGGCTACAACCTCATCGGGGTTAACCCCTTTTGAAGGTTCTTTTCCGAAGAATTGTTTTACCGCTTCTTGAATGGCTGGTATACGTGTTGATCCCCCAACCAGAATGATTTCGTCGATGTCGGTAGTTGACATTCCTGCATTTTTCAAGGCTGAGCGACAAGGTTCGATGGTTCGTTTTACCAGGTCATCCACAAGTTGCTCAAATTTTGCACGCGTAAGTGTGCGCACCAAGTGCTTGGGTATGCCGTCAACTGGCATGATGTATGGTAAGTTGATCTCGGAAGTTGTGGTGCTTGAAAGCTCGATTTTAGCTTTTTCAGCAGCCTCTTTCAGGCGTTGCAAGGCCATGGGGTCTTTACTTAAATCAAGACCTCCGTTTTCGTCTTTGAACTCTTGTACCAACCAGTCGATGATTTTCTGGTCGAAGTCATCACCCCCTAAGTGTGTGTCTCCATCGGTCGATTTTACCTCGAATACGCCATCGCCCAGCTCTAACACTGAAACGTCGTGCGTACCACCACCGCAGTCGAAAACTACAATTTTAGAGTCGTGCTGTTTTTTGTCAAGGCCGTAAGCAAGGGCGGCAGCGGTTGGCTCGTTGATGATGCGGCGCACCTTAAGTCCTGCAATTTCACCCGCTTCTTTGGTGGCTTGACGCTGAGCATCGTTAAAATAGGCCGGCACCGTGATAACGGCTTCCGACACCTCCTGACCCAGATAGTCTTCTGCGGTTTTCTTCATTTTTTGAAGAATCATCGCAGATATTTCCTGTGGAGTATATAAACGATCTTCGATTTTTACGCGAGGGGTGTTGTTGTCTCCGCGTTCAATTTTGTAAGGAACTCGGGCAATTTCTCGGGATACTTCATCGAAGTTATTTCCCATAAATCGCTTGATGGAGAATATGGTTTTCTCAGGGTTGGTAATAGCCTGACGTTTTGCAGGATCACCAACTTTGCGCTCACCACCTGCTACAAAACCCACTATCGAAGGTGTTGTGCGCTTTCCTTCACTGTTGGAGATAACGATTGGCTCATTACCCTCCATCACAGCCACACAAGAGTTGGTGGTTCCAAGGTCTATACCTATTATTTTTCCCATTGTCTATTAGGTTTGGTCGTTTTCCCCTTCCATTCAATGATTGTGCCAAAGGCCAGGTCGCTCATGATAGCTGACAAAAAGGCATAAAAAAAAGGGAGCGAACTCCCTTTTTACTCAAACTCGTGTTGATTATGTCATCTTGGACAAGCCGATTGAGACTCTCTGACAGTGAAAGGCAGTCGGCTACAGAATTTTTTATCGAGCCAATTGGTATTGGTGGTCATATAACGGGAGGTGCGCTCTCCAACTGCGATAGGACGCAAGATTTCGCCTTTGCTTGAGAAAATCCCCAGTCCGTTGTTTACGTTGGTGAATTCGGGTCTTTCTTGGATAACTGCCGTTATGGGGTTGTTTACTTCAACATAGGTAGCCAAGTCTTGACCCATAGAAATGACGCGGATCTCAAAGTTTTTAATTTCTCTGAAGTGAACGTTGTCGTCGTCTTTCACCGTGCCGAGAATTGCATCGAAAATGCCTTGTGCTTCGAAGAAGCTCGAGACACTGCTTAGGGTTGAACTTCCATCAACAAGCGATTTTCCTACGGTTATCTTTTTCAGGGCGCTGGAACTATCGTTGTAGATCTCCAGGTAAGTAAACTGAACTTCAAATTCGTGTTTGAATGAATTTTTGGGTTTGTCCATGCTCACCGCCAAGCTGTTGAATCTGGGGTTCAAGGGATCTGGAGATGAACTCACAATATCGATGGCACCCAAGTTTGGACCGGGAGATTTAAGAGCGGGAGGCTGAACGGTCACGGTCGATGCAGAAACGGTTTCGCCGTTGTATTCGAAAGATATGGCGTAGTCGTACCCGTTGTCGGTAGTCAGATTGGGTTCGCGGAAATAAAAGGCTTTCACGTCGCCTGAATAGAAGGTACCATCTGGTTTACCGGATAAGATGGTGTCGAGGACAGGGAATTCCAGATCAACCACTCCATTTAAGCGCCTAACCACCTTCGGTCTAACTCCGGGAATCAGCGATGAGTCTTGGATTTGAGCAAAACTTAACGCGTTACCCTCTCCTAAGAAGGTTTTATTCACCTTAAAAACGTGGTTCGCATTGTTTCGGTCTAACACGCCGTACACAACAGCAGTAGGGGTGTTGTCGCCAGTTATATCAATCTCAGTCTCGCAGCCCGCTAAGAAACCGGCTGATAAAAGTAGTGCAGATAGCGTTTTTTTCATTTTCATTACAAGGGTTACAAATATATAATATTTGGCAGGTTTGGCAGGTTTGAATGGTTTTATTCTCAATTTTGGGATTCAAAAATTACGTAGATTATGTCTGTTCATTCTGATGTGAAGCGGGTAACCACTCATACCCTGCAAGAGATGAAAAATAGAGGGCAAAAAATCGCCATGTTAACCGCATACGATTTTTCATTGGCACGCATCATTGATCAGGCCGGCATCGACGTTATTTTGGTTGGCGATTCGGCATCAAATGTCATGGCCGGTCATGAGACCACCTTGCCGATAACCTTAGATCAAATGATTTATCACGCCTCCTCTGTGGTTCGGGCGGTTAAGCGTTCGCTGGTGGTTATTGATCTGCCTTTTGGTTCCTACCAGGGCAACTCACGCGAGGCCCTGAATTCAGCCATTCGTATTATGAAGGAGAGTGGTGCCCACACCGTTAAGATGGAGGGGGGACGCGAAATTGTCAAATCCATCAAACGCATACTTACCGCGGGAATACCGGTTATGGGGCATTTGGGACTCACTCCTCAGTCGATCTACAAATTCGGAACGTATACAGTAAGAGCAAGAGAAGAGGAAGAGGCAGAACGCTTATTAGAAGATGCTCTTTTGCTCCAGGAAGCGGGCTGTTATGCTCTAGTTTTGGAGAAAATACCCGCCAACTTGGCAGAAAAGGTCGCAAAATCCTTAACCATACCCGTTATTGGAATCGGCGCAGGCGCAGGTGTCGATGGTCAAGTACTAGTGCTTCATGATATGCTGGGCATTACAAACGAATTCAGCCCGCGCTTTTTGCGCAGGTACTTGGATTTGTACACCGAAATCAAAGGAGCCATTGAACACTACATCGACGATGTGCGAAAAGTCGATTTCCCAAATGCCAAGGAACAATATTGATGCGCGAAATCAGCAATCCAAATAACCTAAGGGTCGTTTACGAGGATAACCACCTTTTGGTAATTGACAAACGACCTGGCGATATTGTGCAGTCGGATAAAACGGGCGATACCTGTCTGATTGACGTGGCCAAGGCCTACATTAAAAAGAAGTTCGATAAACCCGGCGATGTATACTTAGGTGCCGTGCACCGTATTGACCGACCCGTGGGTGGTTTAGTTGTCTTTGGTCGCACCACCAAAGCTCTGGCGCGCATGACGGAGTTGTTTAAAACCAAGGAGGTGAAAAAAACCTACTGGGCTATTGTGGAGGGATCGGCTCCGCAAGACAAGGAACTCATTTCATGGATGATTAAAGACGAGCAAAAAAATAAATCACGGTGCCTTGCCAAAGAGCGGCCTGGTGCCAAAAAAGCGGTTTTGCGTTTCCAAAACCTTTTTCAAGGCGAAACGTTGGCCCTGCTCGAAGTGGAGTTGGAAACGGGCCGACACCATCAAATAAGGGCGCAATTAAGCAGCATCGGTCTTCCCATACGCGGCGATGTTAAATACGGCGCCAAAAGGGCAAATAAAGATCAGTCGATTCACCTTTTAGCACGTGGGATTCAGTTTGTACATCCAGTGAAAAAAGAATTGCTAACCCTCTGTGCTCCAATACCCGATGACTCAGTATGGAAGAGCATGACGCAATCCCTTTCCGTGTAGAATTAGAGAATAAGTAGGTTTAAGTATAATATAGTGCCTTAACAGGCAACTTTTTTTTTCCATTCCGTCATATTAGAAGAAAAAAGTATATTTGGTTATCCCTATTTAAACTCAACTGCCGTGAATTCTGTGAATCCCTTCGATCTTGTTAATCAAATAGCATCTTTACTCAAGGCGAGCAACTACCTGAGATTGACTTATGTGAATAATCAAGGAGCTGAACTGACCTCCAGTTTAGTAATCAAGGATATCATTGACGAATCTGGCATTCTTTCCCTGGTGCTAGCCAACGGAGCATTGATTCCAATCGATAAAATAACGAATGTTGAGCCCATATCCGACGGATCCTACTCCCATTCTAAGCGCAATCCCATCACCGATTTCGATATATCTACCTATCAGTTATCTGCCGGATGAAAACAGCTCAACAGTGGTTTGACGAATATGCCGAGTCGCACCAAAATCCTGTAAACACAGCCGTTCATTGGATCTGTGTTCCTGTAATTTTTTACGCTATTATTAGTTTGTTGGCGCTTATCGAGCTTCCTTTTTCCAGCGGAGTTCTTGCGGAGCGATGGCTAAACGTCGGAAGCCTGGTTATTGTGTTGGGCATGGTGTTTTACTTTTCCATGTCGCTTACCATTGCATTGGGTATGTTGTTGGTTTCTCTAGGCGTCCTGTTGCTGCACCAATCGCTGCACGCTTACTTCGGATCAAACTTGGTTTGGTTCAACCTGCTGTTATTTGCGCTGGCATGGGTAGGTCAATTCATTGGTCATCACATAGAGGGTAAAAAACCATCTTTCTTAAAGGACCTCCAGTTTCTATTGGTCGGACCAGCTTGGTTGCTGGGTAAGGTATACCGCACTATCGGCTTGTCTCTTTAACTCTTAAACCGGGTCGACATTGATGGCAACACGGGTCTTTTTGTGCCTAGACTCGCCGTTGAATTGTTGTATACATTCCACAAGCGTATGTTTCACTTTTGCGGCATTGTAGTTTCTGGGAAATTTGATGTACAAATTCATTTGAAACCAGTTGCGAAGCTTCTCCACTGAGGGAAATTCTGGGCCTAAAACCATTTCCCCAAAATGATTGCGAAGTCGAAATGCCAATTCATGAGCGTGTTCCTCCGTCAGGTTGCGGTCGTGATTTTTGACAACCACATTGATAAGTCGATAAAATGGGGGGTATTTGAACTGACTTCTTTCCTGCGCTTCTGCAGCATACAGCGCTTTGTAGTTGTTGTCGATGACTTGCTGAATGACCCAGTGATCGGGCTGTTTGGTCTGTAAAACTACCTTGCCTTCGGTTTGTCCGCGGCCGGCGCGTCCAGCTACCTGGGTCATCATCTGGAAAGCCCGTTCAAACGACCTAAAATCGGGAGCATTGAGCATTCTATCGGCGTCTAAAATCCCAGCCAGAGCGACATTTTTGAAATCCAAGCCTTTACTTACCATTTGGGTCCCAACCAGAATGTCGATTTCTCCGTTTTCGAAATCGCGGATGATTTTAGAATACGCGTTTTTCGTTCGCGTGCTGTCTAAGTCGAGGCGCTGGATATTTTTGTCGGGGAAGATGGGCAATAAATCATCCTCAATTTTTTCCGTTCCAAAACCGATCATTCTCAGGGCTCCACTGCCACAAGACGGACAAATGGGCGGCGGTGGGGTATGATACCCGCAGTAATGACAGCTGAGCACGTATTTGTTTTTGTGGTAAGTAAGAGCTATGTCGCAGTTCTGGCATTTTGGATTTTCCCCACAGGTTTCGCACTGCCATCGGGGAGCATAACCTCTTCTGTTCTGGAAAAGAATGATTTGATGTCCTCCTTCCAAGGCCTTGCGCATTTGCGATATCAGGATCGATGAGAATTGGGCAACCGATCGCTTGTTGGCTTGCTCCTCTTTCATGTCCACAACGTGGAACGACGGTTTGGTGGCGTTCCCAAACCGATGAAGCATTTCAACCAGACCGTATTGCCCGCTCGACGCATGCCAGTAAGATTCAACCGAAGGGGTGGCCGAACCCAAGAGCACTTTGGCACCGTGTTGTTTGGCTAGTATTAAAGCGGCATCGCGGGCGTGGTATCGCGGTGCGGGTTCTGATTGTTTAAATGAGACCTCGTGTTCCTCATCGACTATGACCAAGCCGAGGTTGTTAAACGGCAGGAAAATTGTAGACCTGGCACCCAAGATAACCGAATACCGCACATTTTCGTTCAAGCGGTGCCATACTTCGGTTCTTTCTTGCGGATTGAATTTGGAGTGGTATACCCCCACTACGTCGCCAAAACGGCGTTGCAGTCGGAGGATCAGCTGCATGGTTAGGGCAATTTCCGGCAGTAGGAACAATACCTGTTTGCCTTGTTGCAGCTGGTCTTCGATGAGCGCGTTGTAAACCTCTGTCTTTCCCGAAGAGGTGACACCGTGAAGCAGAACAATGTCTTTCTCTGTAAAAAGACGCTTGATTTGGCCCAAGGCCTGTTCCTGCATCGAGTTTAGGGTGTAAGTCACGTCTTGGGTAGCCTCTGCCGTTGGGATTCGATCTACCTCATAAAAGCGATTTTCAAATATATTCTTGTCAAGCAGTTGCTGAACGATGGTGCCCGTGACAGATGCGTTTTGCTGAAGCGTTTTTTTATCCATCCATTCTCCGCTGTCGTGTCTGCCTCTTACAAATTGCAAGTAAGCCATCACTGCGGAGAGTTTCTTTTTGGATTTCGCGAGTTGGTTTAAAGCCAACTCTAAATCCTTGTGATCGTGCAAAGAGGCGTGGATGCGGATATATTCAACCTGCTTGGCCTGATAGCGATCTCGCAACTCTTCATCGACCGCGATAACACCCTTTTTGAGGAGTGAATTGATTAGCGGTTGAACGGTTTTGATTTGGGTAATAATCGATACCTCGTCGAGCTCAATGGGTGATTTGACTTTTAAGTGCTCTACCAGGGTTATTTCATTGGGGCTGAGTATATCCCAATGAGCAAAAGACTTGTCACGAATGGTAATTTTGGTTTCACTGCTCAATTTGAGGCTCGAAGGCAGAGCAGCGGTCATTACTTCGCCAATGGAGCAGCAGTAATACTTGCTCATCCAAGCCCAAAATTCCAGCTGTTGGTCATTCACTACGGGATGATCGTCGAGCAAGGCTTCCAGGTACTTGGCTTCGTAATTACTCGGACTGGTTTCGTGAATGGTTTGAATAATTCCGGTGTAGAGTTTTCTGTTGCCCAATTGCACCACCGCGCGCTTGCCCACGCCAACCTGCTCATTCAATACACCTGGGACCCTGTAGGTGAGGGCCTTTGGAATGGCAATAGGCAGTATTACATCGACAAAATAGGTTTTGCGCTCCATCTCGCCCCGAAATTAGCAATCAATTAATCAGTTGATCGTCTTAATTGCTTTTTTTAGGAACTTCGGCCCAACAAAACAAGACGGGGTGCCAGCAACTAAATATTTTTTCTGCGTAGGAGAGGCTTCGGGCGATTTGCACGCCTCCAACCTAATCAAACAAATCAAAATCCAACAGCCCGATGCCGTTTTTGTGGGCTTGGGGGGCGATTTGATGGCAGCCCAAGGTGT
>DASUEB010000102.1:0-2106 GCA_036275295.1 Luteibaculaceae bacterium | reverse complement strand
CAATGGCGGAGTGTTTGGTTCCATGCTTTCAACGCCCATTATCAATCCGCCGCAAAGCGCCATCCTGGGTATGCACAACGTGGTGGAGCGCCCGGTAGTAAAGGATGGTCAGATTGTTATACGCCCTATCATGTATGTGGCTCTAAGCTACGACCACCGCATTATCGACGGTCGCGAGTCCGTTGGATTCTTGGTTAAGGTTAAAGAAATGCTCGAAAACCCATCGAAAATGCTCTTCGGAAGCAGAAATCCCGAGGAGATTTTATTGGGCTTGTAAGGCTTCTCTGAATCTATCGTTGAGTTAAATCTAGGAGATAAGGTGTTTCTTCTTGAAACCTTTGTCCAGCAGGTTCTGAAAGTTCTATTACCACTGCGTTGAGAAAATTAGATTTGGCCGTGAAGTCCCAAAAAAATGTTTTTGGATTTCACGGCCTTTTTTTACACCAAGGCGAGTTACCAGCCTTTTTATTGTGCTGATCAGCAGAGTTTCCCAGGGAAAAGCAAAGAGGGACAATAACTAGGCCAAAATCTCCTGAAATCGGAAGGTGCTGGATGGGTGGCCGTTGTATTGTTTTAGCACTTGCGTTCCCAACCTGTGTGCAACGGCATGTTTGAATAGGGGGCCGTCGAACACAAAACTGTGGTATTCGCCATTCTCGCCGCAGGGGTCCACATTGGCGGGCAGGCCGTCTATCCAATCTTGGCTGATCACTGCGCCGCAGTGGTGGGCGGACAAAAGGTCTTCATTGGTGCAAACAATGCGACTCTTAAAACCCAAGGCCAGAAATTCGCCCATGAGTTTGCGGGTATCTTCGCCCCAAAGAGGGAATTCGGCGCGAAACGGAAGTTCCTTTAGCTTGTTTTCGCGGTATTGGCGCAAGTCTTCCAAAAATATATCCCCGTAAATGGCCGTTTCAATTCCCTGTTGGCGCAGCTCTTGTAGGGTTGTCGACATGGCTTTTTCGTAAGCGCTGTTGTCGGGCGATGCGGGCAACAGAACCTCGATCAGTGGGATGCCTATGGCCTGAGCCTGCGCTCTAATCAATGGCATGGGAACTCCGTGCATCACAACCCGGTTCGTTTCCTCGCTCACGGTGGTGAGCAGGTATTTGATTTGAAACGATCGATCTCGAAGTACTCGGTATAAGGCCAAACTGCTGTCTTTGCCTCCACTCCAGTTAAAAACGGCGGGTATCATAGGGGGTAATCAATGCGGAGGTAAAGCTACGTTTGTTTGGGGTTATGCAAGCAAACTGGCGATCTACCTGGCCCGCGCAGTTGATCGCCAGCAGAATTCACCGCCCTCAGTTACTTTAAAGCAATGGAGGTAAAGTTGCTCGCTGGTTACCGCTCATCTAGTCTCGTTACGGTCCTTTTCAATTTTTTTGTTTCTTAGTACAGGTAGTTTTCCGTTTGGGGTCTACCTAGGCTTAAGTTTAACAGGAATTTCCAGCTAAAAGGTGCTTTCGCCCCGTTTAGCTGGGAAGATCTGTGAATGATTGGATTTTGCGGCGTTATCTGAAGTTTACCCACTTCGACCAACGAAAACTGCAATGTATCAATCACAAGCTAGCCTTACCAGTAATACAACAAACTTAGATACTGCGCGGTATGTATAAACTTTGGATCCTTCAATGGAAGGAGAGCGTTCGGTCGTCCATTTGGCAAAAGAGCATCATTTTGAACATTTTCCTCGGAATTTTAGGATTGTGTATCGCTTTAAACTTGATTGCCGTCAGCTTTTTCGCCGATGTACTTCTCCAAGAAGTATTTGAAGGTCAAGGTGTAATCGAATCATTCACAAGGCTGCTGTTTTTCTACTTTCTGATTGATTTGATAGTCAGATTTTCTTTTCAACCGCTGCCCACCTTGTCGATACAGCCTTATCTTACCCTCCCGATCAAAAAAAGTACATTAATTCATTATCCTATCATCAAAAGCCTGTTCAGCGTTTTCAACCTAATGGCTATTCTGTTGATACTTCCTTTTTTCATCAAGAACATTTGCCTCACAAAGAGTTACCCGTTCAGCGTTATCTGGCTTATCATTGTGTTATCGCTGATTGTAGGCAATAATTTCCTCAATTTTTCTGTAAAAAAGTATTTT
>DASUEB010000101.1:0-13461 GCA_036275295.1 Luteibaculaceae bacterium | reverse complement strand
CGATAATAGGCCTGCATTTCTGGATCCATTCGCAATGCCTGCCAGGCGGCTTCGATAATGTAACTCCTGAGAAGTTCCCGACACCTCGGTGTGACACCAAAAATGTTTTCATTTCCACCTGAGCTTCGCATCATGGGCACAATACCAACGTAAGATGCAAACTGGGCTTCGTTGCTGAACCTTCGGATATCTCCGATCTCACCGAGTATGGCAGAGGCCAGATAGCCGCCTATTCCGGGTATCGATTTAAGCAGGTAATAATCCTCTTTATTGTGCTTTCGGCTATAAGCTCTGAGTTGATTCGGTCTTTCGTTCCAATGGTTTTCTTATATTGGCTAGTGTCTCTGGTTTTCCACAGGTGCGTGTGTACGCCGCCATCGGCTAGCCAGAAAACGTTAGCAGTAATGGCAAAAAGCCGGTTCCAAAGGAGAAACACGACTGGGGAAAAACATAAATTTGTATCATATCGAAATAAATAATGAACAATCGCTTTACAGACATAATTCAACTCATAAAACAATCTCGGATTAATGCTATAAAAGCCGTAAACTCTGAATTAATAAACCTTTATTGGAATATCGGAGAACATATCAGCAAGAAAATTGATCAATCAGAATGGGGCGACTCTGTGGTTACAGAATTAGCCAATTACATACAGACACAAGAACCAGAAATAAAAGGATTCTCCGACAAAAATATTTGGAGAATGAAGCAGTTTTACGAGACTTACAAGGACTTTCCAAAACTCTCAACACTGTTGAGAGAAATTAGTTGGTCGCACAATTTGGCAATATTTTCAAGGTGCAAGACTGTTGAAGAGAGGGAGTTCTATTTGAAACTGGCTAAGAAGGAGAACTACAGTTTCAGGGAACTTGAGCGACAAATTTCTGCGAGCCTTTTTGAGCGGACAATGATTGGAAACCCAAAACTCTCGACAGCATTGAGAGAAACTAATCACAACCTTTCAAACACTTTTAAAGACAGCTATGTATTTGAATTTTTAAACTTACCTGACCCTCATAATGAAAGCGATTTACAACGTGGACTTGTAAGACAAATGAAGAATTTCATTCTCGAACTTGGGAAGGACTTTTTGTTTATTGGAGAAGAATATAAGCTGCAAGTCGGTAACAGCGACTTTTATATTGACTTGCTTTTTTATCACCGTGGACTTCAATGCTTAGTGGCATTTGAACTCAAAGCTGACAAATTCAAGCCCGACCACTTAGGACAACTTAATTTTTACTTGGAAGCATTGGACAGAGACGTGAAAAAGCCAAACGAAAATCCAAGCATTGGAGTTTTGCTATGTAAGGACAAAGACAGTGAAGTTGTAGAATATGCTTTAAGTAGAAGTCTTTCACCAACAATGGTTTCAGAGTATAAAACGCAGCTACCCGACAAGAAACTTTTACAACAAAAACTACACGAACTATTTGACAATGAGACAGACGAGAAATAGAGCCACTACTGCTAACCCAGGTTCCTATGGAAAGCACTCCTCAGCGACTCAAAGATAATATGTTTCTTTTTATTTAATTCTTAAAATAATGTTTCCGGTTTAAAATAGAGTTGTAACAGCGCAGGAAAGTTACAGTTGACGTAATCAAACAAAACTTCAGGTTTAGCAGGAGTTGTGAACGATTTATGATCACCGACATCCGTCTGGATAGTAATACTCCAGCTTTTCTTGTGGATATCAAGTCCGTTTTTCTTATCTTCGAAAACATCTGGTTGACTTGAAGGCCCCTAAGGCCACCATCGGCCAGCTAGATAACGCAGACAATTGGCTTTACGTAAAGAGCAAATGGAAAAAGAATCTGAACTGAAGTCAGAACAATACCGAATTGATAAGTGGATTTATTCCTTTCCAATTCTATCGGTAATCACCCTTTTTTATCACTTACTTTTTTTGTTTGGTATTGAAGGCACATGGAGACTTATCGTTTACTATTTTGCACCCTTCTTTATTGCCATAATTGCAGTAATATTTTTTATAGTTGGTGTTATTAGATCCATCAGAAAGAAACCCTACTTGGGCGCATATCGATTAATTGGACTCCTTGGCCTTCTATTTTTTCCGTTATCTTATTTCTATAGGGCTGATTATGCTGGTACATTTTTTAATGCGTATCCGTCAAGTCATGACGGTAAAATTAGCGAAGTGAAGTTTGAAATCCCGATAGATACGACACTAACGGTGGCATGGGGTGGCAAAAGTTTAAATGAAAATTACCATGTAACTGAGCCAGACCAACGATGGGCGTACGATTTATTTGTGATGAGAGATGGTTTCAGTTTTAAAGGTGATAGTACAAATCTTGCGAATTACTTTTGTTATGGACTACCAATTATTGCCCCCGCAGATGGTAAAATCATGGAAGTCGTTGACACCATGCCCGACATGGCAATTGGAGACCTGAGCGAAGAATCATATCCAAATGGGAATTACATTGTGCTGAAAGTAGCTGAGAATGAATATTTGCTGTTGTGTCATTTAAAACCCAACTCCATTAAAGTTAAGGTAGGTGAATTTGTAAAACAAGGAAAAGAAATTGCCTCGGTCGGAAATTCGGGACATACTTCGGAACCACATTTACATATACAACTCCAAGATGATATATCTTATGGGGAAGGAATTCCTTTGTATTTCTATAATTACATCGCTAATGGAAAATTGGTGCCAAAAGGCATTCCAACGGGTGGTATTGATAAACACGGAAATTTCGTTGGACAAACCATATATTCGGTAAAATAAAAACTACCGCCAACAGGTAAGATTCAGGGGCGTGCAAAGCGCTTAGGTAAAGGCTAAACCGTGCGCCTTAAAAACCGCCGGGCATGGCGAGGCAAGTTTTATCCTGTGCTTCGGTAGCTTTTGGGCTAATCGCGTTTTTCTCTCGGTTTAAACTCAAGATCTACGGGACTTTATTTTCTCTTTGTGGGCGAAACGCTCGTTTTGCGGTCAAAGGTGGTTATTTTGGTTCAATTAAGGGCATACCTTCCCCCACCCCTTACTTCCCCACAAACTGCTGGCACTCTTCAACCATGTTTTTTTCGCCTACAAATAGCGGCACACGCTGGTGCAGGGCCGTGGGAGTGAGATCCATGATGCGCTCGCGGCCGTTGGTGCACAAACCACCCGCCTGCTCCGCGATAAAAGCCAGCGGATTGGCCTCGTACAACAGCCTTAATTTGCCCTTAGGGGCCTTGGTAGTGGCTGGATAGAGGTAGATGCCCCCTTTGAGCAGGTTGCGGTGAAAATCGGCTACCAGCGATCCGATGTAACGGGCGGCATAGGGTCTTCCCTGAGCGGCGTCTTCCTGTTTAACATGATTGAGGTAGGCCAGTAAACCGGGCTCGCATTGCATGGCGTTGCCCTCGTTGATGCTGTATATCTTGCCCTGTGTTGGAAATCGCAGGTTGGGATGACTCAAAAAGAATGAACCAATGGCCGGATCAAAGGTAAATCCATTCACCCCCTTGCCCGTGGTGTATATAAGCATGGTACTCGAACCGTACACCACATATCCCGCGGCAATCTGGCGACTGCCAGGCTGTAAAAAATCTTCTAAAGTCACCGGAGTGCCTACTGGACTCACGCGGTGGTAAATGGAGAAGATGGTACCAATGCTCACATTTACGTCAATGTTCGAAGAACCGTCGAGCGGATCCATCAACACAATGTATTTTCCACTGGCCGGCAAGCCCTCTTTCTGGCCCAAGAAACCTTCATTCTCTTCGCTTCCTATGCCACACACTTCTTGCTGGCTCCTCAGGGCGTGAATGAATTGATCGTTGGCGTAGACATCGAGTTTCATCTGCTGCTCGCCCTGAACATTTTCTTGGCCTAATCCCCCCAAGATATGAGTTGCCAATCCGGCTCGATTGATTTCGCGATTCACTATTTTCGCCGCTAACTGTATGGAACTCAACAGTCGGGTGAGATCGCCTGAGGCGAAAGGAAAATCGTGTTGGCGCTCAACAATGAATTCAGACAGGGTGGTAACTCGCATGGATGATGATTCTTTGCCGCAAATATCTGACTTTTGCTTGAGTATTTGAATCATGGATCACACGAAGGTTAGAAAGGCCACGGCGGCCGATATGGCATCGGTACATCAACTCATTGCCGAACTGGCGCGTTACGAACGGGCAGAAAACGAGTTTGAACTCAGCGTGAACGACCTGCTGGAAGACGGTTTCGGGACAAACCCTATTTTTGAATGTTTGGTAGCCTGTGACGGTGATCAGGTGGTGGGTTTTGCCCTTTTTTACACCAAATACAGCACCTGGAAAGGCCGCTGTCTGTTTTTGGAAGATTTTATCGTTACCCAGTCGCACCGGGGTCAGGGGTACGGCGCGGCCTTGTTTCAAGCCCTTATATCGATTGCCAGAGACCGCCGCGTGAAACGACTCGAATGGCAGGTCCTCGAATGGAACGAGCCCGCTATACAGTTTTATCAAAAATTTGGAGCTCACCTCGATCCCGAATGGCTAAACGGTAAATTAGTATTCCAACAACTTCAAGCCTTTCCATCATGATGAAAGTGTTCAAATTCGGTGGGGCTTCGGTCAAAGATGCCTCGGCCATTAAAAATGTGGCCAATGTCATCAAACGCGATGCCTCGCCCCAGCTGCTGGTCGTTGTCTCGGCCATGGGCAAAACCACCAATCACCTCGAAAAAGTGGCTTTTGCGTACTGCGAAGGCCGAGCGTGGCGCGATGATTTTGAGGCTGTTCGCGCCTATCATTTCGAAATCCTAACCCAACTTTTCCCCAGTCCCAACTGGATTTTCCAAGAGGTAAGCCGATCGTTCGAAAAGCTGGAGCAGAAACTCAAACAGCGCCCAAGTGCCAATGCGCATTACGAATACGATCAAATTGTGAGTTATGGCGAGGTGGTTTCCAGCTTGATCATCGATGGATTTTTGAAGTCGGAAGGACTGCCATCACACGGCTGGGATGCCCGATTTCTGGTTCGAACCAATGCCCTGTACCGCGAGGCGCAGGTAGATTGGACCACTACGGAACAGCTGATTCAGCGCGAGTGGAATGCCCTTCCCGAAGGACCGAAGATTTGCGTGTGCCAGGGTTTTATTGGTCACACCGCCGAAAACGCAACCACTACCTTGGGTAGAGAAGGTTCCGACTATTCGGCGGCCATTTTCGCGTGGTGCTTGCAGGCCGAGTCGGTGACCATTTGGAAGGATGTACCGGGCATGCTCAACGCCGATCCCAAATGGTTTGATGACACGGTTCGATTGCCCAAAATTTCGTACAAAGAGGCACTCGAACTCAGTTATTACGGCGCCACGGTGATACACCCCAAAACGATCAAACCCCTTCAAAACAAAAATATTCCGCTCTATGTGCGGTCGTTTATCGATCCCTCTATCCCCGGAACCGACATCACCGCCGATACATCGCAAGATCACCTCATTCCCTCGTTTATCTTTAAAGTAAATCAGGTGCTCATCTCCATTGTACCCAAGGATTTTAGCTTTGTAGTTGAGGAAAACCTACGCGATCTGTTTGCCTTGTTTAGCACCCTTGGCGTGAAGATCAACCTGATGCAAAATTCGGCGCTCGATTTCTCCGTTTGCGTCGACGACGGCCCTCCGGTGCGACAACTCATTGATCAATTGCGCAATCAATACGCGGTTCGATTTAACGATAAGCAGGAGTTGGTTACCATCAGGCACTACAACCAAGACACCATCAATCGGGTCTTGGTCAATAAACGGGTTTTGCTGGAGCAGCGCACTCGACAAACGCTGCGGATGGTAATTTCCGATTGGCAGCCGGATGCTCAGTAATCCTCCTCCAAAACGGCCGCTGTTATTCAATCGGCCAACGCACACGGATCTATGGGCCGATGGCTCAGAATTGCGCTAGTATTTTGTCGGCGAGCACCGATGACAGTTTGTAGTAGCTCTCATGAGTCCAGCCCGCGATGTGCGGACTAAATACCACTTGGGGCGATGCAAAAAGCTGCTGGTACACGGCGGGTAGATCGATAATTTTTTCGAATGAAGGGGTTTCAATGTCCAGCACATCCAAGCAAGCTCCTTTTACCTTGCCCGATTGCAGCGAGTTCCATAGGTCGGTCGACGAAACAATAGGTCCTCGGGCTGTGTTGATCAGGTAGATTGATTTTTCGAAGGCCTTAAGCCAAGTATAATCAACCAGTCCGCGGGTCTCAGGGGTCAGGGGTAGGTGCAGGCTCACGATGTCGGCATGGGTGTATACCTCGTCCATCTCCACTTCTTCCACGCCTTCAACATCTTGATTTTTTTGGTATTTATCGTAAGCCAATACGCGGCATCCAAAACCGAGCAAACGCTGAGCTACGGCCTTGCCCATGGTTCCCAAGCCTATTAAGGCCACTGTTTTTCCGTTGAGTTCGGTGCCCCGGTTCTCGGCTCGGCGCCAAATGCCTTGTCGCACCTCGATATCTACCCGATGGAGGTGATTGAGCAGCATCAAGAGCATGCCCACGGTGTGCTCGCCCACGGCATCGGCGTTGCCTTCGGGTGAATTAAAACACGTGATACCGCGCGCAGCAGCAAAGCTGAGATCGATGTTCTCCATACCCGATCCGCTCCGGGCTATCCAGCGGAGGTTGCTGCAAGCCGACAAAAAGTCGGCATCCATGGCCACCCGACTGCGGATGACTAAACCCGCTGCATCGCTACAAAAATGCTTTAATTCTTCACGCTGCAGTTCGTAGGCCTCTTGACAGTCGAATCCAGCAAAATTTAACCGATCCCACAACACAGGGTGAACGGTATCGACAAAAACAACCTTGCCTCTTTCCATGGTTAAAAACCGTACATCAGGTGACCTACAGTGAAATAAATGGTAAGCCCTAATATGTCGTTGGTAGTGGTAATAAAAGGACCGGTGGCCAGAGCTGGATCTACTTTAAATCGATCGAGCAAAAGCGGAATGAATGTACCAAATAAGCTGGCAAATATCAGCACCGAGATCAGCGATATGCTCACGGTAAGCCCCAACTGCCAGTTGTTGGCAGCCAAGAAATTGTACAACAGGATTACCGAGCCACAAATGGCGGCGTTGAGCAGTGCTACCAACAACTCCTTAAACAAGCGGGGTACAATCCCCTCCAGCGATACGGTGTTGGAGGCCAATCCTTGAACTACGATAGCCGACGATTGAACACCGGCGTTACCCCCCATCGCCGCAATGAGCGGCATGAAAAAGGCCAGTTGGGGATTGATCTGCAACTCGTGTTCGTAAAGGCCGATAACTTGTGCCGATAGCACACCGCCCACCAAACCGATGAGCAACCAAGGCAGTCGGGCACGCGACAGCACAAATACACCGTCGCTGCTCTCTACCGAACCCGAAATACCCGCCGCCAATTGGTAATCGCGGTCGGAATACTCCTGCATAACATCCATCGCATCGTCGATGGTGATTCGGCCAATGAGTCGGTTTTGGTCGTCTACCACAGGCAATACCACCAAATCGTATTTTTTCATCAATTCTACTACCTCCTCTACGTGCTGATTGCCATAGGCAAACCGAACCTGTTTGTTGTAGTAAATATCTTGTATCGAAGAGCGCAGTGAAGTGCTGAACAGGAGTTTTTTGAGCGAAAGGGTTCCCATCAAACGCTGTTGATCGTCGACCACATAAATGGTATAAACCTCGTTGATGTCTTCTGCCTGTTTGCGCATTTCGCGAATGGCAACGGTAACGGGCCAATTTACATTTACTTGAATCAATTCCTTCGCCATAAGCGAACCGGCCGTTCCTTCGGGGTAGTTTAACAGATCTACAATGTCGGAGGCCTGATCGGCGTCTTCCAGAAGCGAGATAACCTCTTCCTTCTTGGAATCCGATAACATCGCCAAAACGTCGGCTGCATCATCGGTATCGACATTGTCGATAACTTCAGCAATTTCGCGCGAAGTAAAGGTCTCTAAGATTTCGGTTCGAAAGTCTTCATCGAGTTCAACCAGGATTTCAGCGTGGATTTCCTCGTCGAAGGTTTTCAGCAGGTATTGGCACTCCTTTATCGACAGGAATTCCATGAACTCGGCCACATCGGCAGGGTGAGCATCGTGAAAATACTCCTCTAGGAAGCGATCATTGCCATTGTTGATTGCTTCCTTAACCCGATCAATGTTTTCTTTGTTGAGTTCAAACGCCATGACCCGTGTTTGTGCCACAAAGGTAGTTTTTCTGCCTTTGCAGGCCGTGTTAATTTTGGCCTCATTACATGGCCCTTTGCCTTACGAAGCCAACAACTGGGTCAGGTAGATGAATTCTTCTACACCCAATTGCTCCGGACGTTTGTCGAGTATTGGGTCGTTGACCAACTGTGAGTTGAGCGATTTAACGCTGTTCCGAAGGGTCTTGCGACGCTGGTTGAAAGCTGTTTTGACGACGGTTTTGAAGAAGGCCTCATCGCAGGGCAGTTGCTGGCGATCGTTGCGCCTAAGTCGAATCACACCTGATTTAACCTTGGGGGGAGGCGTAAACACCCCCTCCGACACCGTAAACAGGTATTCGCAATGATAATAGGCCTGCAACAATACACTGAGTATGCCGTAATCTTTGCTGCCGGGTTTTTCGCAAATGCGCTGGGCTACCTCTTTCTGAAACATGCCTACCACCTCGGGAATCTGATTGCGGTGGTCGTAAACCCGAAACATGATTTGGCTGGATATGTTGTAGGGGAAATTCCCAGCTACGGCAAAGGGTTTGCCCTGGAATCGGTCGAATGGCATGTGAAGGAAGTCGGCGTTGAGGATCCGTTCACCCAAAGCCGGTAGGTGAATCTTGAGGTACTCAATGCTTTCTGTGTCTACCTCAGCTACGGTGGTAGTAAATTGGGTTTGTTCGAGCAGAAACTGCGTCAAAGCCCCTGTTCCGGGACCTATTTCCAACACATCGACATACGATCCATGACCGGTTAAACTGTAGGCAATTCGCTTGGCGATGGAAAGATCGTTGAGGAAATGCTGGCCCAGATGTTTTTTGGCGCGTACTTTCAAGAGCCTACAATTTGGTGATCAACCAAGGTCAACACCGTGCGAAAAGCGGCAAACTTATTGGCAAAACGGGCTTCGGCATCGCCCCGCAATGCGGGAGCGTGTTCGTGAATGTAGCGCTGGTACTGCTCCATGCTTGGCGCCAAATACTGCATGGCATAGGTAATTCCATTGTCCTCTTCATTCAGAATGCGAAGCATTCGGTTTTCCAGAAAACACCCCGTGGCCAACACCTCGGGAATGTGTTTCTCACGCATCCATTGCAGCCACTCGTCGTGTATTTCGGGTTCAAGGCTTACCGTAACGTTGTATAAAATTTTACTCATGGTGCTTGCAGTTGATCGCCTCTCAGATCCCTGAACCGCTTGCGCGCTTCAATGACGTAAAGGCTGGATGGATAGGTAGAAATGAGTTGTTCGTACAATTTTTGTGCCAGCGGAAGGTTGTTGAGGTATTTCCGATTGTATTCTGCCCACAGAAATAGCGCATCGTCGCCCAATAGGTCTTCACCGTAGTTTTCGGTGATCTTGGTAAGCCATTCCCCGGCTTTGACGTAGTTTTTCTGTTTGGCTGCAATGGCTGCCTTGGCAAACCAAATTTCATCAGCAAGAGGGTGACCGGGATAGGTAAATTGCAGCGAGTCGAGTGTTGTTTCGGCTTCGCTGAGCAGGTTTTGGTAGATGTATAAATCGGCTTTGGCAAAAAGTTCCATGGGCTCCTGCAGGCTGTCGAGGCCCAGGTTGTCGGTAATGCGCAAGCTTAGCTGAAGGGCATCGTTGGCAATGAGCTTTGAGGTCGATGCCTTCAAAACGTCGAGCTGATCTTGCGCCCATTCAAAATCGCCGGTGTAGTAAGATATCTTGGCGTTGCGAAATTTGGCTTCGCTCCCCAATACATCGTCTTTAAAGCTTTTGTCAACTTGAGAATAAAGCAGAGAAGCTTCCCAGATGTCACCGGCCAACACGTGGTAATCGCCCAATTGCAATTTGAGTTCGGCTGATTTTTTAGGGTTGAGGTTGCCAGCCTCAATGGCTTGGGTGAGCAGTTCGATGGATTGTGTTGGGTCTTGTTTGTAGGTCACCAAAAACTGGGTGTAGAACGACAGCAGGTCGGCTGTGGCGTCAGATACGCCAAGCTTGGCAATAGCCTCGGAAAGCAGCGCACCGGTTTGATTGATCGACTCGGGGTCGGGTGCCGCGCGGTCTTCCAACTCCAAAAAACTGGCTTTGGCAAGTCCAGCCGTGGCAATTTCGGTCACAAAAGCGTCTTTTCCGGCGCTTTGCAGATAGAGGTACGCCTCGCGGGCGGTGGAAAAGGCTTTGTTTCGGATGCACATCTCGGCAAAATCAACCAGTCGAGACCCATCTTCGAGGTAGCGTTTGTCGGCGCTCTTGAGCTGGATGAAAGCCGCGGGATAATTCTTGGTTTGGTAAAAAAGCCAAATCAACATGTCAACCAAAGATGCGTTCTCCGGATTTTTTTGGATGGCATTGAGCAGGGCAACTCGAACCAATTCGCCGCGTTCGGGTTCCTCGGTGAGGTTGAGGTATCGGTTTAACACGTTCTGAATGGTGGGAATATAGCTTGGATTTGCGGCAACCAAGGCGATATACGCATCGGTCATTTTTTGAAGATTCCCTTGTGCACCGTATAAATCGGCTAACTCAAAGGCAAAATTGTAATCGCCATTGAGTTCTTTGATTCCGATCTGATAGGCTTTTTCAGCGGCATCCATTTCGCCTAGAGCTACCAGTTTGCGGGCGGTGATGGCAATTTGAGTGCGATTGGGTTCCATGGCATTGAGCGCCTGCTCGATGGCCCGTTCCTTTTTCTTTCGATCGCCTACCTTTACGTACAACTCAACCAGATCAACCGTTACCTCCGATTTATTCGAAACCACTTTGATTTGCCGCTTGATAATTTCTTCAGCCTTTTCAAATTCGTTCAACCTGAGGTAACAGGTGTAAAGACGCTGATAGAAGTAGGCATTGTAACTTTTGTCCCAGAGTTTGGTGAAATAAATGGCCGCTTTGTCGTACTCCTGATTGTCGAAGTAGTAGTTGGCAAATTCCACATCCGACGTTTGAGCCTGGCTTTTGGGCAGCCATGCCAACAACAGCATGACCAGCAGGCCAAACCTTGAAGCAAAGCCAAATGCGTATCTTGCGGATGTCGGCGAAATGGTGTTCATTTATTTGGTTCGCTTCCCAAACGAGGCTATTAGGCTGTCTATTTTGGGTTGGTAAGTTTGGTAATTGGAATAAGCAAATACGGCCGTGCCGTGGAATTGCTCAACGGCATTGCCTAGGTTTTTCACCGCAGCTACCTCGTCGTTGTAGTATTTCTGCTCTGCTTCGGCATCCAATTTGTGCAGGTTCATGTTGCTTTTTAACGCCGATAACTGCTTTTTGGTATAGACCAATTCTTGTTGCATATCGCTGTAGCGCTGATTGTATTTACGAAGTCCGGTCCGCAATGCGCTGAATCGACCAAAAACGGTTGATTCTTCCTTCGAAATTTGCAACTTTTTCGATTTGCAGATGGCCGCTGCCGTATCAATTGACGTGTTTATTCCCTCCATCATAGAGGCAATCTTTGCGGTATCGATTTCGGCAAAAGTCTTCTCGTAACCCGTTAGAACCTGCGCCAAACTGTCGATTTTGGGGGTAGACTGCTCAGTCTCTTGGTGTTGGCAATTGCTGAAACCAGCCAGGATAAGTCCGAATAGAAATAGGTTTTTCATATCAGTCAATCGTTTTGAAACCAGTGTATGAATGTAATACTTCGGGAACCAAAATGCCATTGGGCGTTTGATTATTTTCTAACAAGGCGGCTAAGATACGGGGTAGGGCCAATGCAGATCCGTTTAGCGTGTGTGCCAACTGAGTTTTTCCATCGGCATCTTTAAATCGAAGTTTTAATCGATTGGCCTGAAAGGCCTCAAAATTGGAAACGGAGCTTACTTCTAGCCATTTTTCCTGCGCGGCGCTAAAAACTTCCAAGTCATAGGTAATGGCCGATGCAAATCCCATATCCCCGCCACAGAGCAGCAATACACGGTAGGGGAGATTGAGGCTGTCGAGCAGTTTTTTCACATGGTTCACCATGTGGTCAAGGGTTTGCATGGAGCGCTGAGGATGTTCGATTTGCACGATCTCCACCTTGTCGAACTGGTGCAATCGATTTAAACCGCGCACGTCTTTGCCGTACGATCCGGCCTCTCGGCGGAAACAAGGGGTGTACCCCGCCAATTTGATGGGGAAATCAGCCTCCTTGAGAATCACATCGCGGTAGATGTTGGTAATAGGAACCTCGGCGGTAGGTATGAGGTACAGGTCGTCGGCACCTACATAGTACATTTGCCCTTCTTTGTCGGGCAGCTGCCCAGTGCCAATTCCGCTATCTTCGTTTACCATCAATGGCGGGATGATCTCGGTGTACCCCGCCTGATCGGCCTGATCCAAGAAATATTGTATCAATGCGCGCTGCAGTCTGGCGCCTTTTCCTTTGTAAACAGGGAAACCAGCCCCGGTGATTTTCACGCCCAGCTCGAAATCGATCAAATCGTATTTTTTCGCCAATTCCCAGTGGGGTAGAGCACCTTCAGGGAGTGTTACTGGTAGGGCATTCTCATAAACGGTGTGATTGTCGGCTGCTGAGCGTCCTTGGGGTACCTCGTGCACAGGCGCATTGGGGATGGTGTATAGCAACTGACGAATTTCGCCAGCCACTACCTCCTGACGGGCCTCGGTATCCTTAATGCTTTCTTTTAGCGATGCAACGGTTTGTTTCAGGGCTTCGGCACCTGCTTTGTCGCCGCCTTGCATCAATTTGCCAATTTCCTTGCTGAGTTTGTTCAGTTCGGCAAGGGTATTGTCGATAATATGTTGGTTGCTCTTGCGCTCGTCGTCGAGCTGTATGATTTGGTTCAGGGTAGATTCAACTGAAAGTCCTCTTTTGCTCAGTCGGTTTATCAATTCGGCGCGCTGCTCTCTTATCGCGGTAAGCTCTAACATGACGGTTCTATTTTGGGATGCTAAGGTAATACTTGGCGCAAAAGTAATGGGCCAAAAACAAAAAACTCCCGAACCACTGGGGAACGGGAGTTTACATGTGAGTGGGGGTTCAATTACGCCTCGAAAGGTTGAACAGATACAAACGATTTGTTGTTTGCCTTCTTCTTGAAAACTACCACACCGTCAGCTAGTGCAAAAAGGGTATGGTCTTTGCCAATACCAACATTTTCACCTGCATTGTGTGAGGTTCCGCGCTGGCGAACGATGATATTCCCAGCTTTAGCGGCTTGACCACCAAAAATTTTCACTCCTAGTCTCTTGCTGTGCGATTCACGGCCGTTCTTCGAACTACCAACGCCTTTCTTGTGTGCCATTTCGTATCAGAGATTTCGTTGATTATGCTTTAATCCCGGTAATTT
>DASUEB010000100.1:0-5770 GCA_036275295.1 Luteibaculaceae bacterium | reverse complement strand
CCTGCCCATGGTTTTCTTTGATACCAATAAATCATTGATTACCAAAGAGCAAAAAGATGAAATGCGTGAAACGGTTGTGAAGTTTATCAAAGAGAACCCTACTGTTAAATTGCGTATCAATGGTCACACAGACGATATTGGTAACGATCGCTTTAACGTCACCTTGTCGGCCAAGCGAGCCGAAGCGGTTTATAAATTTTTATTAGAAGAAGGTGTTCCTAAAGAGAATTTGGAGGTGAACAGCTTTGGACGAGCCATTCCACTTTATCCACCCGGTTATCAAGGTCTTGATCCAGAGTTCGCGAGATCACGAAACCGCCGGGTAGTTTTTGATGTGGTGGGAGGCGATAAGAAGTTCATCATAAAAGACAATGCCGAAAAGGCACAATAAAAAAAGAGGTTGCGTAAGGCAACCTTTTTTTTTTGTCCGTAGGGAAAGTCCTGTCAGCCAAAACATTTACTATTTTAGTTGATTAAAAACATAAAAATGCCCTCCAGGTTTTTGCGCAATTTTTTTTCAATTTTTTTATTCACCTTTTGTGTTGTCACTGCGAACGGACAACTTGAAAACACAAATTGGTATTTTGGGTACAATGCGGGCTTGCGCATTAACTTATCAGGGATACCTACTGTTTTAAACAATTCAAGCTTGTCTGTACGGGAAGGATGCGCATCCATCTCTGACAGTTTGGGAAATCTGTTATTTTACAGTGATGGAAATAGTGTTTGGGATAGAAACAATTCTGTTTTGCCTAACGGAACAGGTTTAAACGCCGCTCCATCCATGACTAATGGAGTACTAATTTTGCCCAACCCGGTAAATAAATTTTTGTACTACGTTTTTACTCTACGTGACGTGGGGCAAACCAATGCAGGTGTATATTACTCTATTCTTGATAAGCGTTTAAATGCAGGTTTAGGAGACATAGTACCAGGTTCTAAGAATATTTTTCTTTCTGGCTCTCCTGCCGAAAAAATGGCCGCTGTCAAACATGCGAACGGAACTGATTTTTGGCTGGTGTTTCCTGTTGCGGGGACCAATCAGTGGCGTAGTTTTTTGATTAGTTCAACTGGTTTGTCATCAATTCCGGTTGTCAGTCAAATAGGAGAAATTCATGACCCCAATACCAACGATTGGAATCTGGCAGGATGTATGAAGTTTTCAATGGATGGGCGCAGAATGGTCAATGTTTTTAATGGCAGCAAGCGAGTTGCCGAAGTTTTTAATTTTAATAATCAAACAGGTTTGGTTGAAAGCTTGTTCCTGCGAATTCCGTTTAACGTTGGCTACGGTGCAGAATTTTCACCTAGCGGTAGATATTTATATCTAAGTAGTTTGATTCGCCCATCCCAACCATTCAACCAAACGCAAGGACAAATTATTCGATTCGATCTAAGTTCGATGGATCCAATCGGAAATCAGGAAAGTATTAGTGCCAGCAGCAATAGTTTCGGTTCCATGGAGTTGGCAGTTGACGGAAAAATATACGTAGCGCAAGAGACCTCCTCCAGTCAACCGTTTAGAAGCCTTTCCGTAATCGAAAAGCCAGATCGTGTTTTTTCGGAGATCCAATTTCGCAAAGATGCTGTAAGTGTCTCTCCCAATGGATCGGGTATTGGACTACCCCCGCGCATCCCGTTTGCTAAAAAATCTACCACGTTTACCCACAACCTTTCTTGCATCAATGATTCGTACCAGTTTTTCATTAAAAGCAATCAACCCGACGGTTCACAGTTCTTTCTGGAGCTACCAGATGGCACTTCAGTTAATTTTAAGGACTCTTTAACTGTTACGGCACCGATCAGAAAAACCTGCAAGTTTGTTGTGTTTGATTATTTTGGTGTGCCACTCGATACTATTATTGGTACCACCGATTGTGGGTTTATTTTTCCTGGAGAGCAATACGTTGGTTGTGATCGGATTTTTATTGATGATAATGAGGGCCCAAACGGCAAGTACAGTGCAAATAAAAATACTCAAACCAAAATTTGCAGCTCTAATGGCGGACGTGTTGAATTGACTTTCAACATGTTTGAATTGGAATTAAATGGTGGTCAGGGTGACCAATTCGAGATCCTTGATCAATCAGGTGTCACGCTGTACAATTCTCAATTTTCTTATCCATCGTTGGTACCAACCGTCGTAACAAGTAATGCTGGAAGCGTTTGTTTGACCATCAACTTTAGATCAGATCAAAACGGTCAAGAGGGTAGGGGATGGAGAGCTATTGTGGCCTGCAAGCAGCCAGTTACACCGCCCTGTCAACCCTTTGCTTGCTCAGGGAACACGGATAATTGTTCCACGACATGTAGCTTGCCACTGACTCCTATTCAAGATTGTTCTCAGAATCCCAACGATCAATCGGTTAACAGCTTTTGTTTGAATAACATTGGCGCCACGCCATCTACTCCCTATCTCAACCAGAGCGATTGTTTCCCAAACGATGGAATAACACCACTTCCCGCATCTGATGTTTGGTATAGAGTAACAGCAGTATCCAATTCCATGCGACTTCTCATAACCAACAGCACTTTAGAAAAGGTAAACTTGGTATTGTACCGCGGTGAATGTGATTCGTTGGTTGGCAAGTCCTGTGCTGTCGGTTCGGGCGGAGGCCTTTATTTGGAAGTTAATAATCTTACGGTCGGGGAGGACTATAGAATTCAAATCAGTGGGGCTAGAATAAACGATCGCGGAAATTTCCAGCTTACCATTACGAATTTTAACCGTTGCACAGCCTGTCAGATCCTCTCGACGCTTACTGCTAACCCTCCTCCGGTTAATGGGAGATACAGTCCCGGACAAAAAGTTGATTTCACTTACAAGGTAACCTACTGGGATCCGGTTGCTAACGACAATTGGCTGCATTCGGTGATTCCCGTTTTTGGTTCAGGATGGGACATCAATTCACTTACCTACACATTACCCTCTCCTTGCGGCCAGAATGGACAATGGGTTTATTCTAATAAAGAGGTTACCTCCACCGCGAACGGAAGGATTTTCCCGCCCGGTTTCTATTTTGAATCAACCGTTACAGGTAATGGTACTACCAGCGACCCGAACAACCCCGGTGATAATTGGGGCGATGGCGGTGGTCAATGTAGCAACGGTTTTATCCCCGATAGTGAATTTATTTTTCAGTTCTCTCTGATCGTAGATGAATGCCCAAGAAATCTCGTAGGCTCTAATTTAAATGTCTTGGTGAATCTTTATGGCGATTACCAATCGGGTTCTTACACTACCAATACATGTGAAATCGATTCTCCAAATGAGTTTACAGCCAATGGTACTTGTTGCGTACCGGCTGAAGTAAAAACCCTAGTTCCTGCCAAGTGCCCCACGGCCTGTAATGGTTCGGCTGTTATTGAGGGCAGGGGGAATGCCCCTTTTCGCATGGTATGGAAAGACGGTAATGATGTGGTGGTTCGTGATCAATCGGGAGTGATTTTCAGTGATACTTTAAAGAACGCTTGTCCTGGCTTTTACGTGGTTGATGTTACCGATGCGGGTGGATGTCTTTCCACCGTATTCTTTGAAGTTACCGCAGATGATGCCCCAGAATTTGTCATTCAAGGACCAGATACGATTTGCTCTGGAGATTCTCTCCAACTTACGGCTATTTTTACGGGTGAAGGTCCATTTACCTTAGATTTTTCAATAGACGGTGGGCTGCGTAAGTTGGTTTCTGTCAACGATACTTTAGTTTTTTCTTCACTTCCAGGCAGTACCCAAAATCTAAATTTCGGTCCACTTTTTGATGCGGGAAAAAATTGCTCCGTTCCGGACGTAACGAATCGCTCTATTGTTTTAAACAATTTACCCCAAGGACTGCTATTCGGTATAGACTCCGTTTGCGGAGCGGACTCGGCTTTCTTGAGTATAAATGCGGCCGGTGTTCCGCCCATGCAACTTAGAATATCAAATGGGACGGATACGCTTCCTTTTACTGTAAGTCCAGGAACCACTCAACTGGCATTTACTACCCAACAGTCCGCTGATTGGAATTTAGTGTCCTTAGTTGATAATTCCTCACCCAAGGGCTGTGTTGCCAAGCAGCTAAGTTCGTCGGCTAAGGTGATCTGGAATCCGAATCCAGAAGTTCAATTGTTTGCAGTTGACTCCGCTTGTCAGAACGAACCACTTATTGTACAATTGGGTTTTTCTGGGACCTTACCTGCATCCGTTACCTTAACCAACGGTACGTTTTCTAAACAAAAAACAATCCAAGCTCCATTTGACACCACCACCATTGGTTTTAATGTTGGATTGAATGCCATTTCTTACCAAGTTGCGGTTGACGCAACGCGGTGTAAGGCGGTTGCTTTTGACACGGTGAAAACGGTGGGAATTGCATCTCCAACTGCCAGCATGAGTGGTAGTTATACTACCTGTGAAGGGGTTAATTTTAGTTTTCCCATCAATTGTACCGGAATCGCGCCATTTACAGTTTATTTATCTGATAATTCCGGTCGAAATTATGTTTACCCCAATCTGAAGAGCGGCGTGAATATGGTTTCGTTTCCTGGCACTCTCGACACCCTTATCCTGCGTATTGATTCGGTTACTGATGGCAGTATTGCATCATGTACCGGATCAGGGTCGGGGTCCGTAAACCTTTTGGTTCTGCCTGCCCCTATTTTTACCCTTCTGCCATCAGATCCCAAACTTTGTGTTGATAGCACGGTGAATTTATCCTTTTCGTATTCCGGCATAAACCCTTATTCGGTGCGGTTCTCATCGCCTGATTCGGTTTATCAATTTACGAACAT
This sequence comes from Luteibaculaceae bacterium, assembly GCA_036275295.1. GTDB lineage: Bacteria > Bacteroidota > Bacteroidia > Flavobacteriales_D > Luteibaculaceae > DASUEB01. The sequence goes on along the minus strand of DASUEB010000100.1, from coordinate 1,000 downwards.
CTCTGGATCTCAGAGTATTTCGCTTTCACTTGACACCACTACCACATTTAATATTCTGGAGGTTACAGATGGCAGGCCCCAGCGCTGTAAAGCGGTCGTCTTGAATTCCATTCGGGTAGAGGTTTTTGAACCACTTCAGGCGGTCCTGCTAAAAGAGGCCTGTTTAACTGATTTCAGTGCGTTTTCTGCCGAGGTGGAAGTTACCGGCGGTGACCCACTGACCTACACTGCAAACGGAATCGCATTTACGGGAAGTCAATATGCTTCACCTTTAATTCCTAATGGCTCTTCTTATACCATCGTTTTTGATGACGCAACAAATTGCCCAACAGCTATTGTGGAAGACAAAAAATATTGTGAGTGTATCAGTGAGGCAGGAAGAATGTCTTTGGCACCTGTTCAAGTGTGCGTAGGAGATTCGGTTCTTTTACCTCAAGTTCCTGTGGGTGAGGCTGAGGTAGGTGATACAGTTATCTACGTTTTACACGATCGAGCAGGTATTAGTTTAGGAAATGTATTCGCTAGCAATAGCAGTCCCCGCTTTGCTTTTAACCCTTCAACCATGGTTGCGGGTAGATTTTACTACGTCTCGCAGTTGGTTGGTGACGCCAAAATGACAGACCCCTTCGGTTTTGACCCATTGGACACCTGCATCGACGTTAGCCGCGGTACTCCAGTTCGTTGGAACGCTCTTCCAACGGCTGCTATCGACGGTGATGCGACGATTTGTGTGGGCACCAGCACGCCATTGACGATTCAAGCCACGGGCCGCGCGCCATTTGTGTTGAATGTATCGGTGAATGGTCAAGACACTTCGTATGCATTAAACGCGCTGACGACGGTACTTTCGGTATCTCCCTTTGACTCAACGACGTATTTGCTTCGCTCGATTACCGATGGCAATACACCGGTTTGCAGCTCGTTGTTGAACGACAGCGCACGCATACGGGTTAATCAGTTGCCTACGGCGGCCATCAGTGGCAATGCGGTGATCTGCGAA
>DASUEB010000099.1:0-24051 GCA_036275295.1 Luteibaculaceae bacterium | reverse complement strand
CGTTTTATCGATGGCAAAGTCGTTCATGTCGGCAGTGATAACCGTGAGGTTGTGAATGCCCCTGTTTCGAGCCTGTTCGTCGATGTGCAGTTTCTGTGTCCGGGAGTTACTCACTACCGTAAAGCTGCTTTGCGGATATCGAGAGGCCATGAACAGCGAGAGCGATCCCCAGCCGCAACCGAGCTCCAGCACATCTTGTCCGTTAGCTAATTCGGCTCTGGTGCAGGTCAATTCCAACATGATATCTTCGGCCTCATCGAGGCTTTCTTGGCCGGTAGGGTAATAGCAGCTGCTGTATTTCAAATTTTTGCCCAAACAACGCTGGTAGAATGCCGTTGGCACTTCGTAGTGCTGTTCATTGGCCTCGGCGGTATGGATGGCCAGTGGACTGGTGCTGAGATATGTGATGAGTTGATTGAGCTTGTCTTGCTGAGTTTCTTCGTTGCCGGTTGCTTCGTCCCTCAGGCGCTGGCGAAGCAGCCGTCGTATGCCGTATCTAATAATGGAATCGGGAAGGATATTGCGTTCAATGAGGGCGATGGTGTTCATTTGAAGGGAAGAAGTGTTGAATTATTTTCGCTTGGGCGGTAGGGGGAAAAATTTACTGGTTTGTTCCTGGTAGCGCCGATAGGCCTCGCCTTTTGATTCCAGGTTTTGTTTTTCGTTGAGGGGCACGCCCGTTACAAAAAGCAGTAGCAACCAAATGATTAGCGGACTCAAAAACGCTAGAGGCCAGTAGGGAAGCCCGTAAGCGGTTAGCGCAAAGCCAATCCAAATGGTGAATTCAAAAAAATAATTGGGATGTCGACTCCATCCCCAAAGACCTGCATTGCAGACTTTTCCTTTGTTGTGGGGCTCACTTTTGAAGTCGGCCAGTTGTTTATCGGCGATGGATTCTCCCAAGGTGCCTATTAACCATATAACCACACCGGCTATTTGAATCGATGAGGGGTGGGGTTGTGGGTTAGCATATTGAATGAAAAAAGGAATCGCAAGTAAGACGTTAGACACCGATTGCATGGTGTAAAAGCGATAAAATCGACCTTTAAGTCGGGCACCGTATTCCTGTCGCAACGCGATGTATCGACCGTCCTCTACCTCGATGTGGCTTCGGATGCGAACGTAAAGGTGATAACCCAATCGCAATCCCCAGATGGTAACTGGCAGAGCCATCACGGCCGAGCTAAACTCTGAACCCACGTAGTTGGCCGCTAATAAAAGTGCAATCAGCGGGAAGTTAACGCTCCAGGTGATGTCGACAATGCTGTAGTTGTCAATGCGATTGGCAATAAGCCATGTTAAGGTCATGGTGGCTTGGCACAGCAATAATGCGGCTAGCACGATCTCCAATACACTCATGCTGCGCCGTTTTTGGTAAACAGTTCCTTTAGGCCTTGCTCTGGTTTGAGTTTCAGGGCCTGTATGAGCAAGTAAAGGCCTGTGCCCGGACTACCGAGGGCTGCAAGAAATACAATCCAAAGCAGCTTGGCATACCACCGGTTTTCCTTGTGCCAAACGAAAAGGGCTATGAGCACAAAATTGCCGTAAAAATCCCAGAGCGTGGCTTCGAACCAAGGATAGGGATCGATAGAAGGATCACCCCACTTGGCCATCAATTCGAACAAATTAGAGGCCGTTGACGTGGCAACGATCTGGTAAGACATCACGCCCGTCAATAGGGCTGCGAGGATGACAAGTGGATATTTTTTCATGACAGTTTGGGACTGTCTGAAAATAACGAAAAAAATGAGTTGGCGGATTGAATTTACTACGAACGCTGCATCTTTATGATGCGAGTCCATGACAATACCTTGATAATGGGGTAGGTAGGGTCGAATTCCCACCAGCGCTGCGCAAAATTGGCTGCATTGGCGCTTTTGTGGTGATTGTTTTGGAACAACTCACCCAACATCAGGAAGTCCCAAGGCAAGGAATTCTTGCTGTGGTCACCGTTGTTGTGATTCGCGTAACCGTATTTATGACCACACCAGTTAACGATAGCTCCATGCACCGGACCCATTAGGTAGTGAATGGGCAGTAAAAGGTACATCGTCCAGTGAGTGGCAAATTGCATGTAGAACAGGGTGTAAGCCACGCCAAAAGCCACACGGGTAGGCCAGAAGTCACCAATGCGATCAATCAGGTCCCAAGTGGGATAGTTGCCTTCAAAGGCCCTGTCTGGGTTCACCCTTTTGTTCACGAAATCGTTGTAGATGTTCTTGGTGGTGATCATCATAGACCAAACATCTTTGAAGAAGTGCGGAGAGTGTGGGTCTTTTTCGGTGTCGCTGTAGGCGTGATGCATGCGGTGCATGATGGCGTAAGCACGCGGGTTTAAGAAAGAGGAACCCTGCGAAATAAAGGTCACGAGGTAGAAAAACTTCTCCCAGAAAGGATGCATTTTAAACATCTTGTGAGAGGAGTAGCGGTGTAAGAAAAAGGTTTGGCTAAAAAGTGAAATAAACCAATGGCCAAGGAAAAACAATAAAACGTACATATATTCAGGTGGCCGATGTGCAGGCCTGTTCAAGTTACGAAAAAAGGTGAGTAAAGGTGTTAGCTGTAGCCTAATAATTTAAGGGCTTGTTTTGAATTCTGTTCTTCTCCAAATACTTCGAAATTGAAGGTCTCGTCGCGATTTCGTCTAATCAATACGTGTTTGGGAGTAGGTAGCAAGCAGTGGTGAATACCGCCGTATCCGCTTAAGCTTTCTTGGTAGGCCCCGGTGTGGAAGAAGCCTACATACTGAACCTTGCGGGTCTTGGGCATGTAGATGGCGTTTTCGTTGGCTTCCTCGCTGTAGTAATCCTGCCCGTCGCACGTAATTCCCCCCAAGTACACTTTTTCGTACTCATTCTCCCAGTTGTTGATGGGGAGTGTGATGTAACGCTGGTTCAAGGCCCACACGTCGGGTAGGTTGGTGATGAAGCTGCCGTCGAGCATGAGCCATTTCTCGCGATCGTTCTGCTGTTTTCTTCCGATCACTTTAAACAAAATGCCCGAAGCCTCAGCAACGGTATATTTTCCAAATTCAGTGATCAAATCGGGTTCTTCCACTTCGTGTTCGTCGCAGATTTCCTTGATGCGCTTCACAATCTCGCCGCACATGTATTCGTAGTCGAAATTGAATGAAAGCGAAGTCTTGAAAGGCATGCCGCCGCCGATGTCGAGCATGGTCAGGTCAGGACACACTTTTTTGAGCTTGCAATAGGTGGTCACGTGTTTTTCCAGCTCGTTCCAGTAATATGGGGTATCCGAAATCCCTGAATTGATAAAGAAGTGAAGTAACTTTAGTTTAAAGTTGTTGTGTCTGCTGAGTCGGTTGGTGTAGAAGTCGACAATATCATCTTCGCGAATGCCCAAACGGCTGGTATAGAATGGCGAGTCGGGCTGCTCTTCCGACGCGATGCGAATTCCTATTTTCACCTCTTTATCCGCCAATTCATCGTCGTAGAAATTGAACTCTTCCTTGTTGTCGAGAACCGGGATGATGTTGTTGAAACCATCGCGAATCATGTCAACGATGTACTGCTTGTAGGCCTCGCGTTTGAATCCGTTGCAAATAACCATGACATCTTTGGAAACCAATCCCTTTTTTTCGAGGTGGTCGATGATGGGCATATCAAAGGCCGACGAAGTTTCCAGTTGGATGTCGTTTTTCAATGCCTCTTCCAATACATGGCGAAAATGCGAGCTCTTAGTGCAATAACAATAGGTGTATTTGCCCCTGTAGTTGTTGTTGATGATGGCTTGCTGAAACCAAAGTTTGGCCTGTTGAATATTCTTCGAAATACTGGGCAGATAGGTGAATTTCAGCGGAGTGCCGTAGGTTTCTATCATCTCCATGAGGTTGAGGTCATTGAAGTACAACTCGTCGTCGAACAATTCAAATCCACCCTGCGGAAAACCAACGCTTAAGTCTAGAAATTCAGCATAACTCTGCATGTGCCATCAAATTTGATTGCAAAAATAGCGAGGCTAAACATACAAATGCCAAGAAACATAAAAAGATTGCGCCGCGCCATTTGTTAAAGTGGTGAAAGGTGGTAGCAATAGGCATTTGCGTATCTTGCAGGACAAATTATTGCCTCATGCGAGAGATTAAAATCGTTGAAGTAAAGTCTGAGTTGGGTGCCGGTACCCGCGGGGCAAGTATGGGTATTGACGCCATTAAAATCGCTGCACTCGATTTTGGAAGTCGATTTTTTAAGCGTTTCAGCAGTGTGGTTATCCAAGACGAAAATCACCTTTTGTTGGAGTCGGTGGGTAAATCCTATGCCAAGCGAATCAGCGGAATTCTCACCGTTTGCGAACGGGTGTGCGACGAAGTGTGCAAGCAGCTAAAAGACAATCGGTTTCCACTGGTATTGGCAGGTGATCACAGCACCGCACTGGGCACCATTGCCGGGGTGAAAAAGGCTTGGCCCAAAAAGAAATTGGGTGTGATTTGGATCGATGCACACGCCGATTTGCACTCGCCTTACACCACTCCGTCGGGCAACGTCCACGGCATGCCTCTGGCAGCCGTTTTGGGCGAAGACAACCTCGAGAAAAAAATCAACACCCTTGATCAGGAAACCATCAACTATTGGTACAGCCTGAAAAACGTTGGAGGTATCAGTCCTAAACTGTCATACCGCGATTTAGTGTATGTCAATGTGAGGGACATGGAACCTGCCGAGGAGTTTTTGCTCAAAAAACACGGCATCCGCAATTTTCCCCTGCCCGAAATCAGGAGAAAAACCGTTGAGCGGGTGGCTCTTGAGGCTTTGGCTGTATTGGACCACTGCGATATGATCTATGTGAGCTTCGATGTCGACTGCATGGACGCATCCATCTCTAAGGGGACGGGCACACCGGTTCCGGGAGGTATGAATGAGCGCGAAGCAGGTACGTTGTTGGCCCGACTCATGGAATCAGATAAAGTAGTCTGCTTGGAGATGGTTGAGATTAATCCTACCCTCGACAAGGAAAATAGAATGGCAGAAAATGCGTTTGAGATCCTTTCCAAGGCAACCAATGCGATTTTAAACGACTAGAAACATATAAAGGAAAGTTGTGTTACGGAATGTGAGATCAGTTTCCTATTTTCGCCAACCTAAAAATTGAAGAAGTCATTATGAATTTAACCGGAATCATTGCCATTGCGGGAAAACCTGGTCTTTACAAGGTAATTTCCAGAAACAAAAGCGGATTATTGGTTGAGAGCCTCGCAGATGGAAAAAAAATGCCGGCTTTAGCCACACATAAAATCAGTGCCCTAGAGGATATCAGCATGTACACCTACGACGAGGATATCAAACTCAGCGTGGTTTTCGACAAAATTTATGCCCACACACAAGGCGGAGAAGCCATCGACCCCAAGTCGGATGGAGCTGCGTTGTTTTCGTATTTCGAGCAGATTTTGCCCGATTTCGATAAAGAACGTGTTTATCCCAGCGATTTGAAGAAGTTGTTTACTTGGTATTCGCTCTTGTTGCATGCCGGTATCTTCGCTGTTGCTGAGCAAGTTGACGAACCCGCTGCCGAAGAAGAAGCGCAGGAAAGCAAATAACCAAGCTGAATAAGCGGTCAACAAAAAAGGCGGGATCTACAGAATCCCGCCTTTTTTTATGCTGCAAAATGCACGCTGAGGTTATTTTCCCACTTTTTCGGTGGCCAATACCATCTTCAATTTGTGTTTGGAGCACAGCGACATTACATCGACCATGTCTTGCACATTGAGGTTACTCGATAAACGAAGAATGATGGTAGGATCGGTAGTTTGTCCGGAATATGCAATCAACTCGTTCTCCAATTCTTCAAACAATACGGCTCGGTTGTCGATGAAGTAGTTTTTGTCTTCTGTTATCGACAGGGTGAGGGGTTGTTTGTTGATGGTTTGAGTTGATCCTGCTTTTGGGAGCATGATTTTGATCACGTTGGGGTTAGCCAAGGTGGATATGATCAAAAAGAAAAGCAGCAGAAAGAACATGATGTCGTTCAGCGATGCCGTGCTTACTTCTGCGGCAAAACGTTTACTGCGCTTTATTTTCATTTGCCAGCTGGACTTTTTATGGTTTTAACAAACTCAAACACATTGCGCTCCAGGTTTAGCGAGAATCGATCGATCATCATGTTGAGCAGGTGATACGCGGCATAAGCCATGATCCCCACAGCCAATCCCGCTCCTGAGGTCAGCATTTTTTGGTAAAGACCACCCGCGATGATGCTGATGCTGATGTTCTCTGTTTGAGCGATATCGTAGAAAATCTTGATGATACCCGCAATGGTTCCGATGAATCCCAGCATGGGAGCCACACCGGCGATAACCCCGAGGTATTCCATGTTTTTCTCTAGCTCTTTGATTTCCATGTTGGCCACGGTTTCCAGCGAGCTTTCGATATCGGCTACGGGCTGACCAATGGAGTGAACACCGGCTCCAATTACGCGGGCCAAAGAGGCTTCGCCTTGACTGGCGCAAAGGGTTTTAGCTGCTGATATATTGCCAGAAACCAGGTTGGCATTAACACCCGCCACAAATTGCGCATCGATTTTGGTAGCTTTCTTGATGTGCAAGTAGCGCTCAATCATGATGTAGATCGACCACAGGCTAAGCAGGGCGATGGGAATCATAATGGGACCACCTTTGACCATCAGGTCAAACAGGTTTAACTCCTGACCTTGAGGTACATTTGGATTGGCCGCACTGGCCGCCAAGGTGTCAATTTGTGCAAGTAGTGTTGACATGATAGCGCGATGTCCTATTTAAATGAGGAAATGATGTTTTTATTGTGCTTTCTTACCTAAAACGCTTCTCTTTCTGCTGTAGCCGAAGTAAACTAGCAGACCCAGAACCATCCATAGAATGGCCACTTTGAGGGTGTTGGGATCCAAGGCTACAATCATTCCGCCACATACCAAGATGCCCAAGATAGGAACCAGAGGAACCAAGGGGGTTTTGAACGGACGGTTCAAAGTTGGATCGGTTTTACGCAGGATCATGATACCGAAACAAACGATAACAAATGCAAAGAGCGTACCAAACGAAGTTAAGTCACCCGCAACACTTCCGGGAACAAATGCGGCGAATGCACCAACAAACACCAACAAGATCAAATTGCTTTTGTACGGGGTGCTGTATTTGGGGTGAAGATCAGAAAAGGCCTTGGGGAACAAACCGTCTTTCGACATCGAGAAGAAAACGCGGCTCTGACCCATCAACATCACCAGAATTACCGATGAGAAACCAGCCAGAATGGCTACGGTGATTGACGTTGCCAACCAGCTGTACTCGGTCATGTATTTTTGAATGGCGTATGCCACCGAAGCTTCTTTACCCAGTGTGGGATCTGCAAAATCGGTCCAAGGAGCCACACCGGTTAGTACATAACTGAACAAAACATATAAGAAGGTACATACCAACAGCGATACCAAGATACCGATTGGCATATCTCTACTGGGGTTTTTAGCTTCCTGAGCGGCAGTTGAAACCGCATCGAATCCAATGAAGGCAAAGAATACAATGGCAGCTCCACCCAGTACACCGCCCCAGCCGTGTTCAAAGAATCCCTTGTAACTTACTACGGTTTCCCCGGCCGCGTTGAGCACATCGGGCGTTCCTTCGGGAATGAAATACGGCGTGTGGTTAGCTGAGTCGATGAATCCCCAACCAATCGCGATGAATACCAGAACGATGCCGACCTTTACAAATACGATAATGGAGTTTACCAGCGCAGATTCTTGTGTACCCTTAATAAGGAGAAGGGTTAACAGAAACAAAATCAACAAAGCGGGCAGGTTTACAATACCATTAACGCCGGCTGCAGAGGTCTCAAAAGGCGAGTGGCACCATTCGTAGGGAATGGATCCTCCGAGCAAATTGTTCAGGTATTCGCTCCAAGCAATGGAAACGGTTGCGGCGCCCAGTGCATATTCCATGATCAGCGCCCAGCCAATGATCCAGGCCACAATTTCGCCCATGGTGGCGTATGCATATGTATAGGCACTACCGGCGATGGGTATCATTGCAGCAAATTCTGCGTAGCACAGACCTGCAAATGCACAACCAATAGCGGCTACCACAAACGATAATGTAACGGCAGGACCGGCGGCTTCGCCTGCGGCGGCTGCGGTTCTAACAAACAATCCGGCGCCAATGATTGCACCAATGCCAAGGGCAATCAGTGCACCTGCACCCAAGGTTCTTTTTAATCCCCCCTCCGATGACTCGGTCAAGAGCGAACTAAGTGATTTTTTTTGGAATAGGTTTGCCATGTTTTAAGTTTTAACGGGTTTTGAGGACCCATTTTTGGTTTAGTGTTGCAAACAAAACGAAAATGTCGTTAAAAAGAAAATTAAAATAACCACAAAGCCTCAGTCAATCTTGGACTCCGAAGTCATTTATCAACATTAAAGGGGTTCGACTGAGCAGGGTGGTCTTTTGTAGTGTTGATAAATACTTGCACAATAATCTATCTCGGTCGGCCTCCAATATCGAAGGGTTTCGTCATACTAGCGTAAAAACTGCTGATTGCACAGTATTTTAAAGTAAACTACTTCTATTCTCTTTTACCTTTGCCGCATGCAATATCAGAATGATTTAATACTACGAGCAGCTCGCGGCGAGAAAACGGAAAGAACACCGGTGTGGGTAATGCGCCAAGCGGGTAGAATCCTCCCCGAGTATTTGGCGGTTCGCAATAGCTTAAAAGATTTTAAAGAGTTGGTTGAAACCCCCGAGCGCGCTGCAGAGGTGACCATTCAGCCCGTGGATATATTGGGTGTGGATGCAGCCATCATCTTCTCCGACATCTTAGTAGTTCCCGAGGCCATGGGTTTGCCCTATCAAATGCTAGAGAAAAGAGGGCCGTGGTTTGAGCAAACGGTTCGGTCAAGGGCAGATTTGGGTAAGGTTCTAGTGCCTGATGTGCACGAAACGCTGGGCTACGTGATGAAAGCTATCGAAATCACAACCCGAGAACTCAACGGCCGGGTTCCGGTCATTGGTTTTGCTGGAGCACCTTTTACCATCTTGGCCTATATGGTTGAGGGTTCAGGATCAAAAACCTTCTCTGAAACCCGCAAGTTGATGTATACCGATCCGGTTTTGGCACACGATTTGCTAGATATGATCACTCAAACCACTATTTTGTACCTAAAAGCGCAAATTCAGGCGGGTGCGGCCATGGTTCAGCTGTTCGATTCTTGGGCAGGAATTGTATCGCCAGATCATTACACCCAATTTGCCATACCCTATATCAAGCGGATATGTGACGCAATCACGGAAGTTCCCGTGACGGTGTTTGCCAAGGGGGCATTCTTTGCTCGCAAAGAGCTCGCTGTACTCAGCTGTCGCACCATTGGTCTGGATTGGAACATGGACATTGAAGAGAGCCGAGCCATCATCGGACCGTCTAAAACGCTGCAAGGCAATATGGATCCATGCGTTTTATACGCCGATCGGGCCACTATCGAGAAAGAGACCAAGTTAATGCTATCGCGTTTCGGCGGTTCAAGCCACATAGCCAATTTGGGTCACGGGGTTTATCCCGATACCAAAGCCGACCACGTGAAATGCTTTATTGATACCGTAAAGAATTACCAACACCAAACCATATGAAAATCCCAATCCTAAGTTCTCTGTTTTTTATCTGCGCAAGTATCGGTTACGGACAAGTTAATTTAGTCGAGAATGGGGGGTTTGAGGATATTTCTGGGAAGCTGAAGTCGGGGGCTAAAGTAGACATCGCGGCGGGCTGGTACAGCTTGTCGGCCGCTGGGGCAGATATTTTCTGCGCTGAATCTAAGGACGAACTGATGAAGACTCCCGACAATGCATACGGGCGTGAAAAACCCTATTCGGGTAACAATTACGCGGGTATCGTAGCGTATTCCTATCAGTCGAAGGAGCCGAGGTCGTATGTCACCACCACCTTGGCATCGCCGCTCGAGGCAGGAAAAACCTATTGCGTGCAATTTTATGTGAGCTTAAGCGATTTGTCGAAGTTTGCGGTGAACAACATCGGAGCGCATCTCACCGATCGAGAATACAACATGGCCGACTCCAAAGAGCCTTTGCTGGTTGAAGCCAACATCAAACACTCAAAAAACAAAATCATCGAAACCTCGGTGTACTGGGAACCCATATGTGGCATTTACACAGCAAAGGGTGGGGAGCGATTTCTCACCATCGGGAATTTCTCGGCCGACAATGCCACATCGGCCAAAAAGATGAAAAAAGCGCCTCAATTCAAGCAGGCTCAGGTAAACACGGCGTTCTATTTTATCGATGAGGTTTCAGTTAAACTCATTAACGACGCCAGTGCCTGTGAATGCGAAAAACAAGAATTTGTGGATGTCCCCAAGGTGATATACAAAAGACAGGAATCGAACGTGAGTGCCGAGGAAATGACCGAGGAGATTACTACTATGAAGATCCAATTCGACAGTCTTTCATCGGCTCTGACCGATGAGGCACAAAAACAAATTGGAAAACTTTCAGACATTCTGAAAACGAAATCGACTCTGAGCATTGTGGTAATTGGTCACAGCAGTGATCGGGAAGCCGACTTGGCCAAGCGAAATCCAAAATTAAATACCCTTTCGGCCGAACGCGCCAAGGCGGTGGTTGAGGCCATTGTTAAAACCGGAGTGGTTAAGACGAGAACCAAGGCTGAAGGCGTGAAAAACAGCCAGCCCTTTGTGTATGGAAATAGACCAGAGGATCACTTGGCCAATTGCGCCGTTCACATTGAGATATTGACCGAATGACGGCAGAGGCTCCAAACAAAAAAGTGGCTCGTGCATGGATTATGTACGACTGGGCGAATTCGGTATATCCGCTGGTGATCAACAGCACCATCTTCCCCATTTACTACGAGTCGATCACGGCAACCAAGGATGCCAATGGCAATGTCATCAACGACATGGTCAGTTTCATGGGTTTTGAGGTGCGCAACGTAGCACTTTATTCCTATGCATTGTCGGTGAGTTATTTACTGGTAGCCATTATAACGCCTTTGCTTTCCGGAATAGCCGACTACAGCGGGACCAAAAAGCGTTTTTTGAAGATCTTCTGCTACTTAGGTGCTATATCGTGTCTGTTGTTTACCACGTTTAGCGCCGATCAATTGGAATGGGGAATGTTGTTGGTTATGTTGGCTAGCATCGGGTTTTCAGGTGGCTTGGTGTTCTACAATGCATTTTTGCCCGAAATTGCCGCGCCTCAATACCACGATCAACTGTCGGCTCGCGGCTTTTCCAATGGTTATGCCGGTAGTGTGATTCTACTTCTGGTGAACTTGGTTTTGGTTTTATCGCCCAACACCTTTGGCATACCCGACACGGGAACGGCGACCAAAATAGCCTTTGCCACGGTAGGTTTGTGGTGGATGGGCTTCGCTCAATTTACGTTTGTCGGATTGCCTGAGGAACGAAAGATTACCCATTCAAAACAAGGCATTCTGACCAAAGGTTACAAGGAATTGCGCAGTGTTTGGCGGGAAATGAAGCAGAATTTGCAGTTGAAACGCTATCTGGGTTCTTTTTTCATCTACAACATGGGGGTTCAGACGGTAATGATCCTCGCGGCCACCTTTGCTGCCAAGGAAGTGAAACAAATTGACGAGGCTGGCAATATTGTAGCCATGAGCTCTGATAAATTAATCATCAGCATCTTACTCATTCAATTGGTGGCCATTCCGGGTAGTTTTTTCTTCAGCAAGTTTAGCGGGTGGTTCGGCAACAAAGCATCGCTGCTTTTGGCTTTGTTGATATGGATTGGCGTCTGCATAGGGGCGTATTTTGTGGTTTACGACACGCAGTTTTTTGTGGTTGCCGCTGTGGTTGGATTGATCATGGGGGGAATTCAGAGCATGTCGCGATCAACATACAGCAAACTGATGCCCGAAACAGCCGATCACGCCAGTTATTTCAGTTTTTACGACGTAGCCGACAAACTGGGCATCGTACTGGGAACCTTTGCTTACGGCTTTATTTTTGACGTTACCGGCTCCATGAGAAACAGCATTGTGGCCATAGTTGCCTTTTTCATGCTCGGTGCCATTTTGCTGATGAGAGTGCCCAGCGATAAAAAGATAGCTGCGCGCACAAATTCTTAGGCTCGGGTAACGTATTTTTGCGCTATGCAAGCGAATGCGATGTACGACATAGCCATCATTGGCGGAGGTATTGTAGGGGCCGCGACTTTCTTAAAAATTCAGCAAAAATATCCCGCGCTCAACCTGGTGTTGATCGAGAAAGAGAAGGCCTTAGCTGATCATCAAACGGGGAACAACTCAGGTGTTATACACGCTGGATTGTATTACAAACCCGGATCTCAAAAAGCCATCCACTGTGTTGAGGGGCGTCGCGAGTTGGTTGCTTTTGCCAAACAACACGGCGTTCCTTGCGAGGTATGTGGCAAGGTTGTGGTTGCTGTAGATGAGTCGGAATTGCCTTTTTTGCACAAGATTTTTGAGAATGGACTGGCTAATGGGGTTGAGGGAATCGAGTTGATCAACGGCGAGCAGATTCGAGAAATTGAGCCTTTTGCCAAGGGTATTGCAGGCATTCGTGTGCCGGTGACCGGAATCATCGACTATCGAGCTGCTACCGAAAAAATGGTGGAGTTGGCCCTGCAATGTAATGCCAAAAGCAAGCTTCTGCTGGGCGAGGAGTTAAAATCGTTTGATTACCGGAGCGATCGCTATGTGCTGCAGACTTCTACTCAGCAAATTGAAGCTACTAAGGTTATTTTTTGCGCAGGACTTCAGGCCGATCGCTTGGCCAAAAAAGACGGTGTACCCTTGAAGGAAAAAGTGGTGGGATTCAGAGGTGATTATTACGAATTAACCGAACAGGGCAAACACAAGGTAAAACACTTGATCTATCCGGTACCCAATCCCGACTTTCCTTTCTTGGGCGTTCACTTCACACGCATGACCAATGGCGAAATTGAGTGCGGACCCAATGCCGTGTTTACCTTCAAGCGCGAGGGTTACGGCAAGACGGATTTCGATTGGCGCGACACGTGGGATGCCTTAACCTATCAGGGCACTTGGAAGTTGTTCTTTAAAAACATTCGTTTTGGCATTGATGAATATCGACGGGCATTCAGTAAAAGGCTTTTTTTGAAGACTCTTCAGCGGATTATACCTGATTTGACGATGGAGGATATCAAGCCGGGCAGAGCGGGTGTTAGGGCGCTATTATTGGCGCAAGACGGCGATACACGCGATGATTTCCGCATTGAATACCGCAACAACAGCATTCATGTACTCAATGCTCCATCACCGGCTGCAACGGCCAGTTTGGCCATCGGATCGTCTATCTGCAGAATGGCCGAAGAGCATTTTGGTTTGGGAGTCAATCAAATTCAGCAGGTTTAATGGGTTTTATACCCTTGGCTCGCTGCTAGAATACAGCTTGTGTTCGTTTAACGCGAGAATCGCGATGCTTGCGGGGATAGGAGTGGAGTATCTTCGGTTGAAGTTTTGCCGAGAATGGCGAATTACTGGGCGGTAACGCGGTATTTGGCCACAAAGTCATCCCAATTGAAAATAAATTGAGCCATGACATCGTCTAGGCGCTTCAAGAAAATGGGATTGGGTGTTTGCAGGTTTCTGAAATACTCCTCGTTTTGGTAGTCGTTGAGGTCGTATTTGTAAAACATCCCTTTCGACATGGCGTATAGCATGTTTTTGGAGGGGTGATTGATCCGCGTGAGGAATTTCTTGTATTCCTTCAATCGGTCGTCAAGCTCTTTGGGATTTACTTCAAAGACACCGGCAAATTTTTCGATCACCAGCTCTTGTACTCGCGCCGCTATATCGGGTTCGAGGTAGTGGGGTAAAAAGTTGAGGTTGGAGACGATGAGGATCTGAAGAAATTCGGCGTATTGCTCTTTGTCGACATTGGGAGAAGAGCTGAATTCGGGGCTGTTGTTGATTACCTCAACTACTTCGGGAAAACCGTTCTCACAGTACTCTATCAAGGTGTTTACCAAGACATTGGCTACCTTGTTCTCAGAGATTTTGCGTTTTCCTATGCCGAATAAAGTCAACATCTAATACTTCCCGATTACTTAAAGCTAATTTACGCCAAAACCCCCGCATGTGTGGGTACATTATGTTCAATTTTGAACAAAGTTATTAACGGATTGTTACCGAAACGGGCGGGAAACGTCTTACTGAAAGCGCTGCATCTCAACAAACCGGCTGTAGGCGCCTTGTTTGGCGAGTAGTTCCTGATGGTTGCCGGTCTCAACAACTTGGCCTTTTTCAATAACGGCAATGATATCAGCGTGTTGAATAGTGGTAAGTCGATGGGCGATAACGATACTGGTTCTGTTTTTCATGAGTTTTTCCAGCGCATCTTGCACCCATTTTTCGCTTTCCGTGTCGAGGGCTGATGTGGCTTCGTCTAAAATCAGGATGTCGGGGTTTTTGAGCACTGCCCTTGCAATGGCGAGGCGTTGCCTTTGCCCGCCACTCAGTTTAGAGCCCAAGTCGCCAATGTTGGTGTAATAGCCATTGGGCAAGTCGACAATGAAATCGTGGGCATTGGCTACCTTGGCCGCGGCTTCTACCGCTTCAAGCGGTACATGCTCCCTGCCCAAGGCGATATTGTTAAATACGGTATCATTGAACAAAATGCTCTCCTGAGTAACAATGCCAATCATCGATCGAAGCGCTTGGAGGGGAATCTCTTTGATGTCTTTGCCATCAATTCGAATATGGCCACTTTGATGATCAAAGAATCGCGGAACCAGGTTGGCAAGCGTTGTTTTACCGCCGCCGCTCTGACCGACCAATGCCAGAGTTTGTCCTTTTTTAATGGTCAGGTTGATGTGGTGTAGAACCTGGGTTCCGTTAGGATAGGAAAATGAGACGTTTTCAAAGCTCAATTCGCCTTGCAACTGGAGATTTACCTCGCCGCCTGAGGTTTGATAGTCCTCGGGTTGGGCTTTTAGAATTTCGTTGATTCGCTCAACCGAAACCATTCCTTTTTTTAATCGGAACAAAGAGTCGCTAATGGCTTTCGCGGGTTGAATCATTTGTGAGAAAATAACCACATAAGCGATAAAAAAGGAACCGGTGAAACCCGAATTGCCTTCTATAATCAATCCGCCGCCAAACCACAATAAGAGAGCCATGGCAAGCGAGCCAAAAAACTCGCTGCTGGGGGATCCCAAGAATTGTCGACGGAACACCTTGGTCATAAGTCTGAAGTGCTCGTCGTTGGTTTCTTTGAATTTCTCAGCCACTTGTTTTTCAGCCCCAAATGCTTTGATAATGCGAATGCCTCCCAGTGTTTCTTCGATAATGGAAATGACTTCACCCATTTTTTGAGTGCCTTTTTGAGCCGGTCGGCGAAGGGTTTTTGCGATTCCGCCAATGAGCAATCCGCTAACGGGTAGAATACATATCACAAACAGGGTGAGCTGCCAACTCATGAAAATCATGGTCCCCAGATAGATGAGCAGGGTGACCGGATCGCGGAAAACCAGCTCAATCGACCCTATAATGGCCCACTCGACTTCGGTAACGTCGTTGGTTACTTTGCTGATGATATTTCCTTTTCGTTCGTCAGTGAAATAGGAGGCGGGTAGTTTGAGTAAGTGATTTTCGATGCGCTGTCGCAAGTCGCGCATGATGCCGTTTCTCACCGGGGCCAGAAAATAATAGGCGAGGTACCGAAGCAAGTTCTTGAAAAAGAACATCGAGACAATGAAGATGCATATGTAGAACAAGGCTTGTTTTTCGCCGTGTTGCTGTACAAAGGCATTGACCTGGTAATTGAGAAAGTTCAACAATGACTCACTAGACCAGGTGAGGGCAGGTGCTGATTCCGGAATATCGCTTTCAGTGGTTTTGAAAAGGATATTGAGGAACGGTATGATAGAGGTGAAGGAAAAAAGCGAAAAAACCGATGCCAACAGGAAAAACAGGGTGCTCAGAGCCACAAATGCTCGGTACGGAGCGAGATAACCCAGGACGATCGGCAATTTTTTCATATCAAACCAATTTAACGCCGATGTAATTGGCTGGTGTAATGCGCTTCATCTCCGCTTTCACCGATTCAGAGACATTCAGGGTGTCGATGAAGGCGGCTAAGGTATCGGCTGTAATTTTGCTGTTAACCCGAGTGAGTTCTTTCAGCGCCTCATAGGGTTTGGGGTAACCTTCGCGACGGAGAATGGTTTGGATGGCTTCAGCAACAACCGCCCAATTTCCATCCAAGTCGGCCTCGATAGCTTCTGCGTTTAACAGCAATTTGCTAATACCGCGCAGGGTTGATTTAAATCCGATCAAAGTGTGGCTGAATGGAACGCCAATGTTGCGCAATACGGTGCTATCGGTCAAGTCTCGCTGCAATCTCGAGATGGGTAATTTGGCGCTCAAGTGTTCAAAAATGGCGTTGGCCATGCCCAAGTTGCCTTCCGAGTTTTCGAAATCGATGGGGTTTACTTTGTGCGGCATAGCGGATGAACCCACTTCACCTTCTTTGATTTTTTGTTTGAAGTAATCCATCGAGATATAAGTCCACATATCCCGATTAAAATCGATCAGTATTGTGTTGATGCGTTTCATTACATCAAACAATGCGGCCATATGGTCGTAGTGTTCAATCTGTGTGGTGGTTTGCGAGCGATTTAAGCCCAGTGTGCCGTTTACAAATTGATTGGCAAACGCTACCCAGTCGATTTGCGGATAGGCAATGGCATGAGCGTTAAAGTTGCCGGTGGCACCCCCGAATTTAGCTGCGTATTTGATTAGGCGCAGGGTTGCTATTTGTTCGTCTAGGCGCTCTGCGAAAACCTTCATTTCCTTGCCCAACACGGTAGGTGAAGCGGGTTGACCATGCGTGCGAGCCAACAAGGGGATATTTCGCCATTCTTGGCTCATTCTCGAAATTTCTTCGGCAATGCGCAGCAGACCGGGCAGGTACACTTCTTGCACCGCATCAAGCAGTGATTTGGGAACTGATGTATTGTTGATATCCTGCGATGTCAGTCCGAAGTGGACAAACTCTTTATACTGACCTAAGCCCATTTCATCGAGTTTTTCCTTGATGAAGTATTCAACGGCTTTGACGTCGTGGTTGGTTATTTTCTCGGTATTTTTAATGGTTTGCGCATCCTCGAGGCTAAAACCGGTGTGAATGCTTCTGAGTCGGCTGAATTGCGCCTTGTCAAATGATGCCAGCTGTGGTAGAGGCAGCTCACAAAGTGCTATGAAATATTCAATTTCCACATAAACCCGGTAACGGATCAGCGCGGCTTCAGAGAAATAGGCAGAGAGTTCGGAGGTAGCGTTGTGGTATCGGCCGTCTATTGGCGATATCGCGGTAAGCGCGTTTAGCATGTCTGGTTATTAAAGCGCAAAAGTAAACATATAAACCTGAATAACCTGATAAGGCGGTGAAGCCGGTTTTGTATACGCATCAAGTATTCTTTTTCTGAGGGTTTAAGCGGAAAAGATCACGCTTTTATGGGTTGGTGGATTGTGTGCTGACTGAACCGCGTCCGCTGGAGTGCGGCCGTGCGGCTTGTTTTGCGGGTTAATATCTGCAGTACCCGAAGCGGGTTAATAGGGGTTTCGTACGGTTTTTTATCGAAGTAGGACCACTTGCTCAATGTTACTGGTAATTATGCCCGGGGCTTATGAATTTCGGGGGAATAAAAACCCTCATCACATGAAAACCTTGGCAGGAAGTTTGCTTTTGTGGTTATGGTGCTCATCAGTGTATGGGCAGGCCACGTTGTTACCCGGCGATATCGCTTTTGTGGCTTTTAAAGCCGGTGGCAGTGTAGACAGTGTATCCTTTGTAGTGTTGAAAAAACCGTCGTTGCCTTCTGGGACCGTGCTTCAATTTACCGACAACGGCATCGTGTACCGCTCGGAAGGGGCACTTTTTCGCACAGGAGAGGGCATTGTGAAATGGACGGCGCAGCGCGACTATTCGTTTGGCGAGGTGGTGACCATTTACACCGGAAGCCTTACCGCAATTGGCGCTTCCTCCGGGGTTTGTGAGCGGGTGTCAGGCACTTTGAGTTTAGCCTCCTCAGGTGACCAGATTTTTGCTTTTCTGGGCACTTGGCCTAATCCAACCCACTTGATAGCGGGTTTAAACTACACCACGTCCTCAAAGACCACCGACTTTTTTTGGAACACGGATACCTCGGGGAGTGCTTTTAGCGCGCGACCTGTGTCGGGGGTCATAAACAACAATCAGCTCAATTTAGGCCAGTTTCGATCAGTTTGGGTAAGAAAAATTGCTGGATCTCAGCAAAGTGGGGTTCGGGCGGGCCGATGGAAAGGGGTTTCGGATCCCAATTTATTTAGCGGTAGCCCAGACGGTTTGAGGAACAGCATCAATACCCCGCAAAACTGGGCAGATTTTCAAACCGGCACCGGTGATGTCCCTTCGTGGTCGATGCCGGCCTCTTTGGCTGTTCCTGCCCTGGCCGTTGATTTTCAATATCAAGCACCCACTTGCGCCGATGCTTTAAACGGCCGAATTCTCGCCATCGCTCGCGGCGGTGGCGGGGAATACAAGTACCGCTGGCTCCACAACGATTCGCAGGGTCCTTCTCTCGAATTTGCGAGTGTGGGCACCTATGCCCTCGAGGTCAGCGATCAGTTGGGCAACTGGCTACGGGCAGACGCCATGCTGACAGGTCCCGCACCCATTGAGCTGATATCGCAAGTAATACCTCCGTGTGGCACTCACACCCTAGGCGCAGCCATTTTAGAGGTCGATGGTGGCAGCCCCCCTTATCAGATTCTTTGGTCGGATGGGGCTACAGCCTGGGAGCGGCATAACCTAGAGGCGGGAATTTACACGGTTAGTGTTCAAGATTCCAGTCGGTGCAAAACACAGGTTCAGTTAAACGTCGATGCTGCTGTATCGCAAGCTTTTCCCGGCCCCGATACGCTGTGGTTTTGTCCAGGAACTCAAGTCTCTTTGAATCAATTGGTGCCCTCGTATCGCTCGGTTTCGGCGGATCATTGGCTGGCTGTTGAGCATGCATCAACGCGGATTGCTCTGATTTCTGAATCATCCACCTGCGCAGACACAGGCTTTGTCACTTTAAATGCGCTGGCAGTAGCGAAACCTCAAGTGCCCGATACCGCAGTGGCCTGCTTGTCGGCTCCAACCATTCCCGTGGATCACTTTTCGCCACCCTCCGGCAGTTGCACGTGGTTGGATAGGCCTTCAGAGGCGATGCCAGCCCAAGCAGGCCTTTACTCGTTTCGCTACCAAGCGCTGGATCCCGGGAGTCAATGTGTTTCTTTTCGGGACTTTACCTTACATCTGATTGATGACACCCCGCCTACCTTGATGCCACCGACATCGATTTGTTTAAACGCTACCAGTGTGCCTCTGCCTGAGCAAGATGGGGTATCGTGGTACAAGGATACAGCGGGCTTTGCCATCTCTGCGGTGGTTCCAATGGATTGGGGGTCGGGTTTGCATCCGCTTTGGTTGAAATATCGAGTTGGGCAATGCATTCAGCTCAGATCCTTTTCCATTGGAGTTTTAGATACTCCTATGGTGGATTTAAGGATTCCGGCGCAATGGTGTACAGATGATGAGCCGCAGGAATTGAGTGGGGGTTGGCCTTTGGGAGGGATTTACACGGTTGATCATCTACCCACAAATACCATAACCCCTCGATGGCCGGGTTACTATAGCGTTGGATACGCCATCACAGATCAGAACGGTTGTACATCAGCACTTCATCGCGAAATTCAAGTGTTGCCCTCGCATCGTTTGCAACTGGAAATTTCGCAGTCGAGCATCTGTCCCGGAAACCAAGCCGTGCTGCGTTCGCCGGACCCCGGTGTTTTATACCACAATTCGATTGCCATAGAAGCCTTCGAATCGCTCGAAATGCCAGTAACGACAGGTGGTATTTACTATGCCCTTCCCAAGAATCAGTCCTTGTGCGAAGTAGGTTCTGATACCGTCAGCTTGACGGTTTTTCCAACGGAAACCAATAAAATTGAATTTCAGGGATTGCTTTGCAGCGATACAAGAGCCATGTTGCGCTCGGCGAACGGAATACCGGGTCAATGGTATTTAGACGGAATTGGCGTGGCCTACGATTCCGTTCTGGAGGCCCGTCATGCGGGTTGGTATCGAGTAGAAACAATCAATGAATGGGGTTGTAGGGTGGTGAGCGATTCATTGTACATTCACCCTGAGGTTGATGTTCAGTTGAATGCCTCGGCTACCCGATTTTGCGCGGGCGATTCGGTGAATTTGAGTGTGGGACAGGGCAGTCAATTTGAGCTGTATTTAAATGGCGAGAAGATTGATCAGAGCGCTTTGGGGCATTGGCGGGTTACTCAGCCCGGATTTTATCACGTTTGGGTAACCGATGAGCAGGGTTGTCGCGGGCAAACGAATAGTTTGCTGCTGCAACGTGTACCCCGTCCTGCGCCTCAAATACACGTTACAGGCGAAACCGTGATGTGTAGTGGGCATTACAACAAATTGAGCACGGCCAATTACCGTTTTATTGAGTGGTTTCGCAATGGGGAGTCCATGAACCTGCACGCTCGGAATTGGCTCAACTACGGCGAAGGGGTTTTTACCGTTTTGGTTCAGGATTCAAACGGATGCAAAGCGGTTTCCGAGTCTGTTGCCGTGCAATTAGTTGAGATGAATCAGCCTGAGTTGGCGGTTGTTGATGATCGCGAGTACTGCCTCGGGGATACAGCCTATCTGATGGCCAGTGAGCATCCAGGGGCGATATACGAATGGTATAAGGATCAACAGCTTTATGCTCACAATACCCTGTCGACACTCGGTATTCAGGAGGCCGGCACGTATGAGGTTCAGGTGCGCATTGGCGGTTGTGTCAAGTCATCAAATCCCGTAGTGGTTCGATTCAAATCAGATGCGCTGGCCCCGAAGATCGCATTGCAAGACACCCTTTTGGTGGCTAATTTGGAAGATTCGTTGTGGTGGTATTACAACGGTTTGCCCTATTGCCAGCGCCCTGCCAATGCGCCCTTGATGGGTTCGGGTTATTATCAGGCCAAGCTCGAGGATAAAAGCGGTTGTCTTTTGGCCTCTAACGTTGTTGTCGTAGGAGGGACGGGGTTGCAAGAAACGAGGACGGCTGACCTTCGGGCCCTGGCTTATCCCAACCCTTTTGATCGCGAGATACACCTGCCCGCCGGTGTTGCCTTTAAACTTGTTAGGGCTGATGGATCTCTAGTCATGCAGGGAATAAGCAGCGGAATCTTGGTTACCAGTGATTTAGTTTCGGGTTGGTATGTATTGACTTGGGTCGATGAGACAACTTTTGTGACGGTACCAATGGTTAAGCGCTGAGTTCTATCTTTGTAGCCTAACCTTGGCTATGGAAACCATCATCCGAAAGAAAACCCGTCATTTTCTACCGTATAACCTGCAATTGGAAACGTGGGAGTCGATTGCTCCCTTTTTTGACCAACTTCGAAATCGAAATGTGCAAGATGGCATAGATTTTGAGAAATGGTTAGACGACATCAGTGAAATGGAGGCGGTTCTGGAGGAAGAGGCGGCTTGGAGGTATATACAGATGACCTGTGATACGGGGAGCGAAGAGCATAGGGAGCGGTACTTGTATTTTGTCAACGAAATCAGTCCGAAGATTGCACCCATAGCCGACGAGCTCAACAAACGAATACACAAATCCCCACACAAGGACTATCTGCCGGAGAAGGAAACCTACAAGAACTATTTCCGCAACATAGCCAAGGAAATTGAAATCTACCGCGAAGCCAATATTGCTTTGGAAGCCGAATTAAGTGAGTTGGCGCAGCGCTACGGTCAGATTACCGGGGCGATGACGATTGAACACGAGGGCAAGACTTTAACGCTGCAGCAGGCGGCTGCGCTTTTGAAAGAAAACGATCGCGGGTTGAGGGAGCAGATTTGG
The DNA here is from genome assembly GCA_036275295.1 of Luteibaculaceae bacterium. GTDB lineage: Bacteria > Bacteroidota > Bacteroidia > Flavobacteriales_D > Luteibaculaceae > DASUEB01. The sequence continues at coordinate 2,129 of DASUEB010000099.1, read as the reverse complement.
CGCAAAATCAACGAAAGGCGCTACGCCGATCACCAATCGTTGAGCGATTTGCTTGACACCATGGTGGCCAAGCGGCATGAAATTGCGGTTAATGCGGGATTTGAGAATTTTCGCGATTATAAATTCAAGGCACTGGGCCGCTTTGATTACACCAAAGAAGATTGTTTTGCCTTCCACGAAAGTATTCAAGAGCACATCACTCCTCTAATTGCGGAGATGGCCGCAGAGCGCAAAAAAGCACTGGGCGTAGACCGCCTCAAACCATGGGACCTGGACTGTGATCCCTTGGGTCGCGAACCATTAACTCCTTTTACCTCGGGCAAAGAACTATTGGCTAAGACCAAAAGGGTGTTTGAACGCACGGATCCTTATTTTGCCGAGTGCCTGTCGATCATGGAAAACATGAACTACCTGGATTTGGAATCGAGAGTGGGCAAGGCACCAGGAGGATATAACTATCCGCTTTATGAGATTGGTGTTCCGTTTATATTTATGAATGCAGCCGGCACACAAAGCGACCTGGTAACCATGGTTCACGAGGGCGGACATGCTGTTCACAGTTTCTTGACCCGCAATTTGAAAATTACGGCGTTTAAATCCTTCCCATCAGAAGTTGCTGAGCTGGCAAGCATGAGCATGGAATTGCTCACGATGGATAAATGGGATGAATTTTACGAGGATCCCACAGCGCTGAAACGAGCACAGATGGATCAACTGGAGCGATCGCTAAGTGTTTTGCCTTGGGTAGCTGTGGTTGATAAATTTCAGCACTGGCTATATGAAAATCCGGGCCATTCCCAAGAGGAACGAGCCCGTCAGTGGTTGAAAATTACCTCTGCCTTGCAATCGGGTGAGACCGATTGGACCGGTTTGGAGCAGTACCAACAAGTGGCATGGCAAAAGCAATTGCATATTTTCGAAGTGCCGTTTTATTACATCGAATACGGCTTGGCCCAGCTGGGTGCGTTGGCCATGTGGCGCAATTATCGGAAAGACCCAGAAAAGACAATCCATCGCTACAAGCAGGCGCTGAGTCTGGGGTACACCAGAACCATTCCAGAAATATACAAAGCCGCTGGCATTCGATTTGACAGCTCACCAGCCTACATTGCTGAATTGGCGAGCGAAGTGCGCACAGAAGTACAGAAGTTGAAGGCTTGAGTTAACATTGGTAAGTTTTATCTAAGCATGATGTGATGCATTGATAACCTCCAGAGATTCAACTTAACAGAGCCTTAAGGCATCAGTAATTCGCATCTTACACGGTGAGTTGACTTTTGTGGTGTAAAAAAAACGCCATGAAAAAACACTACGCTGCATTTATGCTTTTTTTGGGTGGGCACCTTGCTTATGGCCAGGCTTTTCCAACCCTCGACACCAACTTTAACACTACGGTGGTGTTGGTTCCTTCACCCATTCAAATCACTCCATTGTTTAGTGGGTCAGCCAGTATGGTCAAAAAACCAGCTTCATTGGGTGGTGGAATGGCTCCTGCCAAACAAAACCACGATTACATTGGTTTTGTACCTTACAACGACAGCAGCGATGCTCAGCTGTTGGTAAACCACGAATTGCGTGGTACCGACAACAACCTTGACGATGGAGGGGGTATGACCAGCTTCCGCGTGAAACGCAACAATGGCCAATGGCAAGTGGATGGTGACTTCAACTATGTGGATTTTAAATCGACGGTTGGTGGCACCTATGTAAACTGCGGTGGTGGTGAAAATCCTGCAGGTTTGGTAACAACTGCTGAAGAGTTTCCGCCATCAAACAACGTTGACCTATTCAACAACGGCTACCGCGATACTTCAGACTATGTTATTCCTGCTGGTAACGCCTTCGCGGGAAGAACCATCAAGCGTTTCCAAAACTTTGGTTGGATGGTAGAAGTTGATCCTGCTACTGGGAAAGCCACCCAGAAATACTATAAGATGGGGCGTTTCTCACACGAAGGCGCTTTGTACATCAACGACGGTCGCACTGTATACCTAACCGACGACAACACTCCTGGTGTATTGTTCAAATTTGAGGCTGCGGTGGCAAACGACTACACCGATGGTCAGCTTTTTGCTTACAAGCAACTGCCGAATTCATTTGACGGTACATGGGTGGCATTGCCTATGGAA
>DASUEB010000098.1:0-6362 GCA_036275295.1 Luteibaculaceae bacterium | reverse complement strand
AAGCCCTATCAGTTGATCGATCAGATCAAACACAGCGACCTCATGCCTTTTGTGAAAGAGCAACTCAAGCGCAAAAATTGGAGTGCCATAGGGTATAAGGTGCTGGCTGTGGGCACTGCCATTCCATTGGTTTATTTATTGATCATGAGCCATGCCTATCAGATCAAAGGAGCCTTCGATTGGTTCAGTTACGGAATGGCTGTTACCTTCGCCTTGGTTCCCTTGCACGAGTATATCCATGCGCTTACCTACCGCCTTTGCGGGGCGAAACAGACTTCCTATCAAGCGCAATGGACCAAGTTTTACTTCATGGCTTTGGCCGATCGGTTTGTGGCCTCTAAGAAGGAATTTACTTGGGTAGCCCTGGCGCCATTTGCTGTCATTAGCTTGGTGTGCATAACCCTGACCATAGGCCTCGATGGGGGTTGGAAGGTGCTTTTCGCCGGTGTGTTGTTCACGCACACGGCCATGTGCGGCGGCGATTTTGCCATGTTGAGTTTTCTGGAGCACTATTGGAAACAAGACCCCATCACGTACGATGACCTCCAAACGGCCTCGAGTTATTTTTACATCAAAGAACCCGACGCTCCACAATCACCCGAACTATAACACAATGCTATTCCTTGCCGCGATGGGTTCTGGCAAAGGCTGGTGACCGATCATCTCCAACAGATCGATCTCAATGTTTCGGCTGATCTGGGAAATGGGCACGTCATTGGCATTGCCTTCAAACGGATTTTCTGTGCTCTCCCCTATTTGATCAAGTGAGGTAAATACCCAAGAAATGAGCACACTGAAAGGCACAACCAACCATACTACGTGCTCGGCAGCTAATGGACTCAGCGTTTCCTTCAGTCGGTCAAACTCCCTCAACATGCAAAAAGGCAACAGGTAAATGAAAAATTGAACCAACATGCCATTCACCGTTGCAAACTGCCGCGGATAGGGGAAATTTTTGATGCGCTCGCTTTTCCCTTGCACATCGTAGAGATCCTTTAACAAACGCTGATATTCAATAAAACGCAATTCAGAAACCTCCCCATTTGCCGTCCATTCGGCAATCGATTTGCTTTGCAAGGCCAATAGCTGGGTAGCTTTGTTCTTGGTTTGAAGTATGAATCTCAACTCATCGGTCGATAAATGAGGCGATAAGGCTTGCTCCAGGGTTTGGTCGCGTTCGGGAACCGTGAAGTTCTTTTTCTGATACTCCACGTTTTTCGGATCGCTCATGGTTTCCCAACCTCGCGGCTCGCGCATGGCATAGCGCAAGGCCGTCATCCATGCAATATGGCGATAGATGAGCAGGCGTTGTTTGTTGGGATCTTGAATAAAATCGCGCGCTGCAATGCCAAAAGCCCGACTCGAATTTACCACTCCACCCCAAATTTGGCGAGCCTCCCAAGTCCTGTTGTAGGTTTGCGAATTGCGAAAACCCACTATAAACGCCGTGGCTGTGCCCAGCAAAGCTACCACCGTCCAGGGCAAAGCAATCCAGTGAAGACCACAAACATCGTACAACAAAACCGGCACGAGCGAAATGATGGTCAACTTATAAATGTTCCTGCGAGTCCAGAAAAGGACCTCGATGTTGGTATATCTTTTGCCTACGTGCATGGCTGGAGTCCGGGTTAAATGAGGTGTAAAGTTGCAGAATTATAACTCAAAGACAAGGATCGACGCAAAACCTTAATCCTTAGGGGTATTTTAGCCTTTCACGCTGCGATCATTTCCCGCCACTAGTTGTTAAAAATGACTTCAATCGATTTTTGAAAGCGCTTCCCATCGGTAGTCTCACAGCTGAAATCACATCGGTATACCCCCGGTTCAAAGACCATTTTCTGACGCAATTCATCGCGCCATTCCATCCGACCAAAAACAAATTCGCAATCCTCCTCTACGCGCACATCAATCAAATTGGAAATACCCTCTGCCGACAGTGCATTTGCTCCCGGTTCTAAGGTGTCGTTATCCACGACAATGGGCCGATCAAAACTGAGTACAAACGAAGATGCTACCAAGTGATTGACGTATTTTGCACACTTAGTGGTGGCGTATGCCTCTGTAAATCCAAACGCTTTGATATTTAGACACATTCCAGGATCTCTGCCCCATGCCGCAACCTCAAAGCCTATTCGATCGGCGAACTGATGTGGGGTGGAGTCGTTTGGTGGAGGTCCAAAAAGGGGTCCAAAACTAATATCGCAAATCTTGGCCTCGTAACTCAGACAACTGTTTAACAGCATGGTAAAAACGAGGTAGAAAAGGAATAAAAAGGCAACTTTCGATCTCATTAGAAGAACTATTTACGGCAAAAAGGATTCTCCATTCATTATGTCGTTTTTTGGAACCAAGAAAAACAGCCGACCCCAACTTGAATCAAGCAAATTCGGGTTCGTGAATCAACCTAATATCTACCTCTCGTTCCACATAGCACCACTCCTCCGTAGCACGCAAGTTATACACCAGATCATCGAACAAACCGGCGTGCTCAGGAGCAAATTCAAACCAGGTGAGAAAATCAAAAGGCTGACCGATGTCCCTGCAGTGATAGAGCTTACGGGCAATTTGCGGAAGGTATTTCAAACCCAGCTCGGTGTGGTGCGATTTGGCTTCAAAGATCTTTCTGCGCTCATCCTGGGCCAAGTCCCACCACGCTTGACTTTTTTTGATGGGGATGAGGGCGCCATATGTGGCCTCTGTGCGGCCCAAAGCGGCTTGTACCTGATTTAAGGCCTCGCGCTCCGATCACTCAGTGTACCTGGCATGGCTGGTGTAGGACCTCAAAACCCATATACCCGAGTTCTGGTCGCTCATAGCGCTGCTGATCATCTTTATTCGAGAGGCGAAAGGCAAATCCGCTCCTACCGCGGCATCCATACGGGTAACGCGCCACGGGCCCTCATCGCCCCCAATGAAATCGATAAAATGTTGCGATGTATTCACCTTATAGGGTTAAAAATTTGATTCAGAACAAGATTTCATCTTCTACCCTAAGCAAAATGAATGATCCCCTATCCATACCTTGAGCTATCAATTACTACATGACCTTGGTTAACTCAGGTCCGATAAGTCGAACCTAGTCTACCCGAGACCTCAATCCCTTGCTGTTTTCTCACTCTTATTCAGACCGCAAATGACAGACGCGTTCACCTGCAAACATGAAATCTAATTTGCAAAAGCGCTTTACTCCTTCGCAGGCTCTTTTCGCAGGGCGTTCATTGCTTTGATCATGAAAAACACCGAAGCTGCAATAATGATAAAGTTAAAAACACTTTGAATGAAAGAGCCGTAACCAATCGCAACCTCCTTGCCTCCTACGCTGGCATCGGCCGTTTGTATGACTAATTTCAGGTCGGTGAAATTAACACCGCCAATCAAAAATCCGATTGGAGGCATGATCACGTCGTTAACAAGTGAGTTGACAATCTTGCCAAATTCAGCACCAATGATGATACCTACGGCTAGGTCCACCACATTGCCTTTCATGGCAAATTCTTTGAATTCTGAAATAAGTCCCATAATAATTGAGTTTTGTGAACCTAAAATAAAAAAATTGGCTTATTTTAACAAAATCAAGAGGGGGATTTGAGAATCTACCAAAAAAGAGGGTTGAACTATTGTTTGATAATCGAGGCTCTGGACTGGCCAACAACGATTGTGTAGTAGCCTTGATGCAGATTTGCAACATTGATTCTGCCGTTTAGTACCCTTCCGCTTGCGATGACGCGCCCCACCTGATCTAGAATTCGGTATTCTGATTGATCAGGAACATCAATTGCAACCTCAGTGGTGGCTGGATTGGGATAGGCCCGCAGCGAATAAAGGTTTTTGCTGATTTCCCCAATGGCATTTACCTCACGAAGGTTGTAGTGGTAAAAAATTCGCTCCAATGAGATACCGTTCGGATCGAGGTAGTAATCCACATAATTACAAGCCATAGGCTTGCTCTGAAACTTACCAATCAATTCATCGTAGGTCCAAACTAGTTTAGGCAGAAGTAAATCCTGCACGGCAACTGAGGCATCAAACTCATAGGCCCTTCCATGGCTTTTGCGCCATGAACCTTGAGCTAAGACTGAATAATTGCAATCAATCAAGTTGCCCTGACTGTCGTAGACATATGTTTTCTTTGCCTCTGATGTGCCTCCCATTGATGCATTGAAGGTGAAATATTCTTCAGTCAACAGTCCTCCTTGGTACGTATTATCCTTTCTACCTGTGTATACCCAAGCTCCCGACTGGAAATCGTAATTCGTAACGTACTTCAGAACATCTGAAGAATTGTAAAAATATTCGTGTTTTGCTACGTTTCGCCACTCTATTGATGTTGCACTCCAATCCTGGTGAACTTCAGAGCGCAGCAGGTTTTGCTCATATGAATAATTTTCCCTGTAAACATCTACAAAGGATCCAAAAAGACCGTCTTTATACTGGAGCTTCAGCTCTATCAAGAGCCCCTCGTCATAGCTATACAAAATCCGCTCACTCTGCACATAAGTCATGGTAGCAGTGTCGAGAAAAGATGTCGTCGCCATTACGTGTAAGCCCTGCTGATCATAATAATTGTCGATAATATACCCAGCCACAATATTTCCGTTTGTGTCCAAATACTGCAAATCCTCTTGAATGCATTCCCCAAGTCCGTTGTACTGGTAAAATCTCTTTTCATTAATGTTATACGCTTGTTCTTGAATAGAGTAACCATCTACCCATGCGCTATCCAAATACCACTTCAGGGCAGCCGAAGATTTTAAGTGTGCTGTTATCTTTTGATGTGGTTTGAGCAATTGGCTCGAAAAAAATTGTTCTAGACCACTCTTGTTTCTACCTGACCGACCATTTGTATTTACTTGGCCAATTGCCAGCGATGGAACAAAAACACTGATAATGAGGGCGAAAATTATTCTGCGCATGGGATTGATTTTATCAAATATATCAATTCCGTATTGACCACCAACCCCAATTAACAAAAGAATGGGTGGCTCTTAAGTCCTCTGACGTTTAAACTCAGCAGACTGGGCGTCGAATTACAACCATAAGGGCCGTACCACAAATGCTGACGCGGATAATCATCGCTTAATAGTATATTAAATGGTACCACTTCATGAGTTCGGAACACAAGCAAAAAGCATCAACCGGCCTCTTTGCTCACTGAGCCAACGGATTTTTCAACCGAGTTGGCATCAATTTCTCAACAGTCTAATTCAATCTTTACGCTCACCGCGTTTACCTGCGTTTCAAGACGTTTCCGAATCTCGTTTTTGAGATTGCGATATTCTAAATGTGTACCCGGATACACGGCCCCATGAATGACCACCACACACTGGCCCGGAGCGCATTCCCATACGTTTACTTTGGGCGGCTGAATGAGCAAATCAAAACGATTAAACAGATCTTGTGCAATTTTCTCCTCTTTCACCCACCTCGGTTTCATCTGTAAAAGAACCCGGGAGCTTTCTTTAAGAAGTCTGATACACCACTTGGCAACCACCACGGCTACACCAACACTAAGCGCTGCATCCACCCAAAACCATGAGGTGTACTTGATAACAACCATGCCAACAATAATCACAACTGAGGAAAAAGTGTCTGCCAGAAGATGATAAAATGCGCTTTTGCTATTCAAATCCTCCACACCTCCCCAAGCCAAGATTAACGCACAAATCAGGTTGGTTGCCAGACCTATAAAAGCCACTGATAACCCTTGAGCGACATTAACAGCCGAAGGATCTATTGCTTTCACAAATCCCATCCAAAAGATTTGACCCGTGAATAAGATTAGCAACAGTCCATTCACGAAAGCCCCCATTGCTTCGTAACGCTTCGTCCGAACCTGATCTGAGGAACCAGCGTCCGATGCGCCCAGACAAATCGCTACTAATGAAACGCCCAAAGATGCAGCATGGCTCAACATATGGACTGCATCGCTCTGAAGCATTACGCTGTTGGTTTTCACACCCGCAATCCATTCTACCAACATAACCACCACGGTTAACACCAAGGCCAGATATAGCGCCGTTCTTTTTTCGATTCTGAAAGAAAGTGAGCCAAAATTGTGGCGTGCGGCAGCAATTAACATTTCCATGGCACAAAGAAAACCAAGCAGGATCACCTCAACTTATCGCTAGTGTTAATGTCGCGTTACGTATCTAAAACGGCGCAGAAATCGAGGCGTTTTACCCGATTTGGCATGCGGGACATATTAAGCTTGTGTTACCATTTTAGCGCGAATCGCTCTTCAACATTGTGCCGTTGCGACATTACAGAACGCTTCTATTTTTTTGACTCTTCATCGAGCGAGTGCAAAAAGGCAATTACATCGCGAATCTCCCCGGGGGTCAGGCCCAATTTATCGGGAGGAA
>DASUEB010000097.1:0-2299 GCA_036275295.1 Luteibaculaceae bacterium | reverse complement strand
TGACTTTTGAGTTGAATCAACTTGTTCTCCTGAAAGGGTTCTTTTTGAATCACAATTTTGAAGAGCTGGCGATTGACCATTCGGTGACACAATTCGGCAAGCACCTTGTCGGAATTTGACTGCCAAACCTTGACCGAGGTCATGATATCAAAATCGTCCAATTGAGCGAAATCCGTCAATAGCGTTGGGTCTTGCTCGAAATGACGCCATTCGTAGTCGTGGTATAAAAATCGCTGCAAAGCTGGTGACGCAAAAAGCACCTCGCCTCGCTTGGCCAGCTCTTTGGCTCTTTTGAGGATGTTCACTAGCAAAAACTCAGCTGAAACGACTGTTTTATGAAGATAAACCTGCCAATACATCAAACGTCTGGCCACAATGAATTTTTCGATCGAATAAACCCCCTTCTCCTCCACCACCAACTCATCGTTTACCACGGCCAGCATTTTAATGATGCGCTCGGCACTGATAACCCCTTCAGAAACTCCGGTGTAAAAACTATCCCTGCTCAGGTAGTCAAGCCTATCCATATCCAGTTGACTACTCACCAATTGGTGTAGGAATTTCTTTGGATATTGATTTTTGAAAATGGAAATGCCCAAACTCAGCGCGCCATTGAATTCTTTGTTGAGCAAATCCATAAACAACTCGCTCAGTTGTTCGTGGTGTACGCCGGTAACCAGGGTATTTTCGAGGGCGTGTGAGAAGGGTCCATGACCAATATCGTGCAACAGAATAGCCAGTAAAGCACCTTGTTTTTCCTCGGGAGTGATGATTTCCCCTTTGGCACTGAGCACATCCAGAGCTTCGTTCATGAGGTGCATGGCGCCCAAGACGTGATGGAATCGGGTATGCAGCGCCCCGGGGTAGACCATATGGGTGAGTCCCAACTGCTTGATACGTCGAAGTCGCTGAAAAAACGGGTGTTCAACCATATCGACAATGACCTTCGAAGGCAGGGCAATGAAGCCGTGAACGGGGTCATTAATTATTTTTCGCTTTCCAGTCTCTGAGCTCATAGGAGCACAAAGGTAAACGCCCTGTTGGCTTATTTGTCTAACCCATCACTTTTGAAGAAAAATGAATTTATCCATTGCCAATGCCAATAGATTGACCTAAGTTGCGTTGTAGTTCCAAACCTACTCCCATATGACCAAAATACTCTGGGCCGATGACGAAATTGAACATCTGCGGGCTCATATTCTCTTTTTGCAAGAAAAGGGGTTTCACGTTACCACGGTTTCAAACGGCATCGATGCCATAGACGAGTTAGACCAGGACTTTTTTGACGTGGTTTTTCTCGACGAAAACATGCCTGGACTAACCGGACTTGAAACATTGGTTAAAATCAAGGAAAAAAGACCCGACCTACCGGTTATCATGATTACCAAAAGTGAGGAAGAGTTGATCATGGAAGACGCCATTGGCAGTAAAATAGCCGACTATCTCATCAAACCCGTCAATCCCAATCAGATCCTCCTCACGCTCAAGAAAAATCTCGACAGTAAGCGGTTGTTGGGGGACCGAGCCATGACGAGCTACCGGAGCCAATTCATGGACCTATCCTCGCAAATTAGCGATGCACACGATTTTGATTCGTGGCTGGAAGTTTACAACAAATTGGTTTTTTGGGATATTGAGTTGAGTCAAACCGCCGATCCCGGCATGAAAGGCATGCTTCAAGCCCAACAAACCGAGGCCAATGGCCAATTCTTCAAATTCATCAGCCGCAACTACCTCCATTGGCTCAAACCCAATTCAGATCAAGAAGCACCCGTTCTGTCGCACACGGCGTTCAAGAAATTAATCTATCCCGTTGCCAAGGAGGAAGAATCCTTGTTTGTGGTGCTCATCGATAATTTGAGGATGGATCAATGGCGAACTATACGAAATATCCTCAGTGATTATTTCGTCATCAAACAGGAAAATGCGTATTGCACCATTCTGCCAACGGCAACCCAATACGCCCGCAATAGCTTTTTTGCCGGATTGATGCCCAGCGAAATTGAGAAAATACACAAAGACCTGTGGTTAAACGAAAACGATGAAGGCAGTAAAAACCAATACGAACCTGAACTTCTCAGTCTTCAGTTGAAGCGATTGGGATATACCCGAAAACACAGCTACCAGAAAATCACAACCCTGGATGCGGGCAAAAAGTTGGTAGAAAACTTCAGCAACCTAAATCAGAATGCCTTAAACATTGTGGTGTACAACTTCGTCGATATGCTGTCGCACGCCCGTACAGACATGGAGGTAATCAAGGAACTTGCTGAGGACGAAACCGCGTATCGATCGTTGA
>DASUEB010000096.1:0-10534 GCA_036275295.1 Luteibaculaceae bacterium | reverse complement strand
GCAGCGCCAATTCATTGGTTCCAACCGCACCTTCGGGGTGAACCTGCGCAATCTTCAACAAGGCCTTGAGGTAGTTCTCCTCGGTATAACTGAGTATCATAGCGGGTTTCGAAAATACTAAAAGTTATCGATTCGCTGATGGCTCAGGTAGGGTAAGTCCATTTAATCCGCTTTGTGAATGATTAATTGAGCAGCTGCTAAAAAAAATTGATTCATAATCGGGATTCGCGATATGACTTAAACCTGCCATTACTAGGCTAAAGCACTGCATTTTTACATTGCTAAAATTAAATTTGTTAGATTAATCTAACTTATATAGTTTTGCAGACAAAATACAAGAAGATGAAGTGCGCCTTGAGTGCGGTATTTTGTGTAGTGTGGATGGGTGTGCAAGCGCAGACCTCCGTTGTGGGATGGGTTAGATCTGCGGGTAATCCCGTGGCCGATGCGCGGGTTCAATGCGTCGGAGAAGCCATTGGCGCACTTACCAACGAGAAGGGTTATTTTCGGTTTGAATGCCCTTGTAAGGACAGCGTTGTGCTGGAGATTTCGGCACTTGGATACCAAAGGCAGCGACTGACGAAGGCTTGTAATGACCTTGAAAATGTGAGTATCGAGTTGCAAGCCGACGAGCGCACGATGGGAGAAGTTGTGATTAGCGGGAACCTGCGTGAAATGTCGCGCATGAAAAGCGTGGTACCTGTAGAGGTTTATCAACGCAGTTTTCTGAGGAAAAATCCCAGCGTCAACTTGTACGATGCCATGCAAAACATCAACGGCCTTCGTCCCCAACTCAATTGTCAGGTCTGCAATACGGGCGACATCCATATCAATGGCATGGAGGGGCCGTACACAATGATTTTGGTCGATGGTATGCCGCTCGTTAGTTCGTTGTCTACGGTCTACGGTTTAATGGGCATTCCCTCATCGCTTATTGAGCGCGTAGAGGTGGTCAAAGGGCCATCCTCTTCCCTGTATGGCAGTGAGGCCATGGGAGGGGTCATCAACGTAATCACCAAAAGCCAGGCTGAGTCAAAAATCGAACTCGACGTGATGTCTAATCACTGGGGCGAGACCAGTGCCGATTTGGCTTGGATGGAGCGCCTCGGTTCCCGATTTTCGGTCTTAACTGGCCTTCATCATTTTCGTTTTCAAGAGCGAATCGATAAAAACAACGACCTATTTACCGATGTGGCCCTTCAGAACCGCACCAGTATTTTTCAGAAATGGCAGATGGATCGACCCAAGTCGAGACAGTTTTCCATGGCGGGTAGGTATTTAAATGAGGATCGATGGGGCGGAGACCTGCGCTGGAATGAATCGTTCAAGGGTGGCGACAGTATTTATGGCGAACATATCGATACCCGTCGATGGGAGTGGTTTGGTGTTTATGAGCTTCCTTTTCGCGAAAAATTCCTCCTACAAGGTTCCTTCAATCAACATATTCAAGACAGTTATTATGGAACCACCCATTACGCGGCACTTCAGCGAGTATCTTTTGCGCAATTGCTGTGGTATAAAACCCTCGGATCGCATCAAATGGTGGCAGGGGCCAGTTGGAGACATACCTATTTCGACGATAATACCCCCGCAACCGCAACCGCTAGCAGTGAGCAGATTAATGGCTTGGGAAAAAACACTGCACTGCCCGGTGTATTTGTGCAAGACGAATGGGAGTTTTCTGCGCTGGGTACCTTAATGGCGGGTTATCGTTTGGATTTTCACCCGGTGCACGGTATGATTCACACGCCGCGCTTGGGTGTAAAGTGGAAGTCGGGACCATACGCTTCTTGGCGTTTAAATGCTGGAACGGGTTATCGCGTGGTACAGCTGTTTACGGAAGATCACGCCGCGCTCACAGGAGCCCGAAAAGTACTGGTAGAGCAAACCCTTCTTCCCGAGCGATCGGTTAATATCAACGCCAACTTCCTGCTCAGGAAACCGCTGGGCGTTGATAAGTGGATAGCCCTCGACGTCAGTCTTTTCTACACCCATTTCAACAATAGAATCACAGCCGATTACTTGAGTGATCCCAATGCTATAATATACAACAATTTATCGGGATTCGCAAGTTGCAGGGGCTTCTCTGCGTCGGTAGAGTGGGAAGGGCTCAAAAATCTCAAGACCCACATGGGCATCACCTTTGCCGATAACAGCATCACCGAGGATGGGGTTACTACTCGACAAGTGTTGACCGAGCGTTTTTCGGCCACCTATGCCATTTCGTATGTCATTCCGCGCTGGTCGATTACATTTGACTACACCGGTAATTTGTACAGCCCGATGATCTTACCTACCCTCGGACCCTTAGATCCGCGGAAATCGGAGTCGCCGTGGTGGAATCGACAGAATATTCAGGTGCGGAAAAAATGGTCACGTGTGGAGTGGTATGGAGGGGTTAAAAACATACTGAATTGGACCCCTAACCGGGGCAATCCGTTTATTATTGCCCGAAGCCACGACCCCTTCGATAAACAGGTTGTGTTCGACGCACAAGGTGCTGCGGTGGCCACCCCCGAAAATCCCTATGCACTGACATTTGACCCGTCTTACGTTTACGCCCCCAATCAAGGTCGCCTATTTTACATGGGGTGTAGGTGGGAAATTTCAACCCGTCGAAGATTCAATCGCCCGTAAATGCAAGCCATCTCGACATCTATGCTTCTTGTGAATGATCTGGGTTGATAGCCGGTCATTCATTCAGATTGGGTCAACTGCAAGGGTTGTGCGATAAATTGCTTTTTTTTGCCACATGGACGCGCCCTTGAAGGTCATTGGATTTACGTTTATTCGCAATGCCATATTGTACGATTATCCCGTGGTGGAATCCATCCGGTCGATATTGCCCTTGGTTGATCATGTGGTGGTTGCAGTAGGAGAGTCGAGTGACAATACCCTTGAGCTCATTCAATCGATTGATCCCGAGCGGATCAAGATTGTCTCCACCCGGTGGGATGATAGTTTGAGAGCCGGCGGACGGGTTTTGGCCGCCGAGACAGATAAAGCGCTGCAAGCAGTGGATAGCGATGCCCACTGGGCGATATATATTCAAGGCGATGAGGTGTTGCATGAAAAAGATCATTCCGCCATCAGGTCAGCCATGGAGCGCTACAAAAACGATACGAAGGTCGACGGATTGTTGTTTAACTACCTCCATTTTTACGGATCCTATGACTTTGTTGGAGCCTCAGCCAATTGGTACCGAAATGAAATTCGCTGTATACGTCCCAATGGAAGGATTTACAGCTTTCGGGATGCCCAAGGTTTTAGAAAGGACGATGATCAGTTACTCTCCGTGAAAGCCATCGATGCCTGTGTGTATCACTACGGCTGGGTAAAACAGCCCGAGGCCATGCAAAAGAAACAAGTTAATTTCAACAAACTCTGGCATGATGATGCGTGGGTTGAACAGCACATTGCCAAGGTGGATGCCTTTGAATACGAGAAACACGTGGAATATTTAGCGCGGTTTCAAGGGACTCATCCCGCGGTCATGCAAGCGCGGATTAAAGCGATGCAGTGGCAGTTTAATCACGATCCGAGTATGGATCGCCGTACGGTAAAAAATAAACTAAAAGATTGGTTGCGCACCCGTTTGGGCTTGGACTTTAGCTACAAAAACTACCGATTGTTAAAGTAGAGCGCACCTTTTAAGTGTTTTAGGGTGGTCAGGGTTGCCCTGGGTTTATCTCATCTGCAGTGATAAGACTTAGGCCAAACGCTGGGTATGAGTTTTAAATACGTTCGCTTAAATTCTTCGAGAACGGGGCAAAATTCTCCAGCTCAGTCCCGTGCTAATTAGCATCTCTGATTTGCCTCGATTTCGAGCCAAGCCGCCAAACAAATCCAACTGAATGTTTCGGTGAGGAATGATCGTAAAACCGGCATCCCACTTGTGCTGAGCGAGGTTTTGGCTGTAATCGCCATAACCTTCCAGGTACAGGCAGAGGATTTTGCCAAGGGGATGAGAGGCATTAACCACATAACGCCATTGATGGGCTGTGATTTCAGATTTGGCCCAACCTGCATTGACCGTAAGGGTCCATTGATGGGGAAGTACCCATTGGTGAATGGTTAGTACATCGAATACGGGTTTTTCGGCCGCCAAGGCACCTCCAACCGGTAAATGAATTCGAACCGAGGCGGTTGATTTGGGTCGGATGGTTTTTTGTTCCCACATACGGCGGCGCAAACCCACCTGAACACTGGACCAAGCTCCAACATCGGTGGTAAGTTCACCGGTGGTAATCCGCAGTTTTAAATAATCGCTTTGTGCATTTAATTCCCAATTATCGGTCAGTCCGTAACGCAGGACATGACCGTATAATTGACCGCTAGTGTGGGTGGGTGAATCTTTGATGCGCAACAAATCCAATCCGGTTTGATACTGCACAACACCCTTGCCCACAACATAGGGCGTGTTGGCTTGACAAGGCCGATCGCTGTTGATGATTTCGGTAAACTGAGCCGCTGCCGACCAGCTGGTTAGGCAAAGCGCAACAAATAAACCTGAAGGGATTGGTAGCAGACGTAACATCCAAACTAAGGTATATGAAATTCCACGGGTAAGTTTCCCTCTTGAGCAGCCGTTTAACGACATTTTCTGCACAAAATCGAATGTTTCAACGAGCCTTTTGAGGTTGAGCTACCTTAGTGGTAATGAAACTCACACCATATGTATTATGCCGAATGGAAGACCCAGCCCAGTGGGGAAATGACTTCCGCTAATCACCGCAGTTGGCAAGCTCTTTTAATTGCCCTACTTCCTCATGTGTTGTTGTGGTTGGGAGTGTTTATTTTTTGGTCATTTCATCTCCATCCCTCTCAATATGGCATGGAGCAAACGCAAGTGGATGGATTGTACATGCCAGCTGTTCTGAATGAGTTGGTCTATCTAAATACCCTGTACTGGGGTTTGTTGCTGTCTATCTTGTGTTTTGCTTTTCAGTTGTATACCCATCGCGATCATCGGCTGGCGGCGATAGCCTTGTTGGCAGGGGTTCAGTTTTTTTTCTTGGGGGGTTATTTAATCGACTCGCGTACATCGCTGTCCTTTTTTTGGGTTTTTGAGCATCAACGGGTAGAGGAGAGGGTCAAACCGCGTCCCATCACCTTCGCCGGATATGGTGTGGGCGAATACCTGGTAAAGGTGGTTAAAAACAAGGAAGATGAGAATCGCCTTGCAGCCATAGAAGCCCTGGGCCAACTCAATTACCGCGAGGCGTTGCCGCTGTTAGAGGAGTTGGCCAACAATCCAAGCGAAATTCCGATGGTGCGTATTAAAGCCGCTTATGCCGTGAAAGAGATGAATGAGTAATTGCAATGCGCTGCACTGCACTGCATTGATACCGGTTCCATTCACAAGGTAGGTTTAGATTAAAATCCTTAATTTTTAGTAGAATCCTCTATTTCAAAGGTTTGCCAAATTGACGGTGTGCGTTTTTGGTCAGTTCGCAAAAATAGGTTACATTCACACAAATCAATGTGCATGCGATTTCTGGCTGTTATTTCTTGTGTGCTGGTTGGCGCTGTTTTGGGTAGTGCGATTAATATGCTCATCATTTTCATAGGGCCTAAGCTCATAGCCCCGCCCGAGGGAGTTGATGTAACGACTACTGAGGGTCTGCGAGCCGGCATGGCCTTGATGTCGCCTAAACACTTCATTTTTCCCTGGTTAGCACATGCCCTGGGCACCTTTGTTGGAGCTTGGACGGCCGGTAAATTGATGCCCAAGAAAAGCCTATTGTGCGCTTTGCTAGTGGGTGGATTTTTTATGATCGGCGGTCTGGCCAGCGCTTTTTTATTGCCGGCTCCAACTTGGTTTGTTGCCGTTGATATCGCACTTGCCTACTTGCCTACTGCCTATCTTGCTTGGCGCCTCTTTCTCAAAACAAACCCATAATCCCACGTATGAAAACCCTCAGAATTTCTCTTCTTTTGGTCTGTGTCCTCGCCGTCTATGACGCAAGTTCGCAATGGTACAATGGAACCGTCATCAAAACTCGACCAAGCGCTCTTATTTTTCTTAATCCCTCCTTGGAAATTGAAAAATTTGTTTCACCTCAATTTAGTTTGGTCTTAGACCTAACACAGATTAACACTCGGGTATCTAATATTTTCAGCGACGATTTCTTAAAACCCTCTATCGGGTTCCGCGGCGGATTTGGACTGCGTTTTTATCCCAAACCCAAAGAGCTTTATGGCGGTTGGTACATGGGTTTATTGGTTAGGAGCAGCAAAGAAAATGTGCGTGGCTTGGAGAGGGTGAACACCAGCAATGGATTTACCGGCCCGGTTTTCACTGCTGCCGAGCTGGATTCCCGATCCAATTCCCGCTATTTGCTTGGAGGATATCAAGCTCTATTAAAAAGGGTGGTATTGGATATTTCCTTCGGTTTTGGAGCCCGTGAGCAGCGCGATGTCTACCTTGACGCAGGCTCTGGAGAAGTTATTAGTCGTGAAAATGAAAATGTTTTCTCCGTTTACTCCAGTTTCTCCATAGGGATTGTCTTAGGTAAATTGGCTGATAAAAAGGCGGTTAGTTCAGAGGTGGCTCCATAATCGCCGCCCCTGTCAAGCTCAGCGAGAGTATTTTTCGAATTCCCTTTTCAAATGCCCAAATTCTTATTACCAACGAATATCTTTTTGAGTCGGGTGATTGAGCATGGGGAGCAAGCCTCAGCGCACAAAGTCGTTGACTGTGCCTGCCAAAAGAAAACACGTTCGAGGGGCAGTGTTCACGAGGTGAACAGAACGAAAGTTTTTGCATTCACTTCACCCAAATGTTTGTGTTACGTCCATCCATTTAAAACTAACTTTAGCATGGTGCTCTGAATTTTAGGTTGATCTTTAATCGATTTTTGGTTACTGCGAATAACAGATGACCTCAAATGGGTGGGCATCAGCATTCGGCTGGATTACCCGTAATACAGTTGATGATCAATCCACGGAGAAGGGCCCCGAGAATATATAGAGCGCAAAAACATCGGGACAAGGCCTTTGCAATGCCGGATCTAACAACTGAACGCCGAAGCGGGTGTTTAGTTTACTTTTGATGGTCCCCATATATACGAACAAACCATCTTAACTAAAGAGTTTACAAACATGGCTATTAGGTTTTCCAACAAATACAGGTATCTGCCTTATGTAGTATTGATTCAGACTGTGGTAATGATGGTCTGTACTTGGTTAATTGAAATCAAAGGAGGCGATGGGGGACTTGGTGCTGTGGCCTTTTTATTTCGGCTATTTGTTGCGGCCGTGGTCTTGCTTCTTTTCTGGGTGGCCATTTGGTTGGCGCGAAAAACCGTACCCCGCCTAAAAACGGAGGAGCGAAAGGAGAGGCTGTCTGCGGCGATTGCCTTTTATCCCCTGCTTATTCCAATCAGTATTCTCTTAACTTTAGGGTTGCTCGTAACGGTCGATGCAGTGGATGAGGGAGTGGAGCGATTCCAATCACATAGGCGAAGCCAGAAACGCCAGAAATTTTTCAAAGAAATCGCCAGCGAAAATCCCACCTATCGTTTTGAACCCGAGGGGCAGAACGGATTGGAATTTTACACCCCCTCGGGTTATCACGCGTTGGCCGATGTGATGTCATCTCGAGGTCCCATCCACATCGATGTAGATTATCCCGATACTGCCCTATACCCTAATCATGCATTGGCGATTAAGATGTTTTTGGAGGCGGGACTGATTTTTGCGGATGAAAAAAGCAAGAAACTGGCGTTGGAAAACATTGCCCAACGTAGATACCGAGTCGTAAAAGACCCTGATTACGACCAATATCGCATCTATTTTAATCCGGGCGAAAAAAGCGAAATGCTTGTTCTCTACGGTGGTTACGATGCACTTTTGCTGCTGGATGCGGGTACGCACAAGGCGCCCTAAAAGGGTTTCTGAATTTTATCTCAGCCAAGCCATACCCAAACTCGCTTTGTATAAAGAAGAATCAACTGGTCGTTGTTTTTACCACTTGGATCGACTGAAGATCATTTCCGTGTTGGTAAATTTTAGGAGTGTGGTAAGTTCTGTCAATCGCGGGGAAATTCAGTTTTCTTGAAGGCTCATGTTAGGTTTTGGTAGAGTTTGTCATCACTGTGCTACCCGGAGGTGCCGGACAAAGGGACCACATCGCTTCGCGTGGTGAGCGGCGAGTGGTGCTCATGCTCTATGTGCCCAGGATAAACGAACTCTTTTCGACGTAATCTATTGTGTATAATTAAAATATTAGATCAAAAATCTATTGATGGTTACTTTTTCAAAAGAAATCACATAGGCTTTTTTATTTGTTAGGATTTTTGTATTTTTGCATCGCCCAAAGCAAGTATAAAGAAGAGGGGAGAGACTGGCTCTGAGAACCTCTGGCAACCAACTGTAAGTCTGAAAAGATTGGAAAACCGGTGCCAATGCCAGATTGTCGACCGTGACATAACTATAAAAGCTGATGACGAAAGATTTCAATATTTCTACCACCCCTGACATATCACAGCGCCGCACTGCCGTCCTCGATGGTGCCTTTGAATTGGAGTGCGGCGAATCGCTAAATGACGTCGTGGTTACCTATCATACGATGGGTTCCTTCACGGGTGAAGAGAGGGTAATCTGGGTTTGCCATGCCCTCACAGCCGATTCGGATGTGAGTAAATGGTGGCCTGGTCTTTTTGGCCCAGGTGACGATTTTGATAGGTCCGACTGCTTTGTTATCTGCGCCAATGTGCTAGGTTCGTGTTACGGAACCACCGGTCCCTCGCTTCCAAATGCCGATGGCAAGCGGATGCTGCACCACTTTCCGCTGATAACACCGCGTGACATGGCGAGGGCCCATCAGCACTTGGCCCGTAAACTGGGCATTGCTCACATCGACCTTCTGATAGGAGGTTCGCTCGGGGGAATGCAAGCCATGGAGTGGGCGATTGAAGAACCCCATCGAATTAGACAATTGGTGCTCATAGCCACCAATGCCAAGCACTCTGCATTTGGCATTGCGTTTAATGAATCCCAGCGATTGGCGTTGGAAGCCGATCCGAGTTTCGTTGAAGGGCTATGGCCCGGTGGTGAAGCGGGATTGCGCGCGGCCAGAAGCATGGCTCTGCTGAGCTACCGCGGATACGAGGCCTACAACCAAACTCAAACTGACCACCAAGACGATCTCCTCCGCGACTTCAGGGCTGCCAGCTATCAGAGGTACCAAGGCGACAAGTTAGTCAAGCGTTTTGATGCTTACGCCTATTACACGCTTACCCGCGCGATGGACAGTCACAACATTGCCCGCGGCCGCGGTAGCCAGTTTGAGGCCCTGCAGCAAATCAAGGCCGATACCTTGGTCGTTGCTATTTCATCTGATCTTTTGTTCCCCCCCGAGGAGCAGGTTACTTTAGCCAATGGCATACCCAACGCCCAATTGCGATATTTGTATTCAGACTTTGCCCACGACGGATTTCTCATCGAAACCCGTCAGCTCAGCCAACTCTTACAATCTTTTCTTGTTTTTTGATATATGGAAGCTACACCTTTACCCTGGTATATTGCCGGACCGCTTATCGGACTCGCAGTACCCTTATTACTATTATTGGTTGAAAAACCCTTTGGTTTATCCACCTCTTACGATGCCGTAATTCAACAGTTTAAATCTTTTTCATGGCCGAAGGCGGCCGAACACCAGTTGTTTTTTGGTGCCGGAGTTATTGCCATAGCATTTCTCTTGTCGATTATCCATCCCATCGATTACCTGTCGGTGGAGGGCTTAACAGCAATCTACGGGCCGGATGCCTACCTTCATTACGGGGCCTTGTTTGGAGGGGGAATTTTGGTGGGTTTCGGATCGCGTTATGCCAAAGGCTGCACGGCCGGGCATTGTATTATGGGTGTGTCGCAGGGATCGGTGCCGTCGATGATCTCGACGATTGCTTTTTTTGCAGGCGGCTGGATTGCCTCACAGTTTATTGTTCCTTTATTATTTTGATGTCATGCGCAGACTTTTTGCTTTTCTAATTGGTTCGGGCTTCGGATGGGTGCTCATTGAGGCCCAGGTTTTTTCGTGGTACCGTATACAAGAGATGTTTCATTTTGAGAACTTTCACATGTTTGGCACCATCGGTTCAGCCATTGCAGTGGGTGCGCTGAGTTTATGGATCATCCGTCGTTTTCAAATCAAGTCAATCTATGGCAAACCGATATCGATCCCCGATAAACCCAAACAAACCAAGTCCAACATCCTTGGTGGTCTCAGTTTTGGCCTCGGCTGGGGTATTTGTGGAGCTTGTACCGCGCCCATTTTTATTCTTTTTGGATTAAAACCGCTGGTTGGCGGCCTCATTTTACTGGGTGCCCTGCTGGGTGCAGCCTTATATAATGGATTATCTTCTAAACTTCCACACTGATGAAAATTACGCTAGAGCGAGCCAATCACGCGGTTGCATTTACTTGCCGCAACGCCGACGGGCAAAGTGTTACCGCCGATGCCAACGCCAAGGTGGGTGGCGAAGGACTTGGAATGCGACCCATGGAAATGTTGCTCTCCGCATTGATATCG
>DASUEB010000095.1:0-71181 GCA_036275295.1 Luteibaculaceae bacterium | reverse complement strand
CTAAGTAAAGACGGTGAGTTGTATCTGGTTCAGGGCGTTCACCCTCTACTCTACCTCAGAAACAAAGAAAAAGGCAACAAAACACTAGGTCAAACGCTTCATTTGTCGACTGACCATCGCATGTTGGTTATTTCTGGGCCGAACGCGGGAGGTAAAACCATCACGTTAAAAACAATTGGTTTACTGCAGCTGATGCTTCAGTCGGGTATGTTGGTTTCCTGCAAGGAATACAGCCGATTTTGTTTCTTCGATACGGTTCTAACCGATATTGGCGACAATCAGAGTATTGAAAACGAACTAAGTACCTATTCGTATCGATTAAAACAAATGAAGCACATCCTCAAAACGGCCAATAAAAAGAGTTTGGTTTTGATGGATGAATTTGGCACCGGAAGCGATCCCGAATTGGGAGGAGCACTAGCTGAAGTATTTTTCCAAGAGCTGCATAAAAAGGGTGCCTACGGGGCGCTAACCACGCATTACGGCAACATTAAGGTACAGGCAGAAAATTTGCCAGGTGTTATCAATGGTTGCATGTTGTTCGACCGAGAAACACTCTCTCCGCGTTATGAATTGGCCATTGGCCAGCCAGGTAGCTCATTTACTTTTGAGGTGGCACAGAAGATTGGACTCGATGCCAAGTTGATTCAGGATGCGAAAAAAAGAGTAAGAAAAGACCGAGTGCAATTTGATCAGAGTTTAGCTGAGGTGCAAAAAACAAAGGCTGAAGTGGAACAGCTGAAAAAAGAGTTGTTTCAAGCTAAGACCAAGTCAGAAGAAAGGGCTAAAGAGTTAGAGGAGCAAATTGCAGCTTACGACAGTAAATACCAGCGTTTACAAGAAATTCAACAAAACAATCAGCGCCAAATCCAACTGGGTAAAAAATTTCAGCAATTTATTGAGCAATACAAACCAGGTGTGAAAACCCAAAAGGATCTGCTAGCCCAGTTTCTCAAGTCGGTTGCCATTGAAAAAACCAAGTGGGTTGATGAGTTGTCTGCCCCCAAAACGAAGCAAGTGTCGGGTGCAGTTAAGAAAGCCAAAAAGAAAAAAGACAAAACACCTGCTGAGCGACCTATCAAGCCACTTGTAGTTGGAGCCGCAGTTCGTATGATCGACGGCACGGTAAAAGGCTTGGTAAAGGAAATTCAAAACGACACTGTAACCGTGCAGTTTGGCGATTTTATCACCAAGGTGAAAAGCCAGAAGCTTGAGGTCGTCTAAACATTGACGGCTTTGGGAAAATAGTATTTGATTAACTCCCTTAGCTTCTGAGGCGCAAAAGGTTTCTCAATAAAAGCCTCAACAAACGAAAATGCCTGAACCGCCTTCGCCATCTCTTGTTTACTGCTGGAGGAAATCATAAAAACCAGTGCCTCCCGCTCGTGGAAATGCTGTTTCTCATACTCGAGCAAGAAATCAAAGCCATCTTTACCGGGCAATTTGTAGTCAATGAAGATGATGTCCGGGAAGTCGCTTGTTTCTTGCAAGTACTCCAAACCGCTTTCGGCAGTTGGTTTACTGATAAATTCACAGTTAATTTCTTTATTGTTGAGCGCATTGGCAAAAATAAATGCCAAGATTTCATCATCATCAACAAGCAAAAGTTTGATTTTTTCCATTGACTTGGATTTAGCTACCCACCAAGATAAGAAAATCTCAATAACTGGTGTTTTTTATAAATAACTGATTTTAAATCATTTGCCACCTACAAGGAGCAGAATTCAAGGTTCTTCAGTCGGATGGAATTTGAACTATAAGTTCAGAGCGTCTACCAGTTGAATTTTTGCTCAAAATGGACAAAAAAAAGCGACCGATGAGGGTCGCTTTGATTAACGGAGTGATCGCGAAAGGATTCGAACCTTTGACCGTCTGCTTAGAAGGCAGATGCTCTATCCAACTGAGCTACGCGACCGTCTTTACTTCCTTACTGGGCGGCAAATTTAGAATCTTTTCTGGTTTGCCGTGCATCTTATATTCAGAAAAAGTAGATTTAAGGCATGAATGCAACAAAATCGATAAAACGTGGACTGGCCCCGGGTGCCTTGGTATTTGTTGGAGAGCGAAAAACACATCAACCGGTATTAGATTTAATGGTGTATGACGAGGTTGGCTCAGTTGCTACTTGCTCAAAAAACCTCAAGGATATTGTTCAAAACCTAGATCCTCAGAAACACGCATGGATCAACGTTTCCGGCATACACGACACGGAGTTAATTGAGTCCATTGGACAGCAATTCGGCATTCACAACCTGGTATTAGAAGATATCCTCAATACCGATCAGCGGCCCAAGGTGGAAGATCACGGCGATTATTACTTTATTACCATCAAAATGCTTTGGAATGAGGGTGAAGGTAGTCCAATTGTGCAGGAACAGTTTAGTTTGTGTAGATTTGATAAGTTGGTAATCAGTTTTCAAGAGCAACGGGGCGACCTCTTCGACCCCATAAGAAGGCGTTTTTCGAACACCAAATCGAGATTGCGCACCGAGGGATCAGATTACCTGACGTATGTACTGCTAGATGCGATAATCGACAACTATATCTTCATCAGCGATGAAATCAACGCGCAATTAAAAGACATCGACAAACAACTCTTTGAGTCGCGAAGTGCTGCAAAAGACAAACTGTTGTTCAGGCAAATTACCCGTTTGAAATACAGCATCAACAACCTCCGTGAAATCACTCGACCTGCTGTTGATCTCATGCTTAAAATGAATAAAAGCACCATTGATCTATCGAATAAAAACACCATATATTTCAAAGACTTACAAGATCTTACCCAGCATGCAGCGGACCAAATTGAAACGCTGCGAGAGAATTTAAACGACTTGGTGGTAATTTATCAAACCAATGTAGCCAATCGACTCAATGAGATTATGAAGCTGCTCACTGTTTTTAACGCCGTTTTTATTCCACTCACCTTTATGACCGGTGTTTACGGAACCAATTTCGAATTCATACCTGAAACCAAGGCGCGCTGGGGATTTTATTATTTTCTGGCATCACTAGTAGTCATTGCCGCCATAACCTTGTATTATTTTAGACGGAAAAGATGGTTGTAGTTTGCGCCAATTTCACATGATCATCCTTGTAAAATCGTATTTCTTGAATGCCTCAACCCCCACCCGTTAAAAGAAAGCAACATCGATGGTTTCCGCTTTTACATCCCGTGTAGGATTACATTGGCGAGTGTCAAGCCCTTATTTTTGAAATCAAAAAATGATTGGTATTTAATCCGTAGGCGGTTAAAAATAGGATTAACTATCTATTGAAGTAACCTGTCTTTAATGCTTGATAATCTTTTATTTAAACTTGTAAATCCTAAATCTTTTACCTAAGAAATTTGCAATTTCAGTTTCACGTATAGATAAAAAAAACCGCCCAATGTAGGGCGGTTTTTTATCGTTCAAAAACGTTTACAAACCAGCTTCAACGTTAAATTTAAGTTTGGCAGTAACAATAATTGGAGCCGTTACTGGTCCTCTGGTATTGCCGGTAACCTTGAATTTGAAGGTAGAACCGGTTAGGTAATTCTTGTATTCTGTGCCAGTGTTCACAGGCATGTTGATGAAGTAAGAGGCAGCGTTTGGATTGTTGTTCAACTCGCTAACTGTTACAGGGCTGTCGCTATCTTTCGAAATATCGCCTTTAACAGACTCCACCAAACGGAAATTGTTCAATGTATCACCTTCTGGGCAAGTGAAGGTAAGGCTCTCAATCTTAATAGACTTAATGTTGCTGGCTTTAACCTTGTTGGCAGACAGAAGGCTGTCAATGTTGGTTGTTACTTCAGCAGAGTCAACATAAGGACCTGCGATAGGTGTAACCGGGATCTCAAAAGTAATGGTGGCGAACTCCATCGGCAAATTAACCTTAAGCGGGTTTTTGTCGCACGACGATAGTCCCAACATCAATAAAGCCGCTGCGGCTACTGATGCGATGGTGTTTCTTGTTTTCATTCGGATTTTTTTGGTACAAGTAAAAAGCGAAGATACGAAATTATACTGCAGCTGTTTTGAATTGATTGGCAAAACGTTTGCGGTCGTTCTCATCGAGGTAAATTTTGCGGATACGGATCGATTTTGGAGTAAGCTCAACGTATTCGTCACTTTGAATATACTCAAGTGCTTCCTCCAAAGAAAACTTGATCGGCGGAATTACACGTGCCTTATCGTCTGAACCGGCGGCGCGGAAATTCGTTAGCTGCTTAGATTCGGTAACATTTACTACTAAGTCTCCCGCCTTCGAATGTTCTCCAATTACCTGCCCATTGTATACTTCCTCCATGGGATCGATAAAGAATCTGCCGCGGTCTTGCAGTTTGTCAATAGAATAGGCGAATGCGGTTCCGCTGTTTTTCGAGATAATCGAGCCAGCCTGACGTCCTGGAATTTCGCCTTTGTAGGGCTGATATTCTTTGAAGCGGTGAGCCACGATTGCCTCACCAGCCGAAACGGTCAACAAGTAATTTCTCAATCCGATAATGCCTCTCGACGGTATGGTAAATTCCAAAAGCATGCGCTCGCCTTTCGGAACCATGTTGAGCAATTCTCCTTTTCGCAAGGTAACGGCCTCCACCGCTTTTCCAGAGCAATATTCAGGAATATCAATGGTCAACTCTTCAACTGGCTCGCATTTCACGTTGTCGATGGTCTTTAAGATAACCTGAGGCTGACCCACTTGTAATTCGTAACCCTCGCGACGCATGGTTTCAATGAGCACCGAAAGGTGAAGTACACCGCGGCCAAAAACCAGAAATTTATCGGCCGAATCGGTGATTTGCAGTCGCATGGCTAGGTTCTTCTCCAGCTCTTTCTCCAAACGCTCGCGAATGTGGCGAGAGGTAACAAATTTACCTTCCTTACCAAAAAACGGTGAATCGTTGATGGTAAACAACATACTCATCGTTGGTTCGTCGATTTTGGTTGGTGGAAGGGGCTGTGGATTTTCGAAATCGCAGATCGAATCACCGATATCAAATCCATCAATACCCACCACGGCGCAAATATCACCGGGTTGCACCGAGCTCACCTTCTTGCGCTCAAGCCCTTCGAAAACGTAAAGTTCTTTGATCTTCGACTTTACCATAGATCCGTCGCGCTTCGCCAGCTGAACAGGCATGTTTTCGCGCAATTCGCCGCGTTTTAATCGACCAATGGCGATACGGCCGATGAATGAAGAGAAGTCGAGTGAGGTAATAAGCATTTGCGTGTTTCCTTCGGGAATGATGGGCGAAGGAATGTGGTCAAGGACCTGATCTAGCAGGTAGGTGATATCTTGGGTAGGTTTCTGCCAATCGCTGCCCATCCAATTGTTTTTTGCCGATCCGTATACCACGGGAAAATCGAGCTGCTCCTCGGTAGCCTCGAGTTGAAACATCAGGTCAAAAACTTTTTCGTAAACCTCTTCAGGGGTACAGTTGGGTTTATCAACTTTATTGATAACCACAATAGGTTTCAAACCGATTTGCAGCGCTTTTTGCAGAACAAATCGCGTTTGAGGCATGGGTCCTTCGAAGGCATCAACCAACAAAAGCACACCATCGGCCATGTTTAATACGCGCTCTACTTCACCACCGAAATCGGCGTGACCAGGGGTATCAATGATATTAACTTTGGTGTCCTTGTAAAATACCGATACGTTTTTTGAAACAATGGTAATGCCTCTTTCTCGCTCTAGATCGTTGTTGTCGAGGATGAGTTCCGTTCTTTCTTGGTGTTCTTTTAAGACTTTCCCCGCCTCGATCATCTTGTCAACCAATGTGGTCTTACCGTGGTCAACGTGAGCGATGATGGCAATGTTTTTGATGGTTTGATGCATAATGTATTTATTCGGGTGCAAAAGTAGTCTTTTTAGGGGCTAAGCCGAAGGGAAGGGGATTATTTGTTTGTCCAACGGAACTTTTTGCCCCTGTGTTGGTTGCGTGTTATGGAATGGTTATTTTTTTAATTTCGGCACAAATCCATTTACGCTCATGAGAAAAACGCTACTCTTTACCGCCCTTGCTATCGGATTGGCCTTGACCAGTCACGCGCAAAGCCGAAGGTATTTTGATCCTCAATTCGACTCTGTTCAGGTGACTACTGATCTGGTTTATGGCAACAATTTCAGTTTTAACTCACTTCGTGGTGAGGTCGGACTAACCAGGATCGACTTGTTGATGGATGTTTACACCCCGCCGGTCGAGGATACGGTTCAAAACCGTCCGATGATCATTTGGGCTCACGGCGGCTCGTTTATCGCGGGATCAAAAGAAAGCTCCGATATAGTGTATTTCTGTCGCGAATACGCCAAAAGAGGCTTTGTATGTGCATCGATCAATTACCGTTTGGGTTATGAATTACCTATCGACTCAGTAAATGCGGTTCGAACCGTTTATCGTGCGCTTCAAGACGGACGTGCTGCCGTTCGCTTTGCACGCTCTAAAGCAGCCGAATGGGGCATTGATCCCAATCGTATTTTCTTTGGAGGAACCTCGGCAGGTGCTTTTATTGCCGCCAACGTGGCTTATTTGAATTTACCAGAAGAAATCCCCAGTTATGTGGATACCAACGAACGCGGTTTATTACCCGCGACCAACGGAAAATTCCCTCTCGATGGCCTCGAAGGCAAATCGAACGACATCGACCAACCCAGTAATATTCAAGGAATCATCAATTACTGCGGGGCAACGCGTTTTGTGAGCTGGTTAGATGATCCCGCATCAGCGGCAGTGCCCGTTATATCGATGCACGGAACGGCCGACGGAACCGTACCTTACGGTACACGGGTAATCAATCTAAACGACCTAGCTCCTATTCCACCGCAGGTTCCATTGCCCATTGTTGAAGTAATGGGCAGTTACGATATAGATAAACATGCCGACAGGATGGGCTATACCAGCAAGTTTTACACCTGGTATGGCGCCGACCACGTTCCTTATATCAGCTTTGAAACCGACTCCGTGGCAGCGGCCTACATGGACACCCTGATGAGCTTTACCCTGAAACATGTCTACGAGGACTTCCTCCAGCTGGGCAGTGCTGAGGGTTTCTCTGAAAACGAACCCCCATGCGATTTTAACAACGGCGTGGTGGACCCTTGTTCGGCCGTGGGTATCGGTGAAACGTTAAACGCTGCGTCTTCGCTGGTATTCCCCAATCCGTTTGGAGACCGAATTCAATTCAATCCATCGCTTGATGGCCAGCAGTATACCCTCAAGTCAATTGACGGAAGGTTGCTCCTAGAAGGTAAGATCGCCGCAGGTTCTGATATCATCACCACCACCCTACCCACCGGTGTATATGTATTGGAATTGATAAACGGAAAAAATGTGACCAGCATCAAACTAGTCAAGTAAAAGATAGGCAAATCACGAGACGAAACTGCCATTATTCCGCTGTTTCGAATGAAAGTCAAACATATCTGTTAAAATCATCAAAAGCTGTCCTTGAGGGGCAGCTTTTTTTTTTGAATAAAAGCGCCATTTCCACTCGGAATTGACAGAATTAAGCCCTTGACCAACCAATAAATAATATGCGGCCTACCTCATTAGAAAATTCATCTCAACGTCCCATCCAACTCCGTTTTCAACTGATCCCGTGGCTCTCTCAGACTGCGGTGGAAGAACCGTCTCAATCCAACTGCTCAGTTTGCCAATGCGGTAGTTGAGTGCAAGTTGCCTTACATCCTTTTTTAAGAGTAACTCAGGTGTATGTCAGGTCGAAACTTCTTTTTCATTCCATTATGCGCCCAAAGGAGTAAGGCACCTAATATATTTATTCGACATCAAAAAGAAAGGCTTTGTTAGGAGATTCATTCCGAACCCCAAAGCAAAGCCTTCAACTTAAATGATTTGTTATCAAATCGTTTTAGGTCCTCAACTATTTTAGGGTTTTGATAATCCTTTCGTATTCAACCGAGGTTAAACCGGATGAATCTCCATTTTTGAAATAAAACGTACCTAAACCATTGGTGAATACCACCTTGAGGTATTCGTCGCCCAACTTATCTTTTACATAAATGGTGCGGTAGATGCGCTTGCTACCCTCCAAGAACTCCTCTTTCGTCAATCCTTCTGGGTAATTCAGACCCAACTGCTTTCTGAACTCGTCTAGATCGCCTTCGGTACTGGTTCTGTAAGTAACTTTAGGTTTATTAGTTGGCGCCGGTTCAGCGGGCTTGGCAGCCTCTTTTTGAGGTTCGGGTTTTACACCTTGGAATGATGTGGCATCCTTGAACGACACTATAGTCGGATCTTTCTCTTCGACCACTGGTTTGGTGATTTCCTCTAATTCCTTTTTAGCTGCTTTGTCTGCTTCAAGCTTGGCGAGTTCGTCTAATTTGGCATCGCAGGCATCCATCTGGTCTTTAGGATAGGTCTCCTTTGGTTTAACCTTGATGGCTTCGGCATAATAATTTTTAGCCACCATGTAAGCCTGCTTGGCAAAGGCGCTATCGGCCTGTTTGATAAATCCGCTGTATTTGGCCTCTTTAGCCAAGCGCACTTTCTCAATTTCATCCAATTTAAGCTGGGCCGCTGTTATTTGCTTTGCGGGATAGGTTTCGGAAGCCGAAATCAGTTGGGCCTTCTTGTAACCATCAATAGAGTTCTGCCATTGCTCCAACTTAAACAAACTATCGGCTGAAGCAACAGCTTGTTGATAGGCCATTTTTGAGGCCTCGCGTTCGTTCTGTTTTTTAATAGCTTCGTTAACTGCGGCTATTTGTTGTTTCGGATAGGCCTCATTGGGTTTGATGGAAAGAGCGTCCTCAAAGGCATCAATGGCTTTGGTGTAGTTGGTCAATTTAAAAAGTGAGTCACCCGCAGCAACGGCTTTTTTGTAGTTGCTTTCGCGCTGTTTAATCTCATTAATCTCTGCCAAGCGAGTGTCGCAGATTTCAATTTGATTCTTGGGGTAGACCTCCTCGGGTTTGATAGCAAGCGCCGATTGGTAGCCTTTTTTAGCCGACTCGAAATTTAAAGCGTTCATGTCGGCATCGGCTTTAGAAATCAATGACTTGTATTTTGTTTCCGCATCCGCTAGTTTCTTGGCTTCCTCCAGTCGCTCGTTACAGAGAGCCATCTGATTTTTCGGGTATGTTTCCGCGGGTTTCAACACCGATGCCTCTCGGTAAGCGGCCAAAGCCTCAACGAATAGGTCATCTTTGAATAAATCATCGGCTTTTTTAATTGACGCCATGTATTTCTGATCCAAGGCATCCGACTTATCCTTATCCAATTTTTTCTGTTTGGCTTCGGCTAATTTAGCCTTGGCAATTGCATCATTGGGCCGAATGGCGAGTGCATCGGTGAAAGATGCAATGGACGCGTCAAACTGACTCTCTGCCATTTGACCCTCGCCTTGCTTCATTAAATTGGCGAATGCCTCATCATCTTTTGCCTTCTTGGCAGCTTCGTCTTTCAACTTATCATTAGCTAAAGCAATTTGCTGGGAAGGATACGTTTCTGAAGGGCGTATCACAGCAGCGTTCTCGTATGCTTTGATCGATGCTGTCCAATTTGACTTTCCAAAAAGAGAATCGGCTTTTTGAATGGCGGTATTGTATTTACCGAGGTTTGCTTTTTCATCGGCAATCGACTTCAGAATCGCATTTATCTCCTGTATTTTGTCCTTAGGCAGTTGCTCGGTAGGCTTGATGCCCGATGCCTGTGTAAACGATTTCAAGGCTACCTCGTATTGTTTGAGATCCAGCTGGGCAGAACCAGACGCCATTAGGCTGTCGTATTTTGCGTTTTGCGCAGCATTTTTGATGAAGGCTTGCTGTTTTGCTTTCGCATCGTTCAGCTTGGCTTTAGCACCCGCATCAGTGGGTTTTAAAGCAAGTGCCTCAGTGAATGATTGTATGGCCGCTTCGAAAGTATTATTTTCCATTTGACCGTCTCCTTTTTGAACCAGGGCTTGGAACTGATCATCGAGCTCCGCTTTTTTCTTCAACTCGGCGATTTTGGCCTCTGCAGCTTTAATTCGCTCCTTGGGATACGTTGCCTCAGGCTTTATTTCAGCGGCCTTTTCATACATTCCGATGGCGTTGCTGTAATCTGCCTTATTGAAGGCCGAGTCGGCTTTATTGACGGCATTGGTGTAGTCGTCGGCCAGTTTTTTAGCCCGGGCCTCTGCAGCTCTTTCACTGGCTATGAGATCCAATTGATCTTTGGGGTATTTCTCGGTCGGCTTGATCCCTGCAGCTTGCTGATACGATTTTTCGGCGGCATCCCACGATTTGGTTTTCATTGATGCATCGGCCTTCGCTATGAGGCTGGAGTACTGTTCTTCGATGGCTTTTTGTTGAGCCAATGCGTTGAGTTGCTCCTTTACTTTTATTACCTGATCTTTGGGATACTGCTCAGCGGGTTTAACCGAACTTGCCAGTTGGTACCCAGCTAATGCTTCATCCCATTTTTTGGCGGTGAAAAGCGAATCGGCTTTGTTGATCAGGTCAGCGTATTGTTTGTCGGCTTGCTCCTTTTTGGCGATTTCCGCCAATTTAGCCTCGGCCTCGGCAATTTTGGTTTTGGGATAGGTCTCCGTGGGAATCAAAAAGCCAGCTGTTTTGTATGAGGCAATGGCATCCTTGTATTTAGCTTGTCCGAAATAGCCGTCCGCCTCGGCAATTGCCTTATTGTACTGTTCTTTTTTGCGTTGATTTTCTGCAAGTTCACTCAATTTGCCTCTCGCCTCATTGATTTTATTGGCTGGATAGGTCTCAGCGGGTTTTAGATCGAGTGCTTTCTGGTAGCCGGCAATTGAATTTTCAAATTGGGCGGCTTTAAAAAGTGAATCTGCTCGTTGGATCTCCTGTTTATAACTTGCTTCCAACTTGTCTTTTTGTTCCTTTTCCGATATCAGGGCCACCACAGCTGCTAGTTTAGTTTCGGCATCGGGATCTTTTGGCTTGGCGTTTAAGGCCTCCTCAAACGCGGCCTTGGCAGCCAGCAGTTGTCCGGCCGTTTGGGCGGTTTGTGCCTTGGCCATAGAAGCCTGATAACGCTTTTCTAGA
Organism: Luteibaculaceae bacterium; assembly: GCA_036275295.1. Lineage (GTDB taxonomy): Bacteria > Bacteroidota > Bacteroidia > Flavobacteriales_D > Luteibaculaceae > DASUEB01. The sequence goes on along the minus strand of DASUEB010000095.1, from coordinate 60,177 downwards.
TCTGCCTTTTTCTGATCTTCGGCAATGAGTGAATTCAATTGACCAATTTTATCCTTGGGCAACTGCTCGTTAGGCTTGAGTGCAGCGGCGCGATTGTAATTGGCAAGTGCGGCTGTATAATTTTTTGCACTCAAGTCCTTCTCGCCTTGGGTAATGGCTGCTGTGTAGTTTTGATCCAATTCGGCCTGTTGCTTCGCTTGCGCTAGTTTCTTCTGCGACTCAGCTAATTTGGCTTTTGCCAAGGCATCATTCGGCTTAATCGTCAAGGCCTGATTGAATAAATCAATGGCGGCCTGAAATTCGTCTTTCGAAAGGCGTTCATCACCTTGCTTGATGGCATTATCAAAAGCCAATTGCTGCTGGCGCTCTTTTTCAGCAGCATCCAGATAACCTTGGGCTTCCAAAATCTTCTTCTTGGGAAGGGTCTCCTCGGGTTTAATGCCCGAGGCTTCTTTGAAGAAGGTGATGGCATCGGTATATCTTTTCTCGGTGAGAGCGGTGTTACCGTTGTTCATTGCCGCGGTAAAACGCTCATCTAAAGCCTTTTGTTTGCTTATTTCATCGAGTTTCAATTTCGCATCGGTAATGCGTTGTTGAGGGTACGTCTCGCCTGGTTTGGCCACCAGCGCTTGTTCGTACGATTTGATAGACTCGGTGAACAATTGTTTGGCAAACAAGCTGTCAGCCCTTGCGATGGCCTGTTTGTAGGTTTTCTCGGTAGCCTCCTTCTTCGCCAACTCATCAAGGGCTGTTTTGGCATCTTGAATGCGAGTTTTTGGGTAGGCCTCATTGGGTTTGTGATTCAGTGCGGCATTGTATTGATCTATCGCCGCCTTGTAATTTTTATCTAAGAAAGCTTTGTCAGCTGCGGCGATTGATTCTTTGTATCGCTGTTCTTTTTCTTTCAGCAAATTTTGCTCATCGAGCGCCTTTTTGGCGGCAGCTAGCTTGTCTTCTACGTATTTAGTCCCGGGCAGTAAATTCAATGCATCGGCATACTTAAATATGGCATTGTTGTAGCTGGAGGCAGCCATTTGTTGATCGCCCTCTTTGACCAAGGTTTCAAATTGTTGTTGCTTCAAGCGCGCTTGATCAGCAGCCAATTGCTCAGCTTTCAAACGATCCTCTTCCTCTTTGCGTTTTTTCAGATAGCTGCGTTTGAGTTCTTCAATTTTGGCCAAAAAAGCCTTGGTATACTCATAGTCGAATGTGATCTCGCCGACGGCGGCACTGTATTTTGCAATACCAACGGGCTGTTTAAAAAGGTCAAAGTTTACACCCTCAATGGTGGCGAAAAGTGAGATATCAACATCGAATCCAAAACCACCAACTTGATTGTCTTTTGGGACATTGCGGGTATCGATTTTGATGAATTTTTCAACGTATCCCGCCTTTACAAAATGCAGCTCGTAGTCGTGTTCAAACGATAAATCGATCTCAAATTTACCCGTTGTGGTGGTCGTGTTGGATGAAGTAGGTTTCCCATCTTGAATGAGATTGACTTTCACATCGGCAAGCTTTAAACCGGTGTTGTCATCCTTCACATATCCGTAAACATATACTATGTTTTCTTGTGAGTAACCGATAAGGGTGGATAGGACTAACAGGGTAAAAGCGATGATTTTTGGCATTCTGGAATTTTTAGGGATCAAATATCACAATTGTTAACGAGGTCGTAACCCTTTTAAACGCAAAAAAGGCCTAAAAATTGAGTGCACATCATGAAATTACCCAATACCTTCGCAGGTATGACGAATTCAATGAGTTACTGGGAATACAAGACCTATTTTCAAGGGGTTGATTTTTGTATTGTGGGTATGGGTATTGTGGGATGCCACACGGCATTGATGCTGCGCCAAAAGTATCCCACAGCGAAAATAGTTGTCATCGACGGTCATTCTTTCGGGGCTTCAGCGAGTTCACGCAACGCCGGGTTTGCCTGTTTTGGGAGTGTTTCTGAAATTGCCGACGATGTTCGATCATCCGGTTTTGAGGCTGCTATAAACTTGGTACATGAACGATACCAGGGTCTTCAATTGCTTCGCTCTATTCACGGCGATGATAAGCTAGGGTATAAACAAACGGGGGGTTTTGAGCTTTTTACCACTCAAGACGAGGAGCGCTGGTCGATGTCGACCGATCTGGTACCCGAACTCAATCGGGCCCTAAAATCTCTTGCCCCAGAAGTCTATCGCATCTCACCCAACAACAAGCAGGTCTTCAAACAGCCTGTCAAGATCATTGAGAATTCGGAAGAAGGAGAAATTCAGACTGATCTGCTCTACTTCAGCATGTTAAGCGCCCTGCACCACAACCGTGTGTTTATGTTACGGGGTGTCCGCATTACAGATTTTATGAATGAAAACGAAGGCGTTAAAGTATCAACCTCGGTAGGTGATTTTACGTGCCGGAAACTGATTTTAGCAACCAATGGATTGACGTCCAAACTACTTCCTCACCTTGATGTCGCTCCCGCCAGAGCGCAAGTGCTGGTTACCTCGCCATTGTCGAAGGTAAACTTAACCGGATGCTTTCATTACGATGCGGGATATTATTATTTCCGCATGATTGATAATCGACTGCTCATTGGGGGTGCGCGAAACACTGATTTTGAGGGCGAACAAACCGCTAGCTTAGAAAATACAAACGCTATTTTGGCTCATATCCAATCGCTAGCAGAGACCCTTATTATCAATGAGCCGTACCAAATTGAGCATACCTGGGCAGGAACTATGGGCGTGGGCCAAGCGAGGCATCCCTTGGTTGATCATTACGCAAGTAATATCATTTACGGGGTGAGAATGGGCGGTATGGGTGTGGCTCTCGGCTGCTTAGTGTCGAAAAAAATAGCAGACCTTCTTTGATCTGCTAACGCTTTATGTAATTAAACCGATACCGTGAAAATGGATCAAAACATTTCCAACACCCATGAAGACCGGACCTCTCCTGCCAGACGAGAAACATTGAGCCCGATCTAATATCGATTCGCAGGGTATTTCAGATCCAACCGGTTTAGCAGGCCTTATCGCAACATGATTCGCCTGGGTGGACCGCCATTTACCGTAACCTCGGCAATCTTATCGCAAGGCGCGCCACCAATGGGATCGTAATTAAGTAACACAGTATTGCCGAGATCATCTTTAATTTCAAGCCAACCGCTTACAAAATTTTTGATACAGCCTACCGATAATTTCTTGATCAAGGGTTCAGTTGTTGTGGTGCTGTATTTAACACCTCTGCGGGTGGTTCCGTTCGAGGTTCCTCTTACTCGAAGCACGTCATCGGCGAGTTCAGGTGTGTTGCTCCCCTGTATTCGCTCAACAATGGCCGATCGATTCCACGATCGTATCGTACCATCACCAAAATCGAGACTGGCGTCTTTTACTTCGAACGAAAATGCAGGGAAACCTGCACTGTCGCCTAGGTTGGTGATTGTTTTAACACCGGTCAATCGCCGGTCGTTCACGAAAAAATCAACTAGATTAAGGGTGGTAACCGCTCCTTTAACTCGTCTTCGATCGGTGTAATTCACTTCTATCCTTCCGCGTCGGAAATTGCCATCACGGCATAGGCAATTCTCATTGCCAAAGTCAATGGTTACCCTTTTCAATACCGTATCGTGTGTGAAAACCGCGCACAATGGAAGGGCATCACCAGGAGACTTGTAAAAATTATTTTGCTCTAGAGCGCCATCCACCGTTTCGAAAAGTGCGTTAAACTCTGATTCCATTATGCTTTGATCGCCCGCAACCACTGCGAGGTCCAAAACAGCCGTTGGATCTTTTTCTTTTGCGCATCCCGATGCTATCAATACAAGCATCACAAGTATCTTCAGCGATTTCATTTCTTTATGTTTTAGATTAAGACGAGCGATTTTGAAAAACGTTTAATGTAGCGAACGACAAGTTCAAAAAAAAACCAGCCGAAGCTGGTTTTGGAGGTTACTTATTAATACTGATTAACTCTATTTCAAAAATGAGTGTTTCATTGGGACCAATGGCTCCTCCCGCTCCCCTTTCGCCATAAGCTAGGTCTGAAGGGATGAATAATTTCCATTTCGATCCCACGGGCATCAACTGCAAAGCCTCTGTCCATCCGGCAATAACACCACTCACAGGGAATGTGGCCGGTTCTCCACGTTTAACCGATGAATCAAACACGGTACCGTCAAGTAAAGTACCGGTGTAGTGAGTTGTCACTTGGTCGTTGAGGGTAGGTTTGTTTCCTGTACCCGCAATAATGATTTCATACTGCAAACCAGAAGGAAGGGTAACTACACCCTGTCGCTTGGCATTCTCGGTCAAGAAGTTTTTGCCTTCTGTTACTTTTTTCTGACCTGCAGCTTGTTGCATTTTGGTGATGTACTCTCTGATGATGATACCGGCCTCTTCGGAGTTGAAAGCGGTTTCTTTTTTGTTTAAAACATCAGACAAACCACTGATCACCAAATCAATCGCCAACGAGTCAAAGTTGGCATTTTTTATGTTGTTGCCAATGTCCATTCCAAGACTGTAGCTGAATTTTTCTACTTCGGTAGTCATTTTCTTGTTTTTGTTTTGGGCTAAAGCTGGAGTGGTCATTACCAAACTCAGAAGCGCAATAAAAGGATAAAGAGTTGATTTCATGGTTGAAAGGAACGATTATTTTTCGATTCCCAAGAGCTCAACCTCAAAAATCAAGGTTTCATTGGGTCCAATAGCACCGCCAACACCGGTTTCACCGTAGGCAAGGTTTGACGGAACAACCAGTTTCCATTTTGAGCCAACCGGCATAAGTTGAAGGGCTTCAGTCCAACCTGCAATCACGTTACCCACTGGGAAAATAGCCGGATCACTTGGCGAGGTTTTGTCAAACACCGTACCATCAACCAATTTACCTTCGTAAAACACTTTTACTTTGTCGTTTATGGTAGGTTTTGGCCCGGTTCCTGCTTTGATGATTTCATATTGAAGTCCGCTTTGGGTGGTCGTTACACCTGCTTTTTTCTTGTTGTCGTCAAGAAATTTTTTGCCCTTTTGAATCTTCTCAGCGTTCTCAGCTACTTGCTTTTTTTGAAAGTACTCACGGATCACTGTATTGGCCTGCTCATCGCTGAGTTTAAGGTCTTTTTTCGACAGCACGTCACTGATGGCTTGAGCCATAGTTTCTACATCCAAGCTGTCTACCTTGGCTTTTTCCAGATTGTGGGCTATGTCCATACCCAAACTGTAAGCAAACTTTTCGCGATCACTCTTAAAATCACCGGTGGTGTTAGAACTCTCGTTTTTGCAAGCTCCCAGGGCAACCGTAAGCATTGCGATGCATCCAAATGTCTTTTTCATATTCTTTTCTAATGGGGCAAAAATAGGTAATTAACCCAAACGCGCTGCAGGAAGTAGCGTTGCATCAAAACCGCAATACGCGGCAGGGCGTTAACCGCACCACAAAACAAAAACCAGCTCTTGGCAAATGGCATATTATACCGAACCGCTCAAAAGGATGGTTGCGTTTTAGTTGCCAATTGTCGATCGGAGATTCAACTGCAGGGCAAAGAATCAGTCTATGGCAACGCCTCTGTAGAGCTCTTCTCGTTGTTGTTTCACCCGGCTATCGCTTAGGTATTCATCATATGTACAGTCTTTGTCGATGATTCCATTGGCAGTGACCTCAATAATTCGGGTTGCAACCGTATTCACCAATTCGTGGTCATGAGAGGTGAAAAGCAAAGAACCTTTAAATTCTCGCAAACTGTTGTTGAGCGCCGTAATCGATTCCAAGTCGAGGTGATTGGTGGGCTCGTCCAATAACAGGATGTTGGCTTTTTCCAACATTACTTTCGACAGCATGCAGCGCACTTTCTCTCCTCCACTCAATACTTTGCAAGACTTAAGGGATTCCTCACCACTGAACAACATCTTACCGAGGAATCCACGAATAAAGGTTTCGTCCTTATCAGTGGAATATTGACGCAACCAATCAACGAGGTTCAGGTCAGAGGTAAAATAACCGCTGTTGTCGTTGGGCATGTAACTTTGTGAGGAGGTCACACCCCAAGTAAATTCGCCTGTTGCGGGACTTAGTTGGCCCGACAGCACCTCAAAGAGGGCGGTAATAGCCATGTGATCTTTACCGATAAAGGCAATTTTATCGCCTTTTTTCATCCGAAAACTAACCCCCTTAAAAAGCACCCTTTCGTCGTTGGCATACATGAGGTTCTGCACCTCGAGGATTTGATCCCCAAGCTCTCGCTCTGGAGTTAAGATGATACCTGGATATTTTCGCGACGAGGGCTTGATTTCGTCGACATTAATTTTGTCCAGTAATTTTTTGCGACTGGTGGCTTGTTTCGATTTTGACGCATTTGCCGAGAATCGGGCGATGAATTCTTGCAGTTCTTTGCGCTTGTCCTCGGCTTTTTTGTTCTGCTGAGCTTTCTGGCGCAAAGCCAACTGAGAACTCTCGTACCAAAAAGTATAGTTACCTGTAAAGAGCTGAATTTTGCCAAAGTCAATATCAGCAATGTGGGTACATACCATGTCGAGGAAATGTCGATCGTGCGACACAACGATGACCGTATTTTGGAATTCAGCCAAGAAATTTTCTAGCCAACCTATGGTTTCGGCATCCAAGTCGTTGGTAGGCTCATCGAGAATGAGAATATCCGGGTTACCAAAAAGCGCCTGAGCCAAGAGGACTCTAACCTTTTCTTTTCCAGACAACTCACTCATTAACGTGTGGTGCAAATCTTCCTTGATACCCAACCCAGAAAGCAAATCTGCCGCATCTGATTCAGCGGTCCATCCCCCCATTTCAGCAAATTCACCTTCCAGTTCTGAAGCTTTTATACCATCTGCCTCGGTAAAATCTGCTTTTTCGTAGATGGCGTTTTTCTCTTGCATTACTTTCCAAAGCTTATCGTGACCTTTGAGAACGGCCTCGAGAACCGTGGAGTCATCAAATGCAAAGTGGTTTTGGCTCAACACGGCCATTCGAGCTCCGGGCTGAATATGTACCTTTCCCGCGGTGGCATCTCTTTCGCCTGATAGTATCTTTAGAAAGGTCGACTTCCCTGCCCCATTTGCTCCGATGATTCCGTAGCAATTACCGGGGGTGAATTTAATATTTACCTCGTCGAATAAAACGCGTTTATTAAACTGTAGACTGAGATTTTCTACACTGATCATGCCAAAATTTTTTGCAAAAGTAGCCACTTTAATGCATCGAACAACCTAGTCAGTGCCTGTCGCTTGCGGTTTTAATTTCGTCGATCATCGCACACAACCCTACAATTCCTAATTTTGCGCCGAAAATAACACCTCATGTTCAACAGAGAAATTAAATACACCCTCGCTGGTTTGCTTTTCGCTTTAACCGTTTACCAATTCATTGAAGTGAACATTGGCTATGGAATTATGTTGCTACTGGCTACCGGATTAGTGGTCTTGAGCATTTTTAGGCACGAAAACCTAATCATGGCGTTGTATTACATGAGAAAACAGGATTTGTCTAAAGCCCAAGTCCAACTGGATAAAATCAAAGCCCCACACAAGCTTATTAAGTCGCAGGAGGCCTATTATCATTATCTCAACGGATTGATCAGCATGCAGCAACAAGGTTTGGGGAAATCGGAGAAATTTTTCGTGAAAGCCCTGCAACTGGGGTTGCGTATGAAGGAAGACCAAGCAGTTGCCAAACTAAATCTAGCCGGGATTTACATGTCGAAACGCAGAAAAAGAGAAGCTGAGACGTATTTAAAGCAGGCGAAGAAATTAGATGAGAAAGGCCTGCTTGCCGACCAAATCAAGATGTTAAAACTTCAGCTGGGTAGAATATAAAAAACCTTGCGGTATATAGAGACTAAAAAAGGCCCTGACTACATGTCAAGGCCTTTTTTAATGAGAGGAATCAAAGATTTAAAACCCTTTTACAATGGTTTCCATGCTAAACCACCATTGAAATCGACCGTAAAGCATGTCTTGATTTTACTTGTTCTTTATGGCCTCGTAAAAATATTCAGGCTGATTATTCACCAAAAAACCCAGCTTTATAAACGGATACTTGAAGTCTTTGTCGACTAAAACGACCTGCGTTTCTTCAAAAATAGTGACGTCAAAACGGTTGCAGCTAAAAGTACCTAAAGGAGTGGTGGTGTTGATATCCTTTTGAACGAACTTTATGGTTACTCCTCCCAAGTCTTTTACCTCGCCCACATTACCTCCCGTAAACCACAATGGAAAGGCATCTACAATCATGAGCCGATTAAAATAGTTGTAACTGCTAGTATACTCATCGATAAGACTGTCTTTTGTGTTGTACCCTCGCACCAAAACGTTCGCTGACGAATCGTTGGTGAGAGAAAATACTTCGGTGTAGTATCCCTGCACACCAGTGCTATCTTGTTCTCTAAAAGAATAAGTAAACTTAAATTGATTGACCAAAAATCCTGGCTTAGCGTTAAGTGCGCTGTAGTCGATTAGTTCAATGGGTTCGTCTTTTTGACAAGACATCAACGTTGTTGCGGCCAGCCACAGTAAAAGAAGCAATGATTTTTTCATGGAGATGTTAATTGTTAGGCAAGTTTAGCAAAACTAGTCTAATGTTCAATGACTTTCCACAATCGAATCCAAGACCTTGGATTCATTACTATCCGTTAGTTGGATGTCAGTTTTAACGTGAACTGCCTACTAGGACTTCTGATACCGTGCTAGCTGCTGGCTGAACGATCCTTCAGCTTTCGGTAGCGCATGGAATGGTGTATACTTGCATTTTAAAGCAGACCATGACCAGCAAGAATGCCTTAACCTTCATATTCATCACCGTTCTTATCGATGTAATTGGCATTGGAATCATCCTTCCCGTTCTCCCACAACTCATTCAGGAATTAACGGGCCAGGGTTTAAGTGAGGCTTCGAGAATTTCAGGATGGCTGCTTTTTTCGTTTGCAGTGATGCAATTTTTGTTTTCATCTGTAATGGGTGGGCTCAGCGATCGATTTGGGCGCAGACCGGTGATACTACTATCGCTTTTTGGCTTGGGTCTTGACTACGTCTTAATGTATTGGGCTCCTACCCTCGGTTGGTTGTTTGTGGGTCGCGTTTTGGCGGGAGTTACCGGTGCCAGCTTCAGTGCCGCGGGATCTTATATTGCCGACGTGAGTGAACCCGAAAAAAAGGCCCAGAATTTTGGATTGATCGGAGTAGCGTTTGGGCTCGGATTTATTATCGGGCCTGTTTTGGGGGGCATTGCCTCGATGTGGGGACCCCGAATACCTTTCGCCGTCGCAGCCATTCTTGCCCTTGGCAATGGTATTTACGGTTTCTTTTTTCTGCCCGAATCCCTTCCGTTGAAGAACCGAAGGCCATTTGATTGGCGGCGGGCAAATCCCATAGGCTCCCTCATGCAACTTAGAAAGTATCCCGTGGTATCGGGTTTGGTGATTTCGCTCGTACTCATATACATAGCCTCCCACTCGGTTCAGTCGAACTGGAGTTTTTACACCATGTTTAAGTTTAAGTGGAACTCAACCCAGGTTGGGTATAGCCTTGGAATTGTGGGAGTCCTCATTGCTGCCGTTCAGGGAGGTCTTATCCGATGGTTAATTCCAAAACTGGGTACACGGCGCGCTACCTACCTCGGCTTGGCCATGTCGGCATTGGGTTTGTTGTTGTTTTCAATGGCATCTACCGGCTGGATGATGATTGTATTCCTCATTCCCTATTGCCTGGGAGGCATTGCCGGACCATCTATTCAAGGCATTATATCTTCAGCATTTCCAACCAATGCCCAAGGCGAATTGCAGGGTGCCTTGACCAGCTTGATGAGTGCCACTTCCATTGTGGGTCCGCTGCTCATGAACACCCTGTTTTTTGAGGCAACTCGCGCCGATGGGTATATCCATTTTCCCGGGGCTGCTTTCCTACTAGGTGCCATTTTGATGGCCTTTGCCTTGTTTTTCAGTTGGCGAACCCTTCGCAAGTATATGGCCGATCCAACTTTGGATTCACAAAAAGCAGCCGCAAACTCTTAACCTTTCGGTTGAATCAATTGTACTATAATCAGCGAAAAGTGCTTACTTTCGGCACCGAAAATGTTTCATCCATGACCACAGATTCAGTTATCTTCGATCTCATTGAAAAAGAGCGCCATCGCCAAACTTTTGGCATAGAATTGATAGCCAGCGAAAACTACGTTAGCGATCAAGTTATGCAGGCAATGGGTTCCATTTTGACCAATAAATACGCAGAGGGTCTGCCCGGTAAGCGATATTACGGTGGATGCGAAGTGGTTGATGTGGTAGAACAGCTGGCAATTGACCGGATTAAAGAACTTTTTGGTGCCGTTTGGGCAAACGTGCAGCCACACAGCGGTGCACAAGCCAATGCCGCGGTTATGTTGGCCTGCCTCAAACCAGGCGACCGAATTCTTGGATTTGACCTCAGCCACGGCGGTCACCTGACCCACGGGTCTCCAGTTAACTTCTCAGGAAAACTCTATGAGCCTCATTTTTACGGCGTTGAGAAGGAAACAGGCAGAATCGACTACAACAAAGTGGAAGCCAAGGCACTGGAAGTAAAGCCCAAGATGCTAATTTGCGGTGCCTCAGCCTATTCTCGCGATTGGGATTACGCCAGGCTTCGTCAGATTGCTGATTCGGTTGGTGCCCTCCTTCTTGCAGATATTTCTCACCCTGCAGGCCTGATTGCTGGGAAATTGCTCAAGGATCCACTGCCTCACTGTCATATTGTAACTACAACGACCCACAAAACCTTGCGCGGCCCTCGCGGGGGGCTCATCTTAATGGGCAAGGACTTCGAAAATCCTTACGGTATCAAAACACCAAAAGGAGAAATTCGAATGATGTCGAGCCTTCTAGATGCAGCAGTTTTTCCAGGCACGCAAGGCGGACCGCTAGAACACGTTATTGCTGCTAAAGCCGTGGCTTTTGGAGAGGCGCTAAGACCTGAATTTCGGGCCTATGGCCAGCAAGTCATCTCGAACGCTGCAGTTCTTGCCAAATCGATGGTTGATTTCGGATTCGGAGTGATTTCTGGTGGAACCGAGAACCACAGCATGCTTATCGACCTGAGAAGCAAGAACATCACGGGAAAGGCGGCCGAGGAAGCATTGGGCAAAGCGCACATTACGGTCAACAAGAATATGGTTCCCTTCGATGACAAATCGCCATTTGTAACCTCAGGTATTCGCCTAGGAACGGCGGCCATCACCACCAGAGGATTGAAAGAATCTGATGTGATGGTAGTTGCCAATCTAATCCACGAGGCCATCACTCATGCCGATAATGATCAACAGCTGGCTGCCATTGGAAAAAAAGTAGCCGATGTAATGGGCCGTTTCCCTTTATTCGCCTATTAAAATCGATAAGAGTTCACTATTTTTAGGGCAGAGAACATTCTGCCCTTTTTCATTTTATTTAGATTTGTTAAAATTCAATCCCAATGAGCATCAGAGCAAATGATCCGAAGCGTAAATCATGGATTCCAGTCCCTGCAAACAGCGATTTTACCATGCAAAATTTACCATTTGGCGTCTTTAAAACCGAGTTTTTTAAACCCCGCGTTGGGGTAGCCATTGGCGACAAGGTTCTGGATCTTTACTCACTTGCTATCCTAGGTTATTTTAAGAACCAACCATTTGAATTAGAGGATTTTTTCTGCGATAACTTAAATGAAATAATTAAGCACGGAAAAGCAGCTTGTCGGGAATTGCGCAATCGGGTTAGCGATCTGTTAGATGAAACCAATCCCGATCTTCAAGAGCACGACATACACGTGCAACAAGTTATTTTTGATCAGAGCGAGGTGGAAATGCTACTACCCGTCAAAATTGGCGACTACACCGATTTCTATTCCAGCATGGATCACGCCACCAACGTGGGGAAGATGTTCAGGGATCCCGCCAACGCGTTATTGCCAAACTGGAAACACATACCCGTGGGCTATCACGGTAGAGCTTCGTCCATCATACCGTCGGGTGTCCCTATTCGCCGACCAAAAGGTCAGTTTAAGCCTGCCGATGCAGAGGCGCCGTCTTTTGGACCGTGTAGAAATCTCGATTTCGAGTTGGAGGTTGCCTTTATTACCTTTCCCGGTAAACCTCTGGGAGAATCCATTTCAACGGCTGAAGCTGAGCATTACATCTTTGGATTGACGCTTTTTAACGACTGGAGCGCAAGAGATATCCAATCATGGGAATATGTCCCGCTGGGTCCATTTCTTGCAAAAAATTTCGCCTCCAGCATGTCGCCGTGGGTAGTAACACTCGATGCGCTGGAACCCTTTAAAGTGGAGGGTCCTGCACAAGAACCCAAGGTTTTACCTTACCTGGAATACACAGGAAACTGGCACTATGATATCAATCTCTTTGTCGATATCAAACCCAACGAAAGCCTCGCTACACGGGTTTGTAGTTCCAACTATAAATTCATGTATTGGAATATGGTTCAGCAACTCGCGCACCACACCATCAACGGCTGCAACATCAATGCAGGTGATGTATTGGCATCTGGAACCATCTCTGGACCCGATCCGTCAAGCTTTGGATCCATGTTGGAGTTGGCTTGGAGGGGCGAAAAACCTATCAAAATGAACGACGGGTCAGAGCGAAAATTCATCAACGATGGAGATATTGTGGTAATGTCAGGTTACTCGGAGCGCAATGGCATTCGCGTTGGATTCGGTACGGTTGAGTCAAAGGTATTGCCTGCTTTGTAATTCGCGCCTATGCACACAGAGATTGATTTAGAGAAAGAGCGTAAGGAGATTCTAAATGCCTACAAGGGCTTGTTGAAGTCGTGCCGCAAGGTGCGAAACAAGGAAGATACGCGCATGATTCGGAAGGCCTTCGATATTGCGGTCGAGGCCCATAAAGACATGCGCCGCAAATCAGGCGAACCATACATTTATCACCCCATCGCGGTTGCGCGAATTACCGCTGAGGAAATTGGCCTCGGACCAACCTCTATTGTCTGTGCCCTGCTTCACGATACGGTGGAAGACACCGACATTACCCTCGACGACGTTGAGCGCTGGTTTGGTAAAAAAGTGAGGAAAATCATTGACGGCCTTACCAAAATATCTGGGATATTCGACCAAAGTTCATCACTGCAGGCAGAGAATTTCAGGAAAATGCTGCTCACCCTGAGCGACGACGTACGAGTGATCCTCATCAAATTGGCCGACCGACTGCACAACATGCGAACCTTGGAGAGCATGGCAGGACCGAAGCAACTAAAAATAGCCAATGAAACCCTCTTTTTATACGCTCCACTGGCACATCGATTGGGTCTGTACAACATCAAAAGTGAACTTGAGGATCTTTCCCTGAAATTCACCGAGCCCGAACTGTACACCGAAATAGTTGAAAAACTTGAGAAGTCGAAGGCCGTTAGAAATCGCTTCATTGCCGCCTTTTCGCTGCCAATTAAACGAGAGCTTGACAAACAGGGTTTTACTTTCGAGATCAAAAGCCGGACCAAATCGATCTACTCGATTTACAACAAGATCAAGAACAAAAACATCCCGTTTGAGGAGATATATGACCTCTTCGCTATTCGGATTATTTTACAAACCAAACCCGATTCTGAAAAAGCAGAGTGTTGGAAGGCGTATTCTGTGGTAACCGATTATTACCAGCCCAGCCCAGATCGATTGCGAGATTGGATCTCATCGCCTAAGAGCAACGGATACGAAAGCCTTCACACCACAGTGATGAGTCCTACCGGCAAGTGGGTTGAAGTTCAGATCAGAACCCAACGAATGGATGAAATCGCAGAAAAGGGTTACGCGGCACACTGGAAATACAAAGAACAAACCAACCAAGAGAGCGCTTTAGATCACTGGTTGGTTAAGATACGCGAGTCGCTAGAGACCAGTGACGCCGGCGCACTTGATTTCATCGATGATTTTAAGCTGAATCTGTTCTCTGATGAAATTTTTGTTTTCACCCCCAATGGTGAGCTCAAAAAACTCCCAAAAGACGCCACCGCACTCGATTTTGCCTTCGAAATCCACTCGCAAGTGGGCTCGCATTGCCTTGGGGCCAAAGTAAATAACAAGCTGGTTCCACTTAGCTTCAAACTCAAAAGCGGCGACCAGGTCGAAATCATCACCTCCAAGAAACAGACCCCGAAAGAGGATTGGTTAAAATACGTGGTCACCGCAAAAGCCAAGTCCAAAATCAAAGACTTACTCAAAGAGGAGAAAAAAAAGATTGCCACCGAGGGTAAAGAGATCTTGCATAAAAAACTCGATCACTTGAAAATCCCATTCAACAGCGAGAACATCAGTGTAATTGAAAAATTCTTCCACGAGGAAAGCACTCAAGATCTTTACTATAAAATTGCCAAAAACAAGCTGAATATCAATAAAATAAAGGAACTTCAGCTTACCAATGGTCGATTAAAACTACCCGAAGACGGACCTAAAATACCGCAGAAAGATACAAGCGACCAACACATGCTTGAACTGCTGTCGAAAGGCAAAGAAAAAGACAAGGTGATCGTGTTGGGTGACACCAAATCGTCTTTCGACTACAAACTGAGCCCCTGCTGTAATCCCATACCGGGTGACAAGGTTTTTGGATTTTTGACCATCAACGAGGGGATCAAAATTCACCGACTTAACTGCCCCAATGCGGTACAGCTCATGAGCAATTACGCTTACAGAGTTATTCAAGCCAAATGGAACAGCGACAACGAAGTTGAGTTCTTGGCTGGGGTGAAGTTTAAAGGAATTGATGACATAGGCCTTGTACACCGCATAACCAGCACCATTTCAACGCAAATGAACATCAATATGCGCTCCATAAGTTTTGAGAGCTACGACGGAATTTTCGAAGGAAAAATAGTGCTATACGTGAACGATACCGATCATCTGAATCGACTGACGTCAGAGCTGAGGAACATACCTGGCATCTACTCCGTAGAACGCGTGGAGGTGGAATAAGCAATGAATTCAGTTCATAGGATAAATTCTCCCGAAAAGCCGTTGGGGATTAATTGGGATAAAGTTTTTTATACCGTAGCGAAGCATTATATTTGCCGCTTTGTGAATTTTAAGCCTTAAAATGAAAGTAGATGTACTGTTAGGTCTCCAGTGGGGAGACGAGGGAAAAGGAAAGATTGTAGATGTCTTAACCCCAAAGTACAATGTTATAGCCCGATTCCAGGGAGGACCTAACGCTGGGCACACGCTTGAGTTCAATTCCATCAAACACGTACTGCATACTATACCTTCGGGTATTTTTAGAGATAATGCGATCAATGTAATCGGAAACGGTGTAGTAATTGATCCGGTTATCTTCCGCAAAGAGATAAACAGTTTGAAAGAAATGGGCGTAGATGTGAAGTCTAAGCTGCTCATTTCGAAAAAAGCCCATCTCATTCTGCCAACTCACCGATTGCTTGATGCGGCCAGTGAGGCCGACAAGGGCAAAACTAAAATTGGATCCACCCTTAAAGGCATTGGTCCAACTTACATGGACAAAACCGGGAGAAACGGACTGCGCATTGGTGATATTTTTGCGGCCGACTTTGATGTTCAGTACAAAAACTTAGTTGAAAAACACAAGAGGCTCCTTAGCTTTTACCAATTCGAATACCAACTGGAGCCCCTGGAAGAAGCTTGGTTTGAGAGCATCGCCAGCATTAGAGAACTTACGGTGATCGATTCAGAGCACTTTTTAAACGACAAACTCAAAACCGGTCAACGCATCTTGGCCGAAGGGGCTCAGGGATCACTTCTGGACATTGATTTTGGCACCTATCCATTTGTAACTTCCAGTAATACGGTTACCGCTGGGGCCTGTACCGGACTGGGCATTGCTCCAAACCGAATTGGTGAGGTAATTGGAATATTTAAGGCCTATTGCACCCGAGTGGGCAGTGGGCCATTCCCCACTGAGCTGCACGATGAGCAGGGTGAAAAATTGCGACAAAAAGGTCACGAATTTGGCGCAACAACGGGACGCCCGCGCAGATGTGGTTGGTTAGACCTACCTGCCCTCAAATACGCAATCATGGTTAACGGGGTTACACAGCTCTGCATGACCAAGGCCGACGTGCTCTCTGGATTCGGTGCCATTAAGGTTTGTACCCACTATCAGTACGAAGGACAAACCATCGATTACCTTCCTTTCGATATTACAGGCAACCAAGTGGTGCCAGTTTATACCGAGCTTCCGGGCTGGGATGAAGACCTCACCCAAATCGATGAACTGAGCAAACTACCTAAAAACCTGAGCGATTATATCGCCTATCTGGAGCGTGAATTAGAGGTGCCTATTGTATTTATTTCACTAGGTCCAGACCGCAAACAAACCCTAATCAAAGATTACGCCCCAGCAGTTGCGCCATGATGTCTAATCAAATCGCCACAAACCATATTTTAAAAGACTCCATTCGGGGTCTTTTTTGCAAATACGCATTGGGTTTTACACTGGCGGTTTTATGTTCTTGGGGTCTACAGGCACAAAACGCGCAGCCCAAACGCATTGAAATTCTCAACGCCGATCGCGTTCAGTTTGATGCCAAAATTAGCGCCGAGGCGCAATTCTTGGTGGGAAATGTGCAATTGATGCACAACGAGGTGATCATGATATGCGACAGTGCCCTACTCTATCAAGCCACCAATCGCTTTGAGGCATTCGGCGATGTGGAAATTAACCAAGGTGATACCCTGTTTCTGTTCGGTGATAGTCTCTTTTACAACGGCAACCTGAAGCAAGGTAAGGTGGTAGGCGATGTAAGTTTGCAAGAGAAGGACATGGAATTGACCACCGATGTGCTGCTGTACAACGTAGAAAAATCAGAAGCCTACTACACCACCGGAGGTCGAATCGAATCAAAAGCCAATAAAAATACCCTAACCAGCCGAAAAGGGACCTACGTTTCGAAATCAAAAATGTTCTACTTCAAAGAAAACGTGGTACTGGTGAATCCCGATTACACGGTGAATACAGATACAATGGATTACGACAATGCCCGTGAAATTGCCTACTTCTTCGGACCTACCGTTATTCAATCGGATGAAAACCTGCTCTACGCTGAAAATGGGAATTACGACACCAAGCGAAATCAGGCTCGCTTTGATGAAAATGCGTTCCTGGTCAGCAACGAGCAAAAATTAACTGGCGATAGCCTTTTTTACGATCGCAATAAAGGCATTGGAGAAGTATTTAAACAGGTGGTGATTACCGACACGGTGAATGACTTCCTGATTTACGGGGACTACGGGATTTATTTTGAGAAGGAGAAAAAATCCCTTGTCACCCAACAACCCAGAGCTATTAAACTGTTTGAATCCGACAGCCTGTATCTGAAAGCAGATACCTTATTCAGTTTCGAGGATTCATTGGGTATAAAAACCCTTTTGGCTTACCATCAGGTTTCATATTTCAAGAACGATTTGCAAGGCGTTTGCGATACATTGATTTACAGCGGAAAGGATAGCTCCATTACCATGCTTAATGCGCCGGTGATTTGGAACGAGAACAATCAAATTACAGGAGAGCAAATTATCATCTATAACGATGGTAAAAATCCCAAGGAAATGTACGTAAACAAAGACGCCTTCATCACCCAGTTGGTCGACACTACATACCAGATGTACAATCAGATTAAAGGGCGAGAATTGTTTGGTTACTTTACCGGCCGCGAATTATCGAGGGTTTTTGTCAGTGGAAACGGCCAAACCATTTATTACATCCAAGAAGACGAACCCGATAGCACCAAAAGTTTAATCGGAATCAACAAAGCCGAATGTTCCAATATCGATATTAAGCTGGGCAAAAAACAAATCGAAAGTATTACGTTTTTGGTTGAGCCCGTTGCCAAAGCGCTTGCTATCGACAAGTTAGGGTCAAGCGAATTGATGTTGTCTGGTTTGAATTGGAGGGGAAAAGAGCGACCTCTAACCAGTGCCGACGTCATGATGAAAAGTGAAGTTACAGCCCCTGTTGCTAAACCGGAGACCGCAAAGCCCCAACCCAAGCGGAAGGGCAAATCGCCAAAGAAGACACAAAAATCAAAGCGGTAAACCTTCTAAAACCTTCACTTGGAATCCATTCCATATGGATAACTGAGCGACTCTCTTGGCTCTAATACCACTTTTACAGTGTAAGATTACGGGAATAATTGGGTCTAATTGGAGATCGTCGAATGCAGCGGGCCAGCGTTCAACCGGCACATTTATTCCACCAATATTTTGCTGCTGATGCTCCTGCTCCGATCTGACATCGATCAATATGCACTTCTCTTTTAAGTTTAAGTAGTCATCGTAATTAATTGATTCAAAATTAAATATGCAATAATTAGCGCTATCTGAAAGTTGGGTGATTTGAAAATTTTGCTCCATTCGTTCAATTTCGAACACCTGATGAACGTTGGTTAAAAAATCTGCACACCACAGTTTTCCAGACAGAGGATTGCCCACGCCTGTTATTACTTTTATGGCCTCTAGGGCCTGCAAGCTTCCAGCCAAACCGGGAACCACGCCCAATACACCTATTTCACCGCAGCCTGGCATTTCACCCGCTTCTGGCGGTTCAGGGTATAAACATCGATAACTGGGTCCGCCCTGGTGATTAAAAACAGACACTTGAGCCGAGAATTTAAAAATGGCGCCATACACAAATGGAACCCCTCGGATAATACAGGCGTCATTCACCAAATAGCGGGTAGCGAAATTATCGCAGCCATCAATAACGACATCTACACCCTCAAGCAATGCTAAAGCGTTATCTGCATTGAAATTAGATCGTATGGGCACCAGATGCGTCCATGGATTTTGTTTGGCCAATTTTTCGGCTGCTACATCAACTTTATAACGTCCTTGATCGCTCTCATCAAATAGAATTTGGCGCTGTAAATTACTGGGATCCACTCGGTCGGCATCTACCCATTTAATAGTGCCAACCCCAGCAGCGTTCAGGTACTGCAGAGCGGGATGACTAAGTCCACCGCAACCTATGACCAAGACCGTGGCGCTTTTTAACTTCTGCTGGGCAGACAAGCCAAAAGCATCTAAGATGATATGCCTACTGTATCTGTGTAATTCCCTTTCGCTCAGCATAAATCATCGAATTACGCGATCCCAATCCTTCCATACAGGTTCATAGCCCTTGCTCTTGATTATTTCTGCTATGTGCATCGGAGAACGCTCATCGCTAATCTCAAATTGCTCCAAACTTTGGGGCTCCACTTTATAGCCACCGGGGTTGGTTTTTGAACCCGCCGACATTGATGTAATACCCAGCGGAATGATGTGATTTCTAAAATGCTCCGATTCGCGGGTGCTAAGACTCAATTCCGCTTCCTGATCGAATATGCGGTATGAAGTAATTAACTGCACCAGCTCCCGGTCGTTCATCTCAACCTTCGGATTAAGGCCACCCACATGAGGTCGCAAACGAGGAAACGACAACGTAAACTTGGTTTTCCAATACGTTTTTTCCAAGTACCTGAGATGGAGGGCGGTATAAAAACTATCAACACGCCAATCTTCCAGCCCCAAAAGCACCCCCAAACCAATTTTATGTATACCTGCCCTACCTAGCCGATCGGGAGTGTCTAAACGATACTCAAAATTCGATTTTTTCCCCTTTGGATGGTGCTCTTTGTAGGTTTCCTCTCGATAGGTTTCTTGGTAAACCAATACGGTGTGAAGACCCAGCGGAATCAAAGTCTCATAATCGCTCTGATCCATCGGCTGCACCTCCATGGCGATTTGAGAAAAATGTCGATCCACCAAGGGCAGAATTTCCTTGAAATAATCAACTCCAACCGTTTTGTTTGCTTCACCGGTTACCAACAAAACATGATCATACCCCATAAATTTAATCACCTCTATTTCCTGGAGTAATTCAGGATGACTCAGGGTTTTGCGCGGCAATTTGTTATCCAGACTAAATCCGCAATAGGTGCAAATATTCTGACACTCATTCGAAAGATAGAGCGGAATGTACATCTGAATGGTTTTCCCAAAACGCTCGGTGGTCAGTTGGTGGCTTAACTGTGCCATAGACTCCAAGAGACCAGAAGCTGCCGGAGAGACCAGTGCAGCAAAATCATTCATCGAACGGCGTTTGCTGGCAAGCGCTCGTTCCACATCGGCTTCGGTTGAGTGGTAGATAAGATCCACCACCCGCTCCCATGGCCAACGTCGGTATTCCTCTATGAAAGAGCTCATTCGTCTAAAAATTTGGTAAACGGACTGCTTGCTTGCGCATGCGATTGAATAGGGGCGAGTTTCGACAAATAAGCTTGTCTTCCCGCCTCTACTGCCAAGCGAAATGCGTTAGCCATACCTATCGGATCTTGAGCCACCGCAATGGCGGTATTGACTAGCACGGCATCGGCACCGATCTCCATGGCTTTTGAAGCATCTGACGGAGCGCCAATACCGGCATCTACAATAACCGGTACACGCGATTGCTCAATGATAATTTCGAGGAAATCAATGGTGCGCAAACCTTTATTGGTGCCTATCGGGGCACCTAGTGGCATGACAGCCGCGGCACCAGCGTCTTCTAATCGCTTACAAAGAACGGGATCAGCGTGAATATAAGGCAGCACAATAAAACCCAATTTAGCCAAGGCTTCGCATGCCTGAAGGGTTTCAATGGGATCCGGCAATAGGTACTTCGGATCGGGATGTATCTCAAGCTTTAACCAATTGGTTTGCAAAGCTTCTCGAGCCAACTGCGCGGCCAGAACAGCCTCTTTTGCGTTGCGAACCCCAGAGGTATTGGGCCATAAACGAACTTTTTCAGTGTCGATATGCTTCAGCATTTGATCTTCGTCGCTGCTTAAGTCAACGCGTTTAAGGGCTACAGTGGTTAGCTCCGTACCCGATGCACGCAGAGCCTCTCCCATTACCTGTACCGAACTAAACTTACCCGTTCCTGTGAACAAACGAGAGCCAAAAAACGCCCCGCCCAAACTAAGTTGATCGTTACTCATGTCTAAATATTTTTGCGGCAGTGTCAACCCACAGCCGTGTTTGTTTTGTTTTGAAAAGGGCGCCCGAAACAGCCACACCGGCAAGGCCTGCACTCCGAATCTCAGCTAGATCGGCCAGTTCGATGCCCCCAACGGCATAGACCGGAAGTTGAGGATAGCGCCTATGCACATCCATCATGGCATCGAGCAAACCCCCAATGCCCAGTATGGGTGCCAGATGAGTCTTGGTATGGGTATGGCGATAGGGTCCCAATCCGATGTAATCACAACCCTGCTCTAGTTCATAGCGCAGCTGTTCCTTGGTATTGGCCGTCCTTCCTATAATCTTGTCTGGTCCTAAAATTCGCCTGGCTTCCGCGTAACTGAGGTCTCCCTGCCCCAAGTGAACTCCATCGACATCAAACGCGCGCACCAAACCCACGTGGTCGTTGATAATAAACAACGCCCCTACCTCTCTGCAGCGCTTTTTTACCTCGCCAATGAGTTCCAAATAATCGGGCTCAAAGCTCCCTTTCTTTACACGTAACTGAATGCAGCGAATTCCACCATCTAAGCACTCTTGAATAGATTCTAAATGATCTAAGTAACTGTTTCCTTGCGAAATATACTGAATTACCGGAAGCATTAGTTTAAAGTTTATGAAATCCCAATAGCGTAGGATTAGACGATAAAAACGATTCCATATACCGCTTGCTTTTCAGAATAGAATGATGCATGCCAAAGCCGCGAGCCAAAAATGCGCAAAGGGCAGCCGAGAAAACACAGCCACTGCCGTGTTTGCCCCATTCTGATAGCCGACGAGGTAAATAGTGGCGCGATTTGTCAGCTTGCAACCACGTATCCACCCCCAAGCGCTGGGCATGCCCGCCAGTTTCAATCACGTTTAATTTGGGATTAGATGCAAACGGATGGGGAGAACCTTGGCCCAAATATTCCCATTCCGGTACATTGGGGGTTATTACATGTATTTTTGACCAATCCACCCTCGTATGCGATTCGCTAAAGAATTGGAATCCAGCAGATGCCTTTAAAACTGGATCCCAAACCACTGTTGTTTGGGGCCAAATTTGGTGTATGTGACTCAGCAGCAGATTCAGAAAGCTCACATCAGGCACCACACCTATTTTAACCGCCTCGAAGCGATATCGGGAACCCAATACCGACAAGGTTTTTATTACCTCATCGATCGACAACCACTGATTCGAGTCAAAATGGTCCTCCGTTTGAACGGTTATAGCGGTTAAAACCGACATTCCCAATGCTTTGCATTGCTCAAAGGTTTTAATATCAGCCAAAACCCCAGCGCCTCCCGACGGATCGAAGCCGCCAATGCTCAATACCAATGGTCGTTTTTTAGGCATGACTTCCGACAGAGATTTGTTGGATATCTAAAAAGGCACCCAGCGGATCGCCCGAATTCCAGATGGTACCTAGTAACGCCACACCTTGGTATCCACTGTGCAGTGCCAGCTTGGTATTCAATGCATTTACACCCCCTAAGGCTACAAGCGGAAGATGTCTTAACGAGTGAGGAATATGCAAAAGATCGTTGTTTGCGCGATATCCAGGTTTGGATATGCTGTCGAAAACCGGCGACACCAGGTAGTAATCCATATCCCGTTCCCGATCATCGGCCTGTTTCCAGTTTTTTAGGTTCGATGACAAACGGCCGGAAAAGTCGGGTGTTAATTGTTTTTGATCATCTAGACTCCCGTGAAATCCACCAAAATCCCCTTTGCTCAACCAAAGTGGATTACCGTGAAGAGCTATACGATGGTGAAAATGCTTGTCTATTCCGGCAAAAAAGGCGGCGATGTCAAAATCGGGACATTCCTTCTTGCGCAGGTGATAATATTTTAATCCGTTCTCAAACAGCAGATTAACCCAACTCGATTCGTGGGGAAACTCGCTAGGCGGGCTGATTACTATCACCTTGAAATCGCTCATAAGTACAGTTCAGAGCCCGACTTTTTGAACTCTTCCGACATTTCTTTCATGCCTTCAGCGAGAACTTCCTCATTGGCCTCTATGCCCTTTTCCTCGGCGTATTTCCTAACATCTTGTGTGATTTTCATACTGCAGAAATGAGGACCGCACATGGAGCAGAAATGGGCGATTTTTGCACCCTCAGCCGGAAGCGTTTCATCGTGATATTCTCTTGCAGTAACCGGATCGAGCGACAAATTAAACTGGTCTTGCCATCTAAACTCAAAGCGAGCTTTGCTCAGCGCGTTGTCGCGATACTGGGCTCCGGGGTGTCCTTTCGCTAAATCGGCTGCGTGGGCTGCCAATTTGTAAGTGATCACCCCATCTTTTACGTCTTTTTTGTTCGGCAGACCCAAATGTTCTTTTGGAGTAACGTAACACAACATCGCCGTGCCAAACCACCCTATCATGGCTGCACCAATAGCCGATGTAATGTGGTCATAGCCCGGGGCAATGTCTGTTGTGAGGGGTCCCAATGTATAAAAAGGCGCTTCGTGACATTCTTTGAGTTGTTTGTCCATATTCTCTTTGATCATGTGCATAGGCACGTGACCTGGACCTTCAATCATCACTTGGATATCGTGTTTCCAAGCTATTTTGGTCAACTCGCCTAAGGTCTCCAATTCGGCAAACTGTGCGCGATCGTTTGCATCGGCAATAGATCCCGGGCGCAATCCGTCGCCCAGCGAAAACGCCACGTCATAAGCCTTCATGATTTCGCAGATCTCCTCGAAATGCGTGTACAAGAAGTTTTCTTTATGGTGGGCCAAACACCATTTAGCCATTATAGATCCCCCTCGTGACACAATCCCGGTAACCCGTGATGCCGTGAGGGGAATATACGCTAGGCGAACACCGGCATGGATGGTAAAGTAATCCACACCCTGCTCGGCTTGCTCTATCAGTGTGTCTTTAAAGATCTCCCAGGTAAGATCCTCTGCTTTTCCATTCACCTTCTCCAGGGCCTGGTATATGGGTACAGTTCCAATGGGAACGGGTGAGTTTCGGATAATCCATTCTCTCGTTTCATGGATGTTTTTACCCGTCGATAAATCCATTACAGTATCAGCACCCCATCGCGTTGCCCAAACCATTTTTTCAACTTCCTCTTCAATGCTAGAGCTAACAGCCGAGTTGCCAATATTGGCGTTGATTTTCACCAGAAAATTCCTCCCAATGATCATGGGTTCTGACTCTGGGTGATTGATGTTGTTGGGAATAATAGCTCTCCCGGCCGCAATCTCCTGCCGAACGAATTCTGGGGTGATATGGCTGTGGGGGGTGTTGGCCCCGAAGCTTTGGCCGGCGTGCTGCACGGCTAGTTTATCGCCTAATTGAATCTCGTCAATTCGCTGATTCTCTCGAATGGCAACATACTCCATTTCAGGGGTTATAATCCCTTGTTTGGCATAGTGCAATTGAGAAACATTCTTGCCAGGCAAAGCGCGCAACGGGTTTTTGAGGTGTTCAAACCTCAGGTGATCCAATTCTGATTCACTCAAGCGCTGCAAGCCATAAGCCGAGCTGATGGAAGTAAGTTCCTCCACATCACCCCTGCTCTTGATCCACTCCTCTCGCAGACGGGGAAGACCGCGTTTTACATCAATTTGAAAGTTGGGATCGGTGTACGGTCCCGAGGTATCGTAAACGGTAACAGATGGATTTTTCTCCACCTTGCCATTGAATTTATCGACCGTGTCTGATAACTCGATTTCCCGCATCGCCACTTGAATAGGATGGAGTTTACCGGGAACAAAAATTTTCTTAGACGACGGAAAAGGCTCGGTAGATATTACCGATGAATTGGGAACTTGATCTTTTTTCATAGGTTTTCAACCCCCCTGGGTTGCGCGTATTACAATGATTTTGTCGTTAGCTTGTAAATAAGTATCTGGCCAAAAAGTTCGGGAAATTACCTTGCCATTCACGGCAACTGCGATACCCTTCTTTTCGATCAAAGCATATTGCAGCAGCAAATCGGCCAAGGTGGCAGATTCAGGTAAAGAAATAAGGTCGGAATTAAAGTAGAGCTCCATACATAGAATATTGCCTTCAGAGGAGCCTCGCAAAACTCTTTTCCCTACGCCGGTATTACCCGGATCAGGTAGTGAGGGTATTTCTCAGCCAACAGGCACCCCTAAAGACACAACAAATATACAAAAAATCGATAGGCTTACTTACGATGGCGCTTTTGGAGCACTTCAACCACATCGTTCAGGCTTGCACCTTTTGCCCGAAGTAGAATCAGGTAATGATACAGGAGGTCGGCTGCTTCACCGAGAAAAAGTCCCTGATCGTTGTCTTTGGCCTCAATCACCAATTCAACCGCTTCTTCGCCCACTTTTTGAGCTACCTTGTTTATTCCTCTCGCCAGGAGATCACTGGTGTATGAACCCGCTTTAGGTTGTTTAGCCCGATTTTCAATTACCTTCTCCAGTTCACCCAAAAACAACAATCCCTCAGGACCTTGGTCGTGAAAACAGGTTGGATCGCCGGTATGACAGGCCGGGCCCACTGGATGGGCTTTAACCAGCAGCGTATCTTGATCGCAATCTAAATGCATGCTAACCAGATTAAGAAAGTTTCCCGAAGTTTCACCCTTTACCCAGAGTCGATTTTTCGACCTCGAGAAAAAGGTCACCTGTTTAGTGCTGCGCGTTTGGTCGATTGCCTCTTGATTCATGTACCCCAACATGAGTACCACGCCACTGGCTGCATCCTGCACTATGGCCGGTATTAAACCATTTTGTTTATCAAAATTCGGATTCATCATCTAACGGGAATTTGGTGCAAACGCAGTTTGCTTTTTACCTCTTGCAAGGGTACGGTGTTTTCGTGAAATATGCTCGCGGCAAGGGCTGCGTCAGCCTTGGTTTTTTCAAATAACTCAACAAAATGTTCTGTGGTTCCGGCTCCCCCACTGGCTATGACCGGTATGTTCAAAGTCGAAGCCAGCTTTCCCGTGATATCAAGGGCAAAACCGGCGCGGGTACCATCAGCTGTCATGCTTGTAAGTAGAATTTCACCCGCACCTAATTTTTCGCCCTGAATGGCCCAATCCATGCATCGGGTTTCGGTTTTTATTCGCCCGCCACTGAGGTAAACAAACCAGTCTCCCTGTTCAAAATTAGTATCAATGGCAAGCACTACGCATTGCTTTCCGAATTGAGATTCAAGCTCGCTCAATAATTCAGGTCGCTTATAAGCTGCGCTATTGACTGATATTTTATCGGCGCCCGCATCCAAAAGTCGCTTAGCATCTTCAACTGAACTAATTCCACCACCAACGGTAAAGGGAATATTGATCACGTGAGCCACTCGTCCTACCCACTCCACCATTGTGCCGCGATTCTCAACGGTAGCCGTGATATCCAGAAATACCAACTCATCTGCTCCTTCGTCGCTGTAGCGCTTGGCCAATTCCACCGGATCGCCCATTTCGCGCAGGCCAACAAAATTGACACCCTTAACCGTGGTGCCGTTTTTGATGTCTAAACAAGGTATGATTCGCTTAGTGAGCATATTCCGCAAGTTGTTTTATGGTGATGTGACCCTCGTAAAAAGCCTTGCCAACAATCACAGCAGCTAGCCCTTGCTCGGCCAATTGATCGAGGTCTTTTTTAGAAGACACTCCGCCACTGGCAATGAGAAATAAATTCGGAAGTTCTTGTTGAATCTCAGCGTATAATTCGAAAGAAGGCCCTTTCAAAAGTCCGTCCTTACTAATGTCGGTAACAAAGGCCTGTGTAATTCCCAACTCCAGTTTCTCACGAAGAAAGGATATGATTTCCAACTGGGTAGACTCAAGCCAACCCCCAATGGCAACCAACTTGTCTTTGCAATCTGCTCCGAGAATAATGGTCTGACTGCCGAAATCATCCAACCATTGGGCGAAAAGTTCTGGTGTTTTGACCGCGGCGCTGCCAATGTTCACATAACGCGCGCCTGCGTTGAATGCATCGGAAACCGACTGTGAGGATTTCAACCCGCCTCCAAAGTCGATGTGAAGTTTTGTTTTGCTGGCGATTCGCTCCAAGACTCTCAACTGCACAGGATATCCTTCCTTAGCGCCCTCTAAATCGACCATGTGAACCCTTTTAATTCCCGCGTCTTCAAATAAAAGTGCAGCATCTAAGGGATCGTCGAAATAAACCGTCATTTGTCGGTAGTCACCACCAGAAAGCCTGACGCATTTGCCATTTATCAAATCAATGGCGGGTATGATTTCCATTTTCAGTCAATTAGGAGGCCAAAGGTAAGCATCGCGTCGACTAAAGTGGCTTGATTTGGATTGATTTTAGCACATCGCGGGCACGCGGACCCTGATTAGCAATGAGATCGATAAGGGATAAATTGGCTGCAAACGCAAATCGATCTGAAAATACCTGGTGGTAGGCTGGCTGCAGGAATAGCTGTTTGTTTTTGCTGGGCTTAAATCGATCCCGAAAATCTCTGAAAGAATCGTCCAGCATCTGCTCTGCGTTTGATCGCAAAACGGGTTGCGATAAGTGTAATAGGTGGCAAAACTGCGAGATTAGCTGCAACAAAGAGGGAAATATATGCTCCGTTTTCTCCTCGTAAAACCAAGCCAATTCAGGGGCTAACGCATCAAAATAGGGAGCGTGGTTGTAGGCCGATAAAAGGGCTTGCCAATGCTGTCTTCGCCATGTCTCGGCTGTTTCACAACTCAGTTCGCGCATTCGCTGAGCGCCTTTTTTGACCGGTATGGAAAGCGACTGAACACCGTTGCTACCCAACACCTCCATCCGATTCCGATATGTCTGCTTCACAAAAGGTTCCAAATCATCGATGACCACCTGTTCTGCCTGCGAAATGAGTGCCCAGTAATCTAAAGTACCTATGTAATTAATAGGTAATAAAATATTCATTTACAATATTTTAAAAAATCTATCACCTCTAAAAGATGCATGCCAAGGTGCGTTTTTATCGATGGAAAAAAGGATGCCTCCTACCTTACCGATGAGATAGGATTCGGGGACGAAACCCCAGTAGCGGCTGTCGCTGCTGTTGTGCCGATTATCGCCAAGGACAAAATAATAATCAAGGGCAAATCGATAGTGACTCACCTCTTTTCCATCGATGTAAAATCGATTGCCCAACTCAACCAAGTCGTGATTTTCAAATACTTCGATACAAAGGCGGTAAACCGGAATGTTTTCGAGGGTTAGGCGAATGGAATCGCCGGCGCGGGGGACCCATAGCGGTCCGTAAAAATCGCTATTCCACTTATACGATAACTCGTACGGAAACACCTCCGATTCAAAAGCGTCTGGCGACTTCCATTGGGGAGAAATCCGCAATACAGATCGATCGACCTCTATCTCACGTGCTTCGTTAGCGGTTAGGCTTACCAACCAATCGTTCTGATTAGAGGTCCGAGAGGGCTGCGACTGTGGGTATCGCGTGAAAAACGCGCCGGGATCACCCTCCAACTGAATTTGGTACGAAAACTTTAGCGCATCGGCATAAGAGGCCTTTTCCTCAGAACCTTGCCTTTTGGCTTGGGTCAGGCGGATTTGCTCGCCCGGCAAAGCCACAATACGCTTCACCCAGACACTCTTTTGATCAACAGGGATCAATGTATCTAAATCGGGATAGTTAAACGCCACCACATCGCCTACTTTAGGATGGCTATATCCCCAAAGACGGCGGTATCCCAAGCGAGGCCATGATGCATACCCCGACTCAAATGGCAAACTCATCGGCGTATACGGCACGCGAGCTCCATACGCCAATTTGTTGACGTAGATCATGTCGCCTTTGGTAAGTGTAGCTTCCATCGAAGGCGAGCTAACCATGTACCAATTACCTACAAACCATACGTAGGTTACCAACACTGCCAATGCAATGGCCACCGCTCTAATCCAAGACTTAACCTCACTTCTGATAGGTGTCATGGGGTAAATATCGAAAAAATACCGCTTAACAGCGCTGTAGGCAGCATGATGAGCCTCATTCGAAGGCTTACTTGCGATTTAATGACCTTATTTAGTGGCAAACTGCTGTCCGGCGCGCCCAGATGATGTGTCCATAGGCAAACAAGAGCCTGCCTGAGATCAACCTTCCCACAAC
The DNA here is from genome assembly GCA_036275295.1 of Luteibaculaceae bacterium. Classification (GTDB taxonomy): domain Bacteria; phylum Bacteroidota; class Bacteroidia; order Flavobacteriales_D; family Luteibaculaceae; genus DASUEB01. Next base: position 31,142 of record DASUEB010000095.1, on the reverse strand, counting down.
AAATTCAAAGCTGTAAAACGGTAAAGACAAGAGTCCAAAAATACCCTGCCAATAAAATTCGCCGTTTTGCACAAGTTGCGGCCCTCTCCAAGACAAAAATCGAATTGATCATTTCTAAAAATTAACCTTTTAAATAACTGATTATTAATTATTTATGATTTTGGCACGGAGTTTGTAAATACCAAATCAAATCTATTGCCATGAAAACCTACATCCGCCTTATCATCCTTTTTTTCGCTGTATCGATGGTTTCATCTTGTGTAGTGGTAACCGATGGACCTCCGGGACCCGATGGATATCCTGGTAGAGCCTTTTATGGCATCAGCTACGACGACTATCGCCCTTACAGTTATTGGGATAACAATCCAGATGTACCCGTGAAGCCCTATTTTGATGAGTACTATCCGACTGTAGATGGGATTTACGATTTTGAGTATTTCGTTGATCGCTACGACTACTGGTACGGTACGTACGAGATTTGGACCAACCCCGGGGAACCGGGTCGCCCCAATGGCATAGCCGGGAGAAACGGATTAGATAGCTATTTATTGCTGGTTTGTAATGCTGATGGCCCCTATTCTGTGCGCAAAGATATGGGTGGAACCGTGACCAAATTGGCCAATGGCGCCATACAATACGAAATGAAAAACCCCTCTGGAGGAATCCGAGTTATAATGCAAAAAACTACGGTTCAGCAGCGTCCCGCACAGACACCAAAGGCAGTTTTTAAATAAATTCCTTTCAAAAGGACACTATCGAACTCCATGGATACAGGAAACCAGGTCACCCGCCATTCCCATTCTATAGGATAACCCGTCGTTCCTTGGCTCATGATGAGCGGATCACCTAACAAAACGCACAACGATATCATCCCCCATTCCAAGCCGTTGGATGGGGGATTTTTCGCACAGGCTATGAAGAGGCTCGACTGGATCAACCGGGTAAGTGCTACCCATAGAATGTGGATTTGGCAGAGTTTAACAACTCGAGAAGCGAAAAATAATGCGTTTGTTTGCGCGATTCAGTCAAATTGCTTTTTCTTTGCACCATGATTTTTGCAAACACCACTCATCACCATCATACCACTTACCAACGGTAAGCGGCGGTTGTGTGCATGTAGTGCAATGATAACGGGCTTACCATTTTGGTGAGCCCTTTTTTTTTGAATTAAACAAAATGAAAGATCAAAAGCTAAGAATTGCAATTCAAAAAGGAGGTCGACTGCACGACAAGTCGATTGACCTGCTTCGCTCCTGTGGTATAAAGGTGGAGAACTACCATTCCAAGCTGCTTTCTGCATCCAGCAATTTTCCGCTGGAGGTCTTATTCCTCCGCGACGACGACATTCCCGGTTGTGTGGCTGATGGGGTTGCCGATATTGGTATTGTGGGTCAGAATGTATTGGCAGAATCGTCGAAGCAGGTTATTGAGCATCTCGAGCTGGGTTTTGGAAAATGCCGTTTGAGCATTGCCGTCCCCAGATCCATGGCTTTTGAAAAAATAAGCGATCTGAACGGGCTAAAAATTGCAACCAGTTATCCCACCATCCTCCAAAATTTCCTCGACAAAAATCAAATTGACGCGGAGCTTCACGAAATTGCAGGGTCAGTAGAGATTGCTCCTTCTATTGGGCTCGCCGACGCCATTTTCGACATCGTGAGTACGGGTTCAACCCTAGCCACTAATGGATTAAAGGAGGTGCATTCCGTTATGCAAAGCGAAGCGGTTCTGATCCGCGGCAACACCATTTCAGCAGAAGCCACCACGCTGCTGGATAAGATTTGTTTTAGAATCAAATCGGTTCAACAGGCATCCAATAACAAATACATCCTTTTAAATGCTCCTAATGAGCACCTCGACGCTATTTGCGATATCCTTCCGGGAATGAACAGTCCCACTATCATGCCCTTAGCCAAACCCGGATGGAGTTCTGTTCACTCGGTAGTAAACGAGGATCAGTTCTGGGATATCATTGACGCTCTGCGCGACAAGGGTGCCGAGGGAATCCTAATTGTACCAATCGAAAAAATGTTTGTTTGATGTTGACATCCTTCACCAACCCGCCAAAATCGGAATGGAGCCAGCTGCTAGCCAGGCCTAGCCTCAATTTCAACGAATTAAAAGACAAGGTTGATGCCATTTTGCGGGCGGTTCGAATCAATGGCGATCGGGCATTGGTGACCTACAACTCTCAATTTGATGGCTATACCGATGCCACACTCGCCGTTACAACACAGGAAATCATTCAATCTGCCGAGCGAGTTGACCATCAGCTCAAAGAGGCTATTCAAGGGGCTATCCGTAACGTTAGAACGTTTCACCAATCGCAATGGCACCAGGAGGATGAGGTGGAAACCATGCCAGGGGTTCGCTGTTCAAGGCGATGGACGGCAATTGACCGGGTAGGTCTTTACATTCCTGGTGGCTCTGCCCCACTCTTCAGTACCGTTATTATGTTGGGGGTCCCGGCTCAAATTGCGGGAGTAAAAGAGGTGATTTTGTGCACCCCTCCGAACTCAAAAGGCGAAATTCACCCCGCCATACTTTACAGCGCATCGCAACTGGGAATTCAAAAGATATATAAAACCGGTGGGGCACAAGCTATTGCGGCCATGGCCTACGGGACAGAGACAGTTGAAAAATGTGACAAAATCTTTGGCCCCGGCAACCAGTATGTGGCCTGTGCAAAAGCATTGGTAAGCATGGAGGGAGTAGGTATTGATATGCTGGCCGGACCATCGGAAGTGGCAGTCATTGCCGATCAAAATGCAAATCCCTATTTTGTGGCTGCCGATTTGCTTTCTCAAGCTGAACACGGCCCCGATAGTCAAGTTATGTTATTCACTACCGACGACGGGTTTGCCAAAAAAGTAGCAACAGCTATTGAAGAGCTTCTGGAGGAATTACCTCGGAAAGAAATCGCTCAGAAGGCACTCAGAAACAGTAAGGCCTTCTATTTCGAACACACCGACGAGCTGGTTGAGATGGTCAATCAATACGCTTGTGAGCACCTCATTATCAATACCATCAATGCACGTGAATGGAGTGAACGCATTACCAATGCGGGCTCGATTTTTTTGGGGCCATACAGTCCGGAATCGGTGGGTGACTATGCCAGTGGTACCAACCACACCTTGCCCACCAACGGATTTGCAAGATATACGGCAGGTGTGTCTGTTGATTCATTCATCAAAAAAATTACCATCCAAGAACTCAGCAGCGAAGGCATTCGTCAAGTGGGGCCGTGGGTTGAATGCATGGCAGAGGCGGAAGGCTTACATGCTCACAAACTCGCCGTGCGTGTTCGATTAAATACCTTGCTATGAAATCACCTATAAATCAATGGGTTAGACCCAATATTCAGAAAATCACTCCCTACTCTACGGCTAGAGATGAGTTCGAGGGCACCGCTGAGGTTTTGCTCGACGCCAACGAAAACAGCTTAGCAGATATTTTTGACGGCCGGTATTCGAGGTACCCCGATCCGCACCAGCGTGAACTTAAACGCGATTTGGCCACTTTAAAAGGGGTACAATCGGAACAAATATTCTTGGGGAATGGAAGCGACGAGGCTATTGACCTGTTGTATCGCGTGTTCTGTCAACCAGCCAAAGACGGAGTTGTTTTCTTTGGACCTACCTATGGCATGTACAAAGTTTCGGCTGCGGTAAACGAGGTGGATGCGATCGAATGGCCATTGGATGCCGATTTTGATATCCCTGCTCCCCAAGAGACCCTTTCTCTGATCCCAAAAAATACCAAGATTTTAATTTTTTGCTCACCCAACAATCCAACCGGCAATCAACTCAATCGAGATCGGCTTCGGGCGTATTGTGAGCAGTTTAATGGAATTGTGGTCATTGACGAGGCATACATCGACTTCGCCCCGGGCGAATCACTCATTCCTTGGATTGATCAACTGGATAACCTAGTTATTTTGCAAACCTTCAGCAAGGCGTGGTCTATAGCTGCTCTTCGATTGGGCGTAGCTTATTCAACCGCAGAGATCATTGCATACCTCAATCTGATCAAGCCCCCGTACAACATCAATGCCGTAACACAAGAAAAAGCCAAGGAGCTCATTGAAACGGCTGGCCTGGTTTCGCAAAGCGCCGATCGGTTGATTGAATTGCGGGAAAATCTTATTAAACGCCTTCAAAATACTTCGGGGGTATTGCATATTTATCCTTCCAAAGCCAATTTCCTATTGGTTAAATTTGATAAAGCCCCAGCGCTGTTTCAGCATCTCCTGACAAAAGGCATTGTAATCCGCAATCGATGCAAAGAAGTTGAAAACGGACTGCGAATCACCGTTGGTAATCAGGCGCAAAATGAATTACTCTGTCAACAAATTGAAAACTTCTATACGCTTTGAAAAAAATTTTATTCATCGATCAAGATGGCACCCTCATTGAGGAACCACAAGAAAATTATCAATTAGACAGCTGGAACAAACTGGCACTTTTACCCGGTTTGATTACCCAGCTGCGCAAACTGGTTAGCCTGCAAGAGTATGATTTGGTGCTGGTTACCAACCAAGATGGTTTAGGTACCGAGGTTTTTCCCGAGGAGCCGTTTCTATCGATCCACCAGTTTCTTCTTAAAACCCTACAAGGCGAAGGTATTTCCTTTAAAGAGGTATGTATCGACCGCAGTTTTCCACATGAGAACAGTCCGAATCGAAAACCGCAGGTGGGAATGCTAACGCATTACATCGACAATCCAAATTACAACTTGCAAGACAGCTACGTTATTGGAGATAGACCCACCGACTGTATGCTTGCAAAAAATTTAGGAGCTAAGGGCATATTTCTTGATTCGGGCAAAGGATATAGACTTACGCCAGAGGACGAAACGATGCTGCAGGAGAGCGGTTGTGTATTTAGAGCATCGAATTGGGAGCAAATAACTGACTTTATCCTCTCAGAAAATCGTGCAGTAGAGATTAAGCGGATCACCAAAGAAACCGATGTGTATATTAAATTGAATCCCGATGGGAGTGGAAAAAGCGAAATCTCCACGGGACTCCATTTTTTTGACCACATGCTCGAGCAACTTTCTCGACATGGCAATTTGGACTTGACCATCAAAGTAAAAGGCGATCTGCATATCGACGAACACCATACCATTGAAGACACGGCATTGGCATTGGGTGAAGCTTTTCGCAAATCCCTAGCTTCGAAAGTTGGGATAGAACGTTACGGTTATTCGCTGCCCATGGATGAATGTTTGGCTCAGGTGGCTATTGATTTCGGGGGACGTCCGTGGCTGGTGTGGGACGCCACATTTACCCGCGAGAAAGTGGGCGACGTGCCAACTGAGATGTTTAAACACTTTTTTAAATCGTTTTCAGATACCTCACTTTCCAATCTTAACATCAAAGTAGAGGGCGAAAACGAGCATCATAAAATTGAAAGTATCTTCAAGGCTTGGGCCAAAGCCATCAAAATGGCTGTCAAAAGAAACAAAGAGCACTTGGTTTTACCAAGCACAAAGGGCGTACTGTAATGAAAGTAGCAATTATTGATTACGGAGCTGGCAATACCCAGTCGGTTATTTACGCCTTAGATCGCCTCGGTGTTAACCCAATACTCACCCATGATATAGACGAGCTAATTTCAGCCGATCGAGTAATTTTCCCCGGTGTTGGTCACGCCGCCAGCGCCATGAATCGATTGAACGAGAGCGGTGCAGTTGAGGTGATTAAGTCTCTTGCAGTGCCTGTTTTAGGCATTTGCCTGGGCATGCAATTGATGAACGCCTTTAGCGAAGAGGGAAATGTACCCGGTTTGGGAATTTTTGATGGCCGAATCGTTCAATTTGCACCCACTCTTAAAGTACCTCATATGGGATGGAATACGGTGGATCATCAAGGAGATTCACTTTTCGACAGGATCCCGTCTGGAAGTTATTTTTACCATGTGCACAGTTATTATCTACCAATCGATCAGCAACACGGTATTGCCCAATGCACGTATCAGCAGCCTTTTACCACGGCACTGAGGAAAAACAATTTCACAGGGGTGCAGTTCCACCCCGAGAAAAGTGGACCTTTGGGTGAGCAGTTGCTGCGAAATTTCATCGATCACGGTTAGACTAAGGAATTAAACATTTTCGTGGGCTTTCGGGTTTCATTTCCAAGCAACAATAACCACAAAGTCAGAACGCGCGAGGCTCATTAACCCTGTTGAGCGGATTCGGGACTACCTAAATTGCGGTGATCTATTGGGATGTAAACAAGCCGCTGGTCCATTCAGACGTCATGTTCACGAGATTGTTTCGGGTTAACTTTAAAGACCTGCCTATCCATCAAGGTATCGGATTAAATCCGCTTGATCCCAATGGTAAATGTATCACCCGCGGTAGAAAACATTCGGTTGAGGAGTCCCTCAGCCGTTGGCCACTCAAATGGTATTCCGCGCAATGTGTTAACCGAAGGCGTGCAGTTGATTAAAGCAAATACTTGGTGGCATCCATTTCTCGGTATTCACCGGGCTTCAAATCGCCGAGAAAAATATCGCCAATGCGAACGCGTATCAAACGAAGCGTGGGAAAACCCACTGCAGCCGTCATTTTTCTGACTTGACGGTTCTTTCCCTCATTGAGGGTAATAGAGATCCAGCTAGCAGGTCGATGTTTCCCTGCCCGATTGGGTATAATTTGAGGGTAATGAGGCTCAGATTCCATCATCGCAACCTCCATAGCTTTTACCACTGTTTTTTCACCATCCAATCCGATGGAAACCCCTTCAAGCAATTGATTCAAAGCTTGTGGATGAATTTGGCCATCTACTTGCGCTAGATATACCTTTGAAACAATAGACTGCCGGAAATATTCACTCAGCAAACCGTTATTGGTGAGCAATAATAGGCCTTCACTATCCTCGTCCAAACGACCAATGGCCATTAAATGAGAGTCGATGGAGAACCAATGCGTTAGTAGCTTTTTCTTGGGCTGATCGCAGATAAACTGACTCAAAAAGCCCGGCGGCTTGTGAAAAGCGATGAGCTTGATTTCGTTACTCACCTCTCGTCAATAGGTTGTTATTCCAATCTGCCAGTAAGGATTGATACTGTGCGATCCACTGTTTTGACTCATCAGCACTGTTTAAATGCACCTGTGCCGCAGGGTAAGAAAAAGGAGGTGCCTGTGCGTAATCGCTGGTCAATAGCCAGGTAAGCTTCCCTTTACCCGTGCAAATCCAAAAGACCTCATACCCGTCTATTTGATCGAAAAAATCGGCTGCTGCATCTTCAAATGCGTCGATGGTGTCAAAACCGTCGTCATCGGGCAAACCCGAGCCGAAAAAAGTGGAGTATTCTATAGAGATCGACACCAATATTTTAGGGTGATCCCCATTTAAATCGATCTGTTGAAAGCGGTGAAAAATGATGAAATCTCCGCGTTCATCATCGGCGCTGTTCCAAATGGCTTCCGTTTTCATGATTTGGGTATAAACAAAATAGCCCTCTTTCGAGGGCTATTTGGGTGGAAGATGGGGCTCGAACCCACGACCTTCGGAACCACAATCCGACGCTCTAACCGGCTGAGCTACGACCACCATTTGTGGCGGCAAATATAGTTGTTTTCTCATTATTACAATAGGTGCTAAAAAATTATTCAATACGTAACTTAGCCACCCAACATGAATCAGAATCGGCCTTTACTTTTTGTTCTTCCGCGATGGTATCCCACCGCACTGGACCAAATGCTGGGACTTTTTGTGGTTCAGCACAATAAGGCCCTGCAACGGCATTTTGAGGTGGTGGTGATTTACCTCCATCAAGGTACGACTGCAAGACCAGATGAATGGAGCACGGAAGACGGAATTCCCGTTTATCGAAGTTACCTGGTTAATAAAACCGGAATATTGGGACCGCTGATTAATCCGTTTCGATATGTAATTCGCCACCTTCAACTCATCGTATTTGTTGCCAAACGGCACAAGTGGCCAACGGCATTCTTGGTCCAAGTGGGTGGTCGAACGCTGGTTGCGCCTTTTTTGTGCAAATGTTTTGTTGGAATCCCGTATTTCGTGCTTGAGCACTGGTCGAGGTATTTACCGGTCAACCACGCCTTTTTTCAAAGTCCTATCAAAAAGAAAATACTTCAGTTTTTGGTGCGGCGCTCCAATTCATTAGCTGCCGTAACCCAAGCGTTACTCAACGGCATGGGGCAGTTGGGAATCTCTCACCCAACATCCGTCATTATCCCTAATGCAATTGATAACCAACGCTTTGCGATTACACCATACGCCAAACGCCCTTACCTAACTTTTTTAAATGTGGGTTGCTTCGACGAAAAAGCGAAAAACAATGCCGGATTGCTGCGCGCATTCAAGCAATTTCAGGCAAAATATCCAGACTCGAAATTAGTAATGGTCGGAACCGGCGTCGACTTTGAGACCACCAAACGAATGGCACAAGAACTAGATTTGGCGCCCAATCACGTTGAATTTAAGGGTGAACTGAGTGGTGATGAACTGGTTCAATGCTACCAATCCTGCACCGCATTGGTGATATTCAGTCACTACGAGACGCAGGGCATTGTTGTACTCGAAGCCCTCTCCTGTGGAAGACCTGTCGTTGGTTCAAACGTGGGTGGTCTGCCTGAGATCATTAAAAAACCGTGGGGCCTATTGGTAGCCGACGGCGACGAACACCAGCTCGTGCTTGCCTTTGAGCAACTTATGGCGAACCAAGACGACTTCTTGCAAGGCGCTGAAGAAGGTCGCCAGTGGGTTATTGATAATTTTTCCATCGAAGCCATTTCTAATAAGCTGCAACAGTGGATATTAACCAATTTGAATTCGGCCTGATGAAAAGCAAAATTAAAATTGGCATCCTAGTCGATGAGCTCAAATTACAGCGGTGGCAAATCAATGCGCTGCTTGAATTGCAGCAAGTTGCCGACTTTTCAGCGCTGTACATTATCTTACCCAAAAACTCCATCGCCTTTAGCGATTCCTCTCCCCTGCTTTATCGATTCTATCGAAACCGTTTTTTGCGAATTAAAAGTCAAGAAAAGACCGATTTTCCAGCGTTTACGGCCAATCAAACTGTCCTTCGAGTAAATCTTTTTCATTCAGACAAACGCAATCGCCTCAGCGAAGAAGATTTGCGGCGGATAAAAGATTTGGATCTCGACGTGATGATTCGCTTTGGGATGGGTATTCTGGACGGGGAAATTCTTCAGTCTAGCCGACTGGGTATTTGGTCGTATCACCACGGCGATCCGGAATTTTACCGCGGGGGACCGCCCGGGTTTTGGGAAATGAAAAATAATGATCCGCTGACGGGTTTTATGGTTCAACAATTGACTCCTCAACTGGATATGGGAAAGGTGCTTTACAAGGGCTATGTAAAGACCACCTTTCATCACTACGGTGAACAATGGGATAACCTCTTGCGCGCTTCCGAGGTTGGCTTAAAAAATGCTTATCTCCGCTCGGTAGATTCAAAAATTACCCTAGAAAGTCCCGGTCGAAAAGGCATTTTCTATTCTTTCCCCGGCACACTGCCACTTATCAGTTTTCTTGGGAACATGTGGATGAGTCGGATTAGGCTGATGGTTGAGAAGAGATTCAAACGAGAATACTGGTCCATTGGATTCGGCAAATTAGACTGGCAAGGTGTAGAGCCTAGAATTGATGAAATCCATTGGTTACAATCAAAAGACTCCGATAAATATCTCGCCGATCCCTTCCTTTTTGCGGGTGCCAAAGGACTAAGCGTATTGGCTGAAGAATACTCCTACCGAACACGTTCGGCGAAGATTGTAGCTATGGATCCCGCAACCGGTAGCACAGGCACACCCACTGAAATTTTGGCCGATAGGAAGCACTTAAGTTTCCCCGCGGTATTTACTGAGGATAAACGCGTTATTCTGATTGCGGAAAGTTCGGGGGAGCATCGCGTTGAGGCTCGGATCATACACGGGTTAGATGAGATTGCCCAGCCAGTAACTCTGTTGGAAGAACCTCTTTTTGATACCGTCATGCATCGCGATGGCGTTTATTACTGGCTCTTAGGAAGCAAGAAATTGGGCAACACCGATGCACTCTATCTCTATTTCGCCAACGATTGGAATGGTCCATATACCGCCCACCCCGGCAATCCGGTTGTGCAGCACCCCGCCTATGCGCGCAATGCCGGCAACCTGTTCATGAAAAACAATCGATGGATTCGACCCGCTCAAAACGGGGTAGAAACCTACGGGGCCTTTGTTTCATTCATGGAGGTGATACGGCTTTCTCCGACTGAATACGAGGAACGGCACATTCAAAATCTCAAACCCCAGAGACACTGGTCGCATTCTGAGGGACTTCACACCTTCAATTTTTTGGGTGATTACGCCGTTATTGATGCCAAGAAACACGTTTGGAAATGGTAAAGAACATGCCTTGGTCGACCCTTTTCTATAAGCTGGGCGGAGCCGCTGCGGGTCTTGCCGCGGCAGTTTGGATTTCAGCCACGATGAATGCCGCTGGACGAGGAGAACAAGCGATGTACGTATTCGTTTTTTCGCTGGTGAGCATTGTCTGCCAAGTTGGTTCCGCCTCGCTGGTCTATTTGGCTTCTCGATTCGATGTAAACAGACTTCTCATTCAATCGGTCGCTCTCTCAGCAGTGGGTGCGCTTTTTTCAGCCGCATTGCTTTTCGTTTTTCCCGTATCTTCCTTTCAACTGGTTAGTCTGGTGCTTACCGGTTTACTTGCTGGAATTTGGAATGCAAAGGCCAATGCATGTCTAGGACTGTCCCAAATCAAAGATTACAATCAAATCGCCATCATACAACCGCTTAGCTTGCTCTGGGCCCTCATTTCGGCCTATTACCTCGGTTTAAAATCTGACATGAATACATTCATCTATTGCTTTATCTTGTCAAATGCAATAACCTCATTATATTCATTTTATATTGTTAAATTTACGAGTATTCACAGCGGCGAGCCCCAATATCGAAACCTGATCAAACACGGGGGATACATTCAACTTGCCAATCTGTTACAGGCGTTAAAATACAGGGTTCACTATCTGTTAATCGCCACGTACATCGGAAATGAATCACTCGGAATCTTTGCCAATGCCATGATGCTTATTGAAGCCATTTGGCTTATTTCCCGGAGCTACGCAACACAGCATTTGAGTGAAACGGCCAATACCGGGATGCATAAAGACATCAGGGTCCGAACAAAAACAAAAACTTGGGAGAGCGTCGCGTTTACAGCCTTGGCTTGTGCCTTGGTTTATTTGATACCGGAGAATTGGTTACTTCGAGTATTTGGATCAGATTTCAAAGGAATTAGCGACATTTTTGCAGCATTGATTCCCGGAGCCATAGGAATGGCAGCTGGTAATCAGGTAGCCCATTATTTTTCCGGCACCGGAAAAAACCATGTCAATACACTCACCTCGGCACTGGGATTGGTTTTGGTAGCGGGGATGAGTTGGTTGTTGATACCGCGCATGGGTATTTGGGGCGCCTGCTGGGCCTCGGGGCTTGGATTCGGGGTGGTCGCTGTGGTGCTTTGGATTACTTTCTACTCAGAGAAAAGCACCAAAATGATTCACAGCTAAAGTGCGTTCGGCAATAAAACCTTCGGCGAACTCTACTCCTCCTGATCTACCAAATTCGCGGGCTCTGGCCGCTAAAAAGTCCCAAAATTCCTTTGTCGAAATAGGCGTTGGATCCGTTTTGTCGTCGGGATTAAAAAACTGGGTGCTGTAGGCTGCGATGGCCTCCATTTTCTTGTCAAAGTACGGGGTAATATCAAAAACAAAATCGGGTTTTAAGTACCGATCTTGAATGTAATGAAATACGAGCTTGGGTCTCCATTTCTCTTGCCACTTGCCTTTGATTTGGGTCTCAATTTTGACCAGTCCGCTTAAAAAGCAGGCTTCGGTAACCATTTTGCAAGCGCGTCCGTGATCGGGGTGTCGATCGCTCGGTGCATTGGTGAGTATTAAGTCGGGTTTATATTTCCGAATGGTCTCAATGATCTTGAGTGAATTTTGCATATTGTGGCTGAAAAAACCGTCAGACATGAGCAGGTTTTCCCGAATAATGACACCCATGATCTCATTGGCCCGATGGCTTTCGCGTTCTCGGGTTTCGGCATCGCCCTTACTGCCCAATTCCCCCTGGGTAAGATCAATAATTCCCACCTTTTTACCCGATTCAATCATGGAAATAATCGTTCCTCCACAACCCAGTTCCGCATCGTCGGGATGAGCGCCGAATACCAATACATCTAGTTTCATTTCCGAAATATAAGGCCACAAAGGTAATCAGACCGCTTTATTTCAATCTCAACGGAGGTTAAAATTGGAAAATGTCGGGATATTAAAAAATATAATTACCTTTGCGCCCTCAAACTCGCATAAACCTTTAATTTTAAACAATCATGCCAGTAAAACTTAGACTGCAGAGACACGGTAAAAAAGGGGCTCCCTTCTATCACATTGTTGCTGCAGACGCGCGTGCGCCACGTGATGGTAAATTCATTGAGCGCGTGGGTTCTTACAACCCTAACACCAATCCCGCAACCATCGATCTTGACCTAGACAAGTCGATCAAATGGCTTCGCGATGGTGCTCAACCCACTGAAACGGTTAAAGCTATCCTTTCTTACAAAGGAGTATTGTACCGCAACCACTTATTAAAAGGTGTTGCAAAAGGTGCGTTAACTCAAGAGCAAGCCGATGCCAAATTCGCAACATGGCTTCAGAGCAAGCAAGAAAAAATTGACGGCAAACGCAACAAACTTGCCAGTGCTAAAACCAATGCCTATCAAGAACGCCTTGCGGCCGAGATAGAGTACAACAAGAAAAAAGCAGAGGCTATTGCTGCTAAAAACACACCTGTTGTTGAAGAAGCTCCAGCAGTAGAAGAAGCTCCTGAAGTTACAGAAGCCGCTGCCGATACTACCGAAGAAACAGCTGCCGAATAAGCATGTTCGCTAAACAGCAGTGTTTCTATCTGGGATTAATCACCAAACCCCACGGTATCAAAGGAAATGTTGTTGTGTATCTCGACGTAGATCGCCCCGAATTTTATTATGAAATGGAATCAGTTTTTGTTGATATCAACAATTCACTGGTTCCATTTTTTATTGAATCTACCAGCCCTAAAACGGGCAAACAAATGGTGGTGAAGTTCGAGGGGATATCTACCGAGCAAGAGGCCAAAACCATGGTCAACAAAGAACTTTATTTGCCTCTTGAGGTGCTGCCTCAATTGAGCGAAACTCAATTTTACTTCCACGAAGTTCCGGGTTTCTACGTCGTTGATCAACGCGCGGGATCCATAGGGCGAGTTACTGGGGTATTAGAATATCCAAATAACAACCTCCTGCAGGTTGATTTCAACGGCAAAGAGCTGCTTTTGCCTATTACCGACGAGGTCATCGTTCGGGTAGATCGCCAGCAGCGCACCATTTTCACCATGGCCCCTGAGGGATTGATTGACGTATTCACTACCGACAAACACCAAAGGGACGAAGACTGAGACTCCTTGCCGAACTCTTTTTTTCAATTCAAACAATTTATAGTACATCAAGATTTGTGCGCCATGAAAGTGGGTACAGATGGGGTATTACTTGGTGCTTGGGCTTCTCATCCTCAGCCCTACCGGATTCTGGACATTGGCTCCGGTTCTGGGCTCATCTCCCTTATGCTCGCCCAGCGATATCCTCTGGCACAAATTGATGCCATCGACGCCGATTACAAGGCCTTCCAGCAGAGTGAATTAAACTTCCGTCTTTCGGGGTTTACGGGCTTGCGCGCCTTTCACAATCGACTTCAGGAATTTATTCCCGATACTTCATACGATCTTATTGTAAGCAATCCGCCCTTTTTTGCCCCTCATTTTCGCTCAACCAATGAGGCCCGCAACACAGCCCGGCTGAATGATTCTCTGGATCTAAATGATATTTTTTACTTCAGCAGGCAACATTTGAATCCAAATGGACGATTGGCCCTGATCTATCCGACTTCCCACCCAGGTAACCCGAGGGTTGATGAGGGTCTAGATTGGCATCTCCAACGTTTAACGCGTGTATGCTCCACCCCGTTGAAAGAGCCGCACCGAGACTTGCATGAATGGAGCCTTTTAAAATCAGAGACGTTACATCAGCAGTTGATTATCGAGAACAGCAGACACCACTACACGGATGAGTTTAAAAGCTTAGTAAAGGATTTTTACTTGCACTTGTAGTATTTTTCGGCTTATTTCATTCCAATTTCGTATCTTATGGGTATGAAATACAGGGTGATAGCTTTGGTTTTGCTATTGACGTGCCGGTTATCGTGTTGGTCGGTACCCTTGGAGTTTACCTTCAGTAAACCCTATGCCCTACTTCATTTCATCGGGTCGATCAGCGATCCGGAACAAGCCTCAGGGAACCTCATTTCTGCTTTTCGCGAAAGTAAAATCGACAATGCCGTCTCCAGACAATACATCGCCCGTTTTCGTGCGCTTCCGTTGCAGGTTGCATACAACTTTGCAGGATATCCATCATCGCGCTTTCAAACCCGATCGCTGAAAGATATTTTGATGGCTCAGGCCGCGGGATGCACATCCCTCGTTGATCTGAGGCAGCGAATGGGCAACCACATGCCCGCACAAATGGTGTCGGAGTTGTTTGAGGTATTGGAATATTTTGATCCGCTTTATAGTGAATGGATCTGGAATGAGCGACTCCCACACATGCAACATTTCAGGGATGAACTTGATTTATTTGCCCGATCGCGTGGGTTGTCGTTTTTCACCGATCGTTTGGCATGGTTCTATGGCACTGCATGGCCCGCATCCCAAGTGGTAAAAGTATGCTTGGTTCCCCTTCCGGGATCTGATGGGCACTCCATGGGGCACGCTTACGGAAGCACAATCGATTGTGAGGTTCTGCAGGGTGAAACACAATACGCCAAAGTTTGCGCTCAAGTAGTCCATGAATTGGGACATTTGCTTTTCCGTGAACAGCCCAGTCCCTTTCAACACCGATTGGAACAGTGGTTTAGTACAGTGCCGCGCAAAGGGCAAGTGAGTGTCTACCCGCTGATGGATGAAGCCCTGGCCACCGCATCTGCCAATGGGTACCTTTCTTACATTTTAACGGGTAAGATTCCATCCGACCGGTGGTACAACGATCCGGAAATAGATCGTTTATCTAAAGCGCTGTATCCACACGTTAAACGCTACATACAGGAACAAGTTATAATCGATTCCGCGTTTATCGCATTGGCCCAAGAGGCTTACCAACGCGAATTTCCCTTGGCAAATCAGGTACCATCGCACTTGTTCTCTGCCGTTCACTTGGTCGTTTTGGGAGAATTGCAGGAAACTTCTGCTGCTCGGAACCTAATTCGAGAGAACTTCGATCCGATTTCCCTCAGATGGACCACCGTATCAGATCGATTGATAAAACCTACGCCCAGTCGTGAGCTGGAGACCACCATTATATGGGCTCACCAAATTGGGCGAAACAAAGCGCTAAGGCAAATAAAATACTTCGATGGCTTGTTGCCAATGTTGCGCAAGAGTCCCGCAGGTGGCGGATACTGCCTACTGACCATGGTCGGCGGTTCTCGGTGTATTTGGATAGAAACGGATTCGTACCAAGAATTCCAATGGATCATTCAGCACATCAAACAAAAACCCCACCTGCCTTACAACGAGTGGATTAGTTTACCATCAAGTAAACAATCGCTCCTGAAACGAAATACCGTGATGAGCTAACTCACTGAGAATGGGTTGGTAGATTTCTTTCTGGATCGGAAGTTGAACCCCGGTAGCAGAGAAAGTTCCTTGCAACATGTGTTTGGCAGCAATACCCAACGGCAATCCCACCGTTTTAGCCATGCTCGTGTAAGTTTGGTCTTCTCCCATGACCACCATGTGTGCGTGAAGCTCACGTTGATCCCCGCCCAACTGGTAATTGAATTTGTGGAACATAACGGTCATATCCTTGTCGTTGGGTTCAAGCGACCATTTTTTCTCCAAAATGCGTTGTAAAATTTGGGCTGGCGTCGCATTTTTAATTCCAATGGGGGTGTTGTCGAAAACCCCGAGATACTCCAGTTTTTCCATCAAATCGCCATCGTCTTGATGGATGTTTAGATAATACTTGAGCTTAGTTTCTACCGAATCTTTCGGGCTATAGGCCAGAAAACTATTAAAAAACTGTCGATGCGTCATCGTCTCCGTATTTTCCATGACATAGCTGTCGTCGGTGACGCCCAATTGAACAAATAAGTCCCAGGCCTTACAAAAACCAACCCTTCGCAGGGTGCCGCGATAAAGGGTTCTAATAGCCTCCAAACCATAAATGGACCTGTATTTCAACGAGTCGCGATTAGCGTAGCCTTCAAACCTGCCGTACTCGGGAATGGTAATGATTTCGGTTCGGCGAAAGACCTTGTGATAAGGTATGTATTTATACGTTCCCTCCTGAATAAACTTAACCGCTCCACCCTGACCGGCCAACACCACGTTTCGAGGATTCCAAGTAAACTTGTAATTCCAAGGATTGTTATCGCTCTCAGGCGCCACCAGTCCACCGGTAAACGACTCAAATCCGGTTATTTCGGCGCCTGACTCCTTCAGCCTATCGATGATCTCCATAGCCGACATGTGATCGATGCCCGGATCAACCCCCAGTTCATTCAATACCAATACCCCTTGCTGCACGGCCTCTAGATGCATTGCTTTTATTTCATCGCTCAAGTAAGAGGGGGTGATAACCGATTTTTTCATCTGTATACAGGCCTTTACGATTGGGGCATGGAAGCTGGCGGGCAACATACTAATTACCAGGTCGGCCTCTTGCAAATAAGGCAAACGGGCGTTTTCGTCTAGGCCGTTAAACATCACAGCTCTCCCCCTCTCAAAACCCATCACTTTAGATTGTGCCAGCGTCAAGTCCATGTCACCCACGGTTACCCACCAATCAAATTGCGGTGCATTTTCCAGTAAATATTTGATAAGTGATGAGGCCGATCGACCTGCTCCAATGACGAGGATTCTTTTCATGAAGTGCGCGGTTTTGAGCGGAGATCGGATATCGTCCGCCGTGTTAAGCATAAAATCAAGGCAAACATAATACGAATCCCCAAAGTGGGATTTTAAAATTGCTTTTGATTCGCTCTTTTGGTTTTGATACCCCGCCTAATTTTGAGTTTATCTTTCAATAAATGGGATACCCAATAGCCGATGTCCACTCATATCTCATCGCGCAGGCGCACCCCAGGGAGTGTATACCGAGATCAGAAATCTCGTATTGATAGAATCGCTGGATAGTGAAACCGTAAAAACCTTTACCATACATTTGCGTATGCGTTTTTTGCTGATTTTAGGGTTGGTCTTCATTTCGTTGTTTTCGAGGGGATCGGTAACATGCACCTTGCGTATTTTGAACGACCCCACCGTCAGACTGCCCTTGTATTTGAGCATCAATGGAATTCGACAAAATGAATCGGCGGCTGAAAATATAGAAGTCACAGGACTTCCGTTTGAAGTGTATGGCATTGAGCTTGAGAGTGCCGACAAAACAAAAAAGACAAAAACGCTTGTTTTCTTGCGCTTGGGCAGTACATCCACGTTTACGCTTTCCTATGTCGGCGATCAAATACGGATCAGCGAAGCTCAAGGGACAGAAAGCCCTTAC
Source organism: Luteibaculaceae bacterium (assembly GCA_036275295.1). GTDB lineage: Bacteria > Bacteroidota > Bacteroidia > Flavobacteriales_D > Luteibaculaceae > DASUEB01. Next base: position 13,480 of record DASUEB010000095.1, on the reverse strand, counting down.
AATGGAAAAGTCCTCACCTTGGCTTTTAAAGAGAGTGAGATCGAGGAACAAGCGGACATTAAAACCATCGATTTTTCGGCTTACACCAACAAATCCGTGGATTTTGAAGATATCGAAGATCGGAGCAGTGAGGGACTCACGAAAACGGATTCTGTTTTGCCGTCAACTCCACCCGACCTCAGTAAAATGAGATTTGATGCCGACAGCATGTTCCGAGCCATTCGTGAGCGTCAATTGGCAGAACAAAAATCGGAACCCTGTACGTTGGCTATGGAGGAGCAAGCTTTCCGGGCGTTAAAACAGAACATGCGCTCAAAACCGAGTATTAGCGATCGGTTAGATCTGGCCGTATCTTCTACAGCCGACCAGTGCCTTAGCGTGGAACAAATCAAAGATCTTCTGAAACTGCTCGATGGGGATGATCCAAAGATTGAATTTTACCGGGCTATCTACACCAGAATAACCGATTTTGAAAGGCGTTCTACGCTTTTTGAACTGTTTTATTTTGAAGCTTCGATTAAAGAAATTGAACAACTACAACCATGAAAAAACAAGCTGCATGGGCCTGCATTCATTTGGCAGTGGCCATTATCTTAGGCGCTCTTGGGGCACATGCCTTGAAAGCCAAATTAGATCCCAGTTCACTGGAATCATTTAAAACCGGCGTCGAGTATCACATCTATCACGGTCTTGCCCTGTTGATCTTGAGCAATAGCCGCTGGTTTAAGAAGCTTCCATACCGACGACTTAGCCTTATTTTACTGCACTGTGGCATTTTGCTATTTTCAGGATCCATCTATCTTCTTTCTACCCAAAGCGTTAGTGGATTAGCGTTCTCGTTTCTCGGACCTGTAACGCCAGTAGGGGGTTTGTTGCTGATTGGTAACTGGATTTTAATCGCCTTTCAGCTATTTTTTAGAAAAATCTAATGCTTTAAAGAAAGTTATTCTGAAATCAGGTAATTTTTGGATAAATCATCTAAGATGCCTGTATTCACGTACTAAAGCCATCAAAATACCCGTTGAAAGCCATATTTTTGTGGCCTTAAATTCAAAACCTATAAGATGAGTGAATTTGGAAAGAAAGCAGAGGGTGCCAATTTGGATTACCTCGGTTTGCAGCATGTAGCCGTTTCATATTGGAACCTCAGTCCGGCTGAATTAGTGGAGCACACCATTTTGAACGGTCAAGGTGTACTAACCGATACGGGCGCTTTAGCAATTGACACGGGAGAATTTACGGGTCGCTCACCAAAAGACAAATTCATAGTTGAAGACAGCATCACCAAGGATGCAATCTGGTGGAATGATTTTAACATCAAATTTGATTCGGATAAATTTGATGCCTTGTACAAAAGGGTTACCGCTTATTTGACGAATCGCGAGGTTTATGTGAGAGATGCTTTTGTTTGCGCCGATGATACCTATAAAATGTCGGCTCGCGTGGTAACTGAATTTCCTTGGAGCAACTTGTTTGTAAACAACATGTTCATCCGCCCAACCGATGCAGAGATACAGAGTTTCTCACCCGATTGGAACGTGATCTGCGCACCGGGTTTCAAAGCAGATCCTATCATCGACGGCACACGTCAATCGAATTTTGCGGTAATTAATTTCACCAAAAAAACCATCATCATTGGTGGCACGGGTTACACCGGTGAAATCAAAAAAGGAATCTTTACGGTATTGAATTTTGTTCTACCTCACGATCACGGGGTATTCCCAATGCACTGCTCTGCCAACATTGGTGAAAGCGAAGACACCGCCATTTTCTTCGGTCTATCTGGAACCGGTAAAACTACCTTATCGTCTGATCCCAATCGCCGACTCATTGGCGACGATGAGCACGGATGGAGCTCAAAAGGCGTTTTCAACTTTGAGGGTGGCTGTTATGCCAAATGCATTGATTTGAGTCGCGAGAAAGAACCTCAGATTTTCGACGCCATTCGTTTTGGTGCCTTGTTGGAGAATATTGTTTTTGAAGAGAACAGCTCAACGGTGAACTACGCAGATGGTTCTAAAACCGAAAACACCCGCGTTTCTTACCCTCTTCACCACATCGATAACATTGTGGAGCCATCGGTTGGTGGCAATCCCAAGAATATCTTTTTCCTTACCTGCGATGCCTTTGGAGTTTTACCTCCGGTATCAAAACTGACCAAGGAACAGGCTATGTACCATTTCATGAGTGGTTACACGGCCAAGGTAGCGGGAACAGAAGCCGGAGTTACAGAACCTACTACTACCTTCTCGACCTGTTTCGGTGCACCATTTATGCCATTGCACCCATCCAAATACGCCGAAATGCTCGGAAAAAGAATGGATGATACCCAAGCCAACGTTTGGTTAATCAACACAGGTTGGTCTGGCGGTAGCTACGGAGTGGGATCTAGAATGAAATTGAGCTATACCCGCGCCATGATTACGGCCGCTCTTACTGGACAGCTTACCAACGCTCAGTTTGTTAAACACGAAATATTCGGTGTTGAAATGCCTACCTCATGCCCTGGCGTTCCCGATGAAATTCTCAATCCGAGAAACACTTGGCAAGACAAAGCGGCTTACGACGAAAAAGCCCAGAATTTGGCAGAGCGTTTCGTAAACAACTTCAAAAAATTTGAAGCGGGTACGAGTGCAGCCATTCTATCAGCTGCACCTAAAGTGAATGTTAACGCTTAAACCCGTCACAGGGTAATACAGGAAAGTTAAGTCCGATGCGCTCGTCGTATCGGACTTTTTCTTTTTCGCCTCAAGTATCTGTTGTTAATACGATAGTAACTTCATCATGGCTTCGTGAAGCCTTCGGTTAGCAAGGAAATTTTCTTCTAGCAAAGGATTAAATGGAATAGGTGTATCCTCACTAGCACAGCGCATTATTGGTGCATCTAAATACTCAAAACACCACTCTTGTAATTTGGCTGCAATCTCTGCCCCAATCCCACCGGTGAGGTTATCCTCGTGAAGCACAAGCACGCGACCGCATTTCTTGACAGAAAGCACCATGTTTTCCCAATCCATTGGAGCAAGTGAACGAAGGTCAATCACTTCAATGCGGTAATCTGGGTTTTCATGGCACCAAGCCAAGGCCCAATGCACCCCCATGCCGTAGGTAATGATAACCGCCTGGTCGCCCGTTTTTACCACATGGGCTACACCAATTGGACAGGTATAGTATCCATTTGGAACCTCCTCTTCTAACGTGCGGTACAATACCTTGTGTTCGAAATACAGAACCGGATTGGGATCTTCAAAGGCGGCGAGTAAAAGGCCTTTGGCGTCGTGTGGATTGGATGGATAAACAATTTTAAGGCCAGGCACGTGAAAAAACCAAGCCTCATTGCTTTGACTGTGAAACGGACCAGCTCCTGTACCAGCCCCCGTAGGCATTCGAATTACACAATTAACAGGGTGTCCCCATCGATAGTGCATCTTTGCCATATTATTGACAATCTGGGTCATGCCCTCACTGACAAAATCAGCGAACTGCATTTCGATCATGGCCTTGAAACCGCGCAGTGTAAGCCCTACCGCAGTGCCCAATATGGCGCTCTCGCAAAGTGGGGTATTTCTTACCCGCTGTTTCCCAAAACGGTCCATCAAACCTTCTGTAACCTTGAAAACCCCGCCGTAATCGGCAATGTCTTGACCCATCAGGATTAGTTTGTCATCTCGTTCCATGGCGAGGGCAAGCGCCTGATTGATCGCATCGAGAAAACGCATTTTCTGCGCTTGGGTGTTTTCTACCTCTGGCTTCAAACGCACCGGCGCCAATGCATAAACATCCAAAAGTTCTTCTTGCAAACCGCGGGGCCTAAATTCCTCTTGATCGGCCCTCAAAATTGCCTCCTTTATTTGCTGTTGGAGCTCTTGCCTCACCCTCTCTTGCTCGTCTTCTGTCATTAGCTGGATATCTCTGAGATAGCGCTCGTAATTATCTATAGGGTCTTTTTCAGCCCACTGCGCTTGAAGACCTTCCGGATAGTACTTCGTGCCACTGGCCTCCTCATGCCCTCGCATTCGAAACGTTATACTCTCAATCAATATCGGCCTCTGATCTGCCCGAGCTTTCTGGGCTGCTTTTCGAATGGTTGAAATCACATCCAGAATATTGTTTCCGTCCATCTGAATGGCCTCCATACCGTATCCTATACCTTTATCGACGAAAGACTTACACCTGAACTGTTCATTAGATGGCGTGCTCAGTCCCCAACCGTTATTTTCTACTACAAAAAGAACGGGAAGGTCCCAAACACTCGCAACGTTGAGCGATTCGTGAAAATCGCCTTCCGATGCGCCCCCGTCGCCTGTAACCACCAAGGTACAATGATGGTTTTCAGCCAGTTTGTCGGCCAAAGCTACACCGCAAGCCAGACCCATTTGCGGGCCTAAATGCGAGATCATGCCCACCAATTTATGTTCGTGTGAACCAAAGTGAAACGACCGATCTCTGCCCTTGGTAAACCCGTCGTTCTTGCCTTGAAACTGAGAAAATAAACGGTGCAGAGGAATCCCACGCGCGGTAAACATTCCCAAGTTTCGATGCATGGGAAAAAGATATTCATCGTCATTCATTCCCAAAACCAAACCAACCGAAGTGGCTTCTTGTCCAAAACCTGAGAACCACTTAGATAGTTTCCCTTGTCGCAGCAAAATCAGCATGCGTTCTTCAATCAATCTTGGGATGAGCAGCTCTCTGTATATTTTTACCAATTCTGTATCGGAGAATGCTGATCGATCAAATTCCATTGCCATGGGTGTATGCGTTATCAAATTGAGTTATTTTGCCTGCTCACCTAATGCCCAACCGTGAAAAGATACAGAAATTACACCTTACTAATGGGTTTCGTACTCGGTTTGTTTCAAACCACCCGGTTTACATTCGCCTTGATGAATGCCGGGGCCATTGGTCCTTACACCTTTCTGGTTTATTGGGGTGGGTTTCGTTTCGATTTGGCAGTGGTATCGCTGATTTCTCTCCCTTTTGCCGCAGTATTGCTCGGACCCTGGCAGCTGCGCAAGAACTGGCATCGGTTAGTGATTTTTATGTACGCTTCGGTGTTATTTCTGGCACTGGCATTAAATTTAATGGACTGCGCATATTACGCTTTCACCCTAAAACGCACCACGCTCGACTTCTTTCGAATTCAAGGTATTGCAGGTGATATATGGCGATTGGCGCCATCCTTTGCAATGGACTATTGGTATTTGTTTGCGCTGGGTTTTGCGTTTGCAGCGTTGATTTTTCTGGCGATATCGCGACTGGAACTGGGCCAAGCCACCGATGGACCGCCGAAGAAAAATATCAAAGATTGGCTTTTGTATGCAGGTTTGTTAGCGGCACATTTCATCGCTTATCGCGGTGGTTTTCAGCCTCGTCCTATTGGTTTACTTACCGCTGCTCAATACGGCCCGTCGAAAGCTTCAGCCCTGATTTTAAACACGCCTTATGCGTTGATCCGGAACGCTGCTTCGCCTTCCCTTTCCAAGCGCAACACCTATCCCGCTGACATACTGGATCAGAACTTCCCAATGGAACTCAATCCGGCCAACACACCCCGCTTGAAGGGGCACAACGTGTGTTTCATCATTTTAGAGAGTTTCAGCGCCGAATATGTAGGGTATTTAGGAAAATACAAAGGATTTACCCCTTTCCTTGACAGTTTAATGCCACACTGTGTTCGACCAGAGATTGGCATGGCCAATGGCCGAAAATCCATAGAGGCACTCCCAGCCATTTTTGCGGGTATACCCAGCTTAATGAACGAACCCTTCGTCTCTTCACCCTATTCTGCCAATCAAATCAACGGAATTGGGAGTGTTCTCGCAAAATTTGGCTATCACCGATCCTTTTTTCACGGGGGTCAGAACGGAACTATGAATTTCGATGTCTTTACTGCGTCGGCGGGCTTCGATCATTACTACGGATTAAACGAATATCCCAATAAAGGCGATTACGACGGACATTGGGGCATACCTGACGAACCCTTTCTACAATGGTATGCCGAAAAGTTATCATCTTTTCCACAACCCTTTGTTTCAGGGGTTTTTACATTGAGTTCGCACCATCCGTTTAAGGTTCCAAAGGCCTATCAGCACCTTCCTAAAGGCGATCTGCCCATCCTGCAATCGGTTGCCTACACCGATCACGCTTTACGAAAGTTTTTTGACCAGGTGAAAAACCGCGATTGGTTTGATAGCACCCTGTTTGTTATTTGTGCCGACCACACCTCTTTGTCTGTATCCGACTATTATCAGGAATCGCCCGGTCGCCATGAGATACCGATTCTATTTTTCGCCAAAAACCTTCCGCCGAAGCGTTTTGAAGGAATAGGCAATCACATTGATATAACTCCCACCACCTTAGCCCTTCTTGGCATAGATACACCATTGCAATTCTTTGGAAATAATTGGTATGCTCTGCCCCCCGAGGAGCGGTATTCGCTCAATTTAATTGTAACCACAAACTACTACAGAGATCAACATTACTCAGCCATTATTTCGGCCGATACCATCGAGCATATATGGCGTGTAAATGACACAATAATAACTCCCATCAGTTCCAAAGAACGAAAATCGGCAGTACCTTTGATTCAGAGGCGATACCTGAGTTTTGTTCAGCAATACGCCAATCGCATGATTGAAAATCGATTGACAAGACCATGAAAAAAAGGTTACTGTTTGTAGTCAATCCCATTTCCGGGGTCAAGAGAAAAGAGCAATTCATTGAGCGCATACAACATTACTTTCCAGAGGATCAATGGCTCATTCAAATTCAAGTGTCGCAATACCCAGGACATGCCAAAGATCTTGCCGAGAAAGCTAAATTTCTGGGTTACGATGCCGTGATTGCCTGCGGCGGCGATGGGACTATAAATGAAGTCGCGAGTGCATTATTGGGAAGCAAAACGGCCTTGGGTATTATTCCTTTTGGCAGCGGCAACGGCATGGCCAGACACCTGGGCATATCCTTACAAGCCGATGAGGCGGTTGAAGCCATAAAAGCTTGGCAAATTCAGCGAATTGATACCGGTGAGATAAATAATGTACCCTTCATTGGGGTGACGGGCATTGGTTTTGATGCGCATATTGGGCGCAGATTTGCCAACTTGGAAAAAAGGGGATTCTGGAGTTATTTCAAACTTGTGCTCCGAGAATACAGCACATTCAAAGAGAAAAAAATTCTTCTTTCGGTCAACGGACATCATCAAACACACCGTGCCATGATGGTTACCATTGCCAACGGCTCCCAATTTGGCAACAATGCATTCATCGCACCTCACGCCTCTCTCACCGATCAGAAATTTGAAGTGTGTGTTGTGCGGAAATTCCCGCTCTATGCCAGTCCTGCCGTTGCATACTTGCTATTTAGCAAAAAAATTGGCCGCTCGAAATACATTCACTCTTTCCAAGCCGAGTCCATTCGGGTCGCCCACAAAAGAAAATGGGTTCACGTTGACGGTGAACCCAAGAAACTGGGCAGAAAACTCAAAATTAAACTCCATCCGGCAAACCTTTCCGTCATTACCGGAAAGGATCGGGTTTAGTTAATGGCAATGTTTTTTTCTTTCTCGGTTTCCTTTGTTTTCTTCGGTAGGTGAATACTCAGGATACCTTGATCGTATCGAGCCTCAATCGCGTCGGTATCAATGTTCTCATGCTGAAGTTGAAAGGTGCGTTTGATGGGTTTGATATCAAACTCGTGTAAATTGTATTTTACCGGTGCCCCGTTATCTGGCTCGGGCAATTTAGAACTCACCACCAACTGGCGATCTTTGAGTACCACGCTGAAACTGTCTTTGACAAACCCTGGCGCAATCAATTGAATTACATATTGCTCCTCCGTCTGGATGATATTCGCGGGAGCATGCTGATTATCTGCATGTTTGTGAACCCGATAACCCGGCCTGCGCGGCTGTAAAAAATCATAGAACCAAAAGTCAATTGGACTGAGTGCCTCACGGGCTTCTATACTGCTATTCATGGCTGTTCTGTTTTGTTTTTACTACCACACACAAAGCCAGTGCCAAATGGAAACAAACACGTTGAAAGCGACATTATGTCGCTATGCACTGATAAAACCAGTCAAAATGGCATTTTTTAAGGTTCTTTAGTTATTACAGACCTACGAATGGGATACAATAGCCTCCACCTCAAATCCTAAAATCCAGAATTTGAGGGGGTGCGGGATTTGACGAATTCAGACGAGAAAACCGGGGTAAACTTTGATCGATTCACCCAATCATGTGGCTCAATCGATGCTGAATACAATCGCGGAGTCCATGGGCGCATTTTGATTAAAACGCCGTCGATAAGCAAAAAAAAAACCGCGCAAATGGCGCGGCTTAAAAAGTGTATTATAGCGTTATTACTTCCAAGAAGTACGTGAGCTGGCAAATTGTTTTTTGCGACCGCCATCCTTAGGCTGACCTGAGCCTCCTCCAAATGACGAACCTTTTTTGGTTCCTCCTTTATCAAATCTAGGACTTGACTTGGGTGTTCCAGAGAAGCGATCACCTTTGGGTCGACGGCCACCGCGATCCGAGCTGCCTCCTTTATCTTTGGTGAACTCAGTGCGCACTTCGCGACCCTCGAAATCAACGCCTTTAAGACCGTCCATTACCTTGTTCACCTCGTTTTTCTCGATCGAAACAAAGCTGAATTCGCGGCGAATATCAATGCGACCGATGGCCTTTGAGTTTACGCGGGTTGAATCGCATATAAAACGAAGCATGAATCCTTTGTCAAGTCCATCTAACTCACCAATGTTGATGAATATCTTTTGGTACTTATCGTCATCAAACTCACCGTAAGCTTTTTCACGGGGTTCTTTGGTATTTGTTTTTTGCTTATTGGGTGAAAGATTGAGATCAGAAGCCGACTTGTAGTAATGCAAAAATCTATTGAATTCAGCAGAAATAAACTTGGTGATCAACTCTTCTTTCGACAATCCGGCGAATGATTCAAAAACTTCATTCAAGTACGGACCAATTTCGGCCTCGCGAACTTCGGTTTTCTTTACTCTATCGACCAAGTTCATCAGTTGTTGCATGCAGACTTCTTGACCTGAAGGCACTTTAACTAACTCTATTTTGGTTCCCAGGATTTTCTCCAGGATAGGCAACTTACGGGTGTCGCGCGGGCTAACCAGCGCCATAGACACGCCATCTTTACCTGCACGTCCTGTTCTTCCTGAACGGTGAGTGTAGTTTTCAACCTCGTCCGGAATAGAATATTGAATAACGTGTGTAACATCGTCAACATCAATACCTCTTGCTGCAACGTCAGTAGCGACTAGAATCTGCAGGTTGCGCTCTCTAAAACGACGCATAACCGAGTCGCGCTGCGCCTGACTTAGATCCCCGTGAAGGGCATCTGCATCGTAACCATCGCGTACTAAAGCATCGGCGATGTCGCGGGTTTGGGTGCGGGTCTGGCAAAAAATGATTCCGTAGATATCCGGATGGAAGTCGAGAATGCGCTTCAGCGCCATATACTTATGATTATCGTGAACCATAAAATACTGGTGCTTGATGGTTTTGGCCGATGAATTTTTACCACCAACGGTAACTTCGATCGGATCAACCATGTAATTCTTAGCAATCATGGCCACCTCTTTGGGCATGGTTGCAGAAAACAACCAAGTGTTTTTCTCGGTTGGTGTGTATTCAAGAATATCATCGAGATCTTCTTTGAAACCCATGTTTAGCATTTCATCAGCTTCATCGAGAACGGCATAACGCACCAACGAAAAATCAAGGGCTTTACGATCAAGAAAATCCTTCAAACGACCGGGTGTAGCCACCACAATTTGAGGTCCTTTTTTGAGCTCTTTCAGCTGCATTTCAACACTAGCACCTCCGTAAACAGCGGTAATCCGCTTACTGGGATAGTACTTGGTAAATTTATTTAGGTCATCGGTAATCTGCAAACACAATTCCCTTGTCGGACAAATTACAAGGGCTTGAATGGCACGGGTTGAGAAATCAACCAAGGAGGCAAGCGGCAGACCAAAAGCCGCGGTTTTTCCTGTTCCTGTCTGGGCTAAACCCACAAAATCCCGGCTTCCTCCAATTAAGAGAGGCACTGCTTTCGACTGAATTTCAGAGGGATTGACAAATCCAAGATCACTAACTGCATCCAACACTTCGGGGCGTAAGCCCAATTCTTCAAAATTTGGCATTAATTATTATTTATGGCGCAAAGGTAGTCATAATATATGCGCCAAATTGAAAATCACCAAATTGACTTGAAAATATTCTTAAAAAAATTTATATTCCCCGCTCTACGCTCGTAAAAATTCGATCAATTTTGATTTATTAGCATTCCAATAGTAGACTGCTGTCTTTACCAAAGAAATCAATGCAATATTCATACAATCAGGATATTAACATCGATCACCTCCATAAAATGGCCTGGCTAACCTCAAAAACGCTTGTCCCCAATACGATTGATCCCAAAGTCGTAATGTACGACCTTGATAACGGTTAATCGCCCTTTGTAAACAGCTCGTATTTCATATCAACGGCCTTGTGGAAAGTCTATCACCCTGTAATACAACGACCGACAGAAAGCGCCTTGATTGCGTAATACCCGTGGCACCCTGAATGGAATTGCTGGATTAGCCAGAATCATCGGATCTGATGGTGCATTAAGAGGTAAAAAAAACAAGGTCTATAAGCCGGGTTCTGTTCGTGCTATGCACGTGCCTGTCATTTATCTCGATCGACTGTCACCAATCGACTCTAGCAACCTACCCTCCTCACCGTTTTTCAACTTTCCGACAAGCGGCCGTTATCCCTTCCGAGATGTGAGGTTTATTTGGTCTTTCAGCCCGTGAGGTTTACCTGGGATGCACATCACTGCACAAACGGTGAGCTCTTACCTCGCCTTTTCACCCTTACCATTGCTGGCGGTAATTTTCTGTGGCACTTTCTGTACACTGATCATTACAATCAGTGCCCTTCCTGTTAGGAAGCACGGTGCTTTGCGCTGCCCGGACTTTCCTCTTTTAACCATGCGTCAAAAGCGACAAGCCGACCTTGTTTGTGCAAATTTACAATTAAAAAAACCAAACGCAGCAAGCTAGCCTTTTCAAAGCCATTGAGGCATTAATAAAAACCCAATGAATCAACAAAAACCACTGACTCATTTTCCAATAAGATCGAAGCCATACTTTTCGATCAACTTCAGACCAACAGCGGAGTTCTCGGAATTTTGGTGGTGGTCCGTCGATAATTAATTCTCGCGCGGGACCAAAAATAAATTCAGTTGGTCAGAAGTCTGGATCAATGCTAAGCGACAAGCGTGAACAGGGTTCAAAATTGAAATTACCTTCTCAGGTAACTTTGCAGCATCCAAATGAGTTTTTCTTGCTCTGAGATGTAATCGCCGAGCAAACTAGCCGTTCCCTCGTCGCCCATTTTCTGGGCCAAATCAAGTGATTTTCGCTCTGTGATTAGCAGCGTACCCAAGGCATCAATAACCGACTGCACCATTTCGGATGAAGTGAGTTTACCATCGCTTTCCCGAATTTTTGACTCCGCCAAATAGGCCGAAAATGTAGAGTGAGGAGCTCCGCCCAAGGCTAAAATGCGCTCGGCCACCTCATCGATTCGTTGAAGGGCCAAAGTATACAATTCCTCAAATTTCAGATGTAGCTCAAAAAATTGGGCGCCTCGTACATTCCAATGGAAACTGCGCAGATTCTGATAATAAATATGAAAATTGGAAAGTAGTTGATTCAATTCAAGCACCAGTTCCTCGCTGGCTTGTGCAGGCAATCCGATAGCATTGCGTTTCATGATGTCCTTTCTTCAAATTTCGGAAAGGAAAGCGTATAACACAAATCGATACGAATTATATTTGCATAAGATTTATTTATATGACACTTGTACAACTAGAATATGCGGTGGCCGTAGCCACATACCAAAGTTTCTCCATTGCTGCTCAAAAGTGTTTTGTAACCCAGCCTACCTTGAGCATGCAGATTCAAAAGTTAGAAGAAGAGTTCGGAACCATTCTGTTCGACCGACAGCACAAACCGGTGGTTCTTACCGAATCTGGACTGCATTTTATAGAGCAAGCTCGGGTGATACTAAATGAAACAAAGCGACTGCGCGAAATGCTCGTCGAGATCAAAGGCGAAATTAGCGGTACCGTGACTCTAGGCATCTTGCCCACGATAGCTCCTTATTTGTTGCCTTTATTTTTGGAGACGTTTCAAAAAGAATGCCCTTCGATTCGACTGATTATCAATGAGCTCACTACCGATGAAATTGTGTCCGAACTAGACCGTGACACGCTGGATGCGGGTATTTTAGCCACACCCATTGAACGCAACGGTTTTAACGAATCCATCCTATACCTTGAGCGCCTTTTCCTATACGTATCTCCCCATCACCCGCTCAGCAGTCAGTCGGAAGTGGAGCTAAGTGACATTCAACCAGCCGATTTATGGTTGTTGAGGAAAGGCCATTGCTTTCGAGAACAAGCATTGAAGATTTGCGATGTAAATACGGAGTTGGGACAAAAGGAACAAATATCTTTTGAAAGCGGTTCCATAGAAACCATTATCAAAATCCTAGATCGTCAATCGGGAGTAACGATTATTCCTCAGCTGGCGACGCTGTATTTAGCCGACGAGCAATTAAATTGCATAAGAACCATCGCCCAACGCGATTACAGCCGACAAATCAGCTTGATTACCAAACGATCGATGGTTAAATCGAAAGCGATTGAATTACTGATAAACATAATCAAAGCCTCACTCCCCACCTATTTAAGTAAGAACGCCAACCAAATCCTTCGGGCTTCGTAATTCTACTTTAGACTCTTACTAGTAATTTGGGCTCGGCTAATTAAATTAAGAGTGCAGGTGATGCGAATGATGTTATCACCCTGACAATAGCAATACACTATGGTGATCTCCGTGAGGTTAAGGCCGTTCATCTTGAACAGTGACTCCCTAAAGCCGCCTCTTGTTTTTTGTTTCCCGCCTTTTCTCGTGATCTCCGATGCACGGAAAAGGCCGAAGTGGGATTATGACCATGATCCCTTCGGGGGGGTGCATGAACTATCGAAAACCCGAGCCGTCCTCCCTGCCGGCTCTTGTTTTTTGTTTCCCGCCTTTTCTCGTGATCTTCGATGCACGGAAATGGCCGAAGTGGGATTATGACCATGATCCCCGGTAAGGGGGGTGCATGATCTATCGAAAACCCGAGCCGTCCTCTCGGCCGGCTCTTGTTTTTTGTTTCCCGCCTTTTCCCGTGATCTTCGATGCACGGAAATGGCGGGAAACAAAAAACCCACTCGGCGTTGCCGAGTGGGTTTTCGATAGATCTGCGGAAAGGGGGGGATTCGAACCCCCGGTACAGATTACTCCGTACGACAGTTTAGCAAACTGTTGGTTTCAGCCACTCACCCACCTTTCCTTGGGGTTGCAAATATAGATAAAGTGAATTTTAAAGCAAGAAAAAAAATGG
>DASUEB010000094.1:0-19136 GCA_036275295.1 Luteibaculaceae bacterium | reverse complement strand
TCAACGGGTTTGCCGTCAATTAATGCCCACAACTGGTATTGATGCTGATTGTCTAGAGCGGGAAGACCCATTGGTTTTACCGCCACTTTACCCGTTTTAAGGTCGCAGTACAACATGGCGCGGCCTTGTTTGTTGGGCATGGGTTGCAACTCGAATGATTTTATCTCTCCACGTTGGAAAAAGTCAGAAATTTTGCCGTAGAAATCGAGGTCTTGCCTTACCACTTTTACCTCACCAGCAAGCACGTCGTTCGTTTTGGTTAGTTCAGCCAGTTGCTCACTCAGCTGACGAGAGCTGCTGTACTGGAATACGTTTAAACCCAGTGAAATGGCCAGCGCGATGCCTGCCGCCACTTTCCATATTGAAATGGACTCGTTGCGATTGATGGAAACCACGGTGGTTTCAGGCGTGTGGTCTGTCTCGGTTTGTGAGAAAAGATCTTCGTCCAAGCGCATTTTAACGTTGGCGGGAACTTCTTTTTCCGACTGTTTGGCCAGTTGCCATAAGGCGTCTTCTATTTCCTCTAGCTCTCTTCTTACCTCCGGATTCTTCAGTGCTTCCAGGACCAATGCGGTCTCTTCGGGCGAAGTTACTCCGAGAGCGTAGGCTTCTAGCAAACCTGATGTTATGATGTCTTTTGCGATCACGGCTCTACTACTTTTTCTCTGAGTGATAAGATTGCATTTCTGATCCGGGTTTTAACCGTACCGAGTGGGATGTTAAGCGTTTCAGCTACCTCGGCCTGCGTGTAACCCTGCAGATAAATCATTTCGACCAGCACCTTATGTTCCTCTTTTAACGAATCTATTAATTTGTCCAGCCCTATGTGATCTACAGAAATAGATGAACTATTGGAGCTATTAATGGCATTAACGGAGTAATCTAAACTTTGGTTTTTTGCATCCTTCTTATACTCCTTACTTCTCGTTTTGTCGATCGACGCATTTCGAGCAATATTGAGCATCCAAGTATACAATCGTCCCTTGGAGTCGTCGTATTGACTGAAGTTATTCCAAATTTTAACGAACACTTCTTGCAGTAGATCTTGGGCGTCGTCCTCGTCTTGAATGACACCGCTAATCACTCCATAGATAGCCCGCGAATAGTTTTCGTACAAATAGTCGAAACCTCGTTTGCTCTTTTGCCTCAGTAAGGCAACCACTTCTTCTTCGGTGTACTTCACGGGTATGATTGGATTGTTACAAATGTGTGAAAATTTAAGCAAAAGGAAACACTTGAACAGCCAAATTGGAGGAATAGTTCAATTTGTCGGCGAGAATCCCACTTTGAATACCCTGTTTTTCGAACCAGTCGAACATCAATTCCGTGTCCATATTTCCTGTCAAATCGTCTTTTGCCATGGGGCAACCGCCAAAACCTTTGATCGCGCCGTCGAAATGACGGCACCCCGCTAAAAAGGCTGCCTCCGTCTTGGCTTTTACCTGTTCGGGTCTGGCATGGAGGTGAGCAGATACCTGAATCGAACGGAATTGAGGTATGATAGTTGTAAACAATTCGGTAATACCAGCCGTGTCAGCAGATCCAATAGTGTCTGAAAGGGCAATATGACTCAAGGGCATCTCTGATGATAACCGTTCCACCCATCGGGCGACAATATCAGGATGATACTCATCCCCGTATGGATTTCCAAAGGCCATGCTGAAATAAACCATCACCTGTTTACCCGCTTTTTGCGCCAAATTTTGAATGTGAAGCAAACGAGCGATTGATTCTTCGATTGAGGCATGGGTATTGCGCTGCTGGAAAGTTTCAGAAACCGAAAATGGATACCCCAAAAAACGTATTTCATCGAAAGAACAAGCTTGCTCCGCCCCTTTCTCGTTGGCAACTATGGCCAATAACTTGGTAGGCGATTGCGTGTCGAGTTGAGCCAGCACTTCGGCGGTGTCCCTCATTTGTGGTATAGCCTTAGGTGAAACAAAACTCCCAAAATCCAATACATCAAATCCAACCTGCAACAAACTATTCAAATAGTTTACCTTTTTCTCGGTTGGAATCCACTCCGCAATACCTTGCATTGCATCTCTGGGGCATTCGGTTATAAAAACTCGATCGGTCATGTCATTGAGCGTTTAATAAAGCCTGATTTATTTCTTTGATCAAAGCGGGGCCCCTGTAGATGAAGCCGGTATACAGCTGAATCAGACTGGCACCAGCCTGCAATTTTTCAAGGGCATCGGCCGCCGAATGTATGCCACCCACCCCTATGATCGGAAATGACCCACTCGATTTGGTGTGTAAATACCTGATGACCTCGGTGCTTCTCTTCGTGAGCGGTTTACCGCTTAGCCCGCCCATACCCATCTCAGACACTTGTGCTACAGGTGTTTGCAGGCCTTCTCGTGAAATGGTCGTGTTGGTCGCAATAACTCCTGCAATTCCCGTAGCGCCAACAATTTCCACAATATCGTCGAGCTGTTCATCCGTGAGGTCGGGCGCGATTTTGAGGAAAATAGGTTTTGTGGATGCCTTAGCGAGATTGAGGCTTTGCAATGCAGACAATAATTTCTGAAGGGGTTCCTTGTCCTGTAAAGCCCTCAGATTGGGTGTATTCGGGGAAGAAACATTTACAACAAAATAGTCGACATATGGAAAAAGTGCTTCAAAACATTGGGTGTAGTCCGATAAGGCATCTTCATTTTCAGTAACCTTATTTTTTCCAATATTACCGCCCAATACAAATCCAGGGTTTCGCTTTTTCAGCCTGAGAATTGCCTTTGCCAAACCTTCATTGTTGAAACCCATTCGATTGATGATCGCCCCATCTATGGGCAAGCGAAACAGTCTGGGCTGAGGATTTCCAGGCTGACCCAGTGGTGTTAAGGTGCCGATCTCTACGAATCCAAAACCCAACGCACCAAACTCGTTAAAAAGGCGCGCGTCCTTATCAAAACCTGCGGCTAAACCCACTGGATTGGGGAACCGAATGCCCGCCACTACCCTTTCTAACGATGAATCCTTAACGGCGAAGGAACGGATAAAAAGAGATCGAATGGGTGATATCGCAAAAGCTGCCTTCAACGCGGCAAACGTAAAATGATGGGCCCGCTCTGGCGACATAGCGAACAGAATAGGGCGAATCAGGTTGTACATGCAGCGAAAATACAAAAGGCCTGTAACCGCAGGCTGCAATTAGCAAACTTTAATTTTTAGGCTACCCTAAAAATGAATTATATTTGACCTAAAATTAACCTTCAAGGATGCCGCTTATTGCCGAAGAAAACTGTTTAAAGGCCATCTACGCCCTCAGCAGGAATCCGCACCTGAGTATCTCTACCAGCACCCTGGCCGATCAACTGCGAACCAAGCCGTCGTCAGTGACGGAATTGATCAAGCGACTGGCCCATAAAAATTGGGTAATTCACGAGCCGTACCGGTCGATTTCACTCAGCGAAGAAGGCAAGGTAGAAGCTTTGAAAGTAATCAGACGCCACCGCCTTTGGGAGGTGTTTTTGCATCGCCATTTGGGTTTTCAATGGGATGAGGTCCACGAGATCGCTGAGCAATTGGAGCACATTGAACATCCAGAATTGGTAAGAAGGTTGGATGAGTATCTTCACTACCCCAGCACCGATCCACACGGAGACCCCATACCCTCTGAGTCGGGTGAAATAAACACCAATCGACAAGACTTGCTCTCGGCCGCCGAAAAAGGCAAAAACCTAATTATCAGCGGATTTGTCTCAACTGAACCCGACTTTCTACGCTACATGGACCGCTGTAAACTACACCCCGGCGTCTCTGTGCACATACTCGATATAAATTCCTTTGATGGAAGTCTAACCCTTTGCCGGGAGCATCTCGAATCGTTCTTCATCACGCAACAAACCGCATCGCACATATGGATTCGTACCGACGAACAGTAAGCAAGCTGGCCTTATTCGTATGGATCGCTATGTTAAGCGCCTGTCAATCGCAACCGGAGCAACGAAAGCCCCTCTTTGTTTGCACTACGGGCTATGTGGCCGATCTGGTCAGAAATCTTCTCTCCGATCAGGTTCGCATACATGTATTGATGGGACCTGGCGTCGATCCACACCTTTACAAAATTAGCCTGCGAGACGTTGAATGGCTGGAAGAAGCAGATGTGATTGTGGGTAACGGTCTTCATTTAGAGGGGAAGATGAGTGAAAAAATAGAGGGGCTCAAGCAGCGAAAGACCGTTTGGGATCTGGGATCTCTTTTGTCAAAGCAGGATCTTATCTACCTGGATTCGTTGGGTAGCCCCGATCCGCATATTTGGTTTGACGCCCATCTGTGGGTAAAATGCACCAAAGGAATGGATCGTTTGTTGGCTCAACACAACCATTTCTCGGCATACCGAGACACCCTTAAAAGGAACAAATACATTGAGAACTGTTTGTACCTCGATCAATGGGCGACCGAAAAAATGAAGGCCATCCCCACCCCAAAAAGGGTGCTCATTACGCCCCATGATGCTTTTAGCTACTTCTCGAGGCGCTACCAAATTGAGGTGCGCAGCCTACAAGGCATAAGCACAACAAGCGAGTACGGTATTTATGAAGTGAGTCAACTCAGCAAGTTTATTATCGACCGACAAATTCCCACGCTTTTCGTAGAATCCTCTATCTCATCTCAGAGTATTGAGGCCATAATCGACGATTGTCGAAGAAAGGGACACGCGATACAACTGGGACAAACCCTCTATTCCGACGCGCTGGGATCAAAATCAAAACACATGGACACCTATTCCGCGGTTTTCAGACACAATGTTTCAGCCATTTACCGTGGTTTACAAACCTCAAAAGATGAATAATTTGCATACCGTTTTGTCATGCCGGGACCTCTCGGTGAGTTACTCAGGTAAACCCGTTTTGTGGAGTATACACTTTGATATGCCCAATGGGGTGTTGGGGGGAATCATTGGGGCAAATGGCTCTGGCAAAACCACCCTGTTAAAAGCAATCATGGGTTTACTCAAACCCCAGCAGGGGTCAATACAGGTGCTGGGTTCGCTTATTGAGGAGGCCAAATCGCGCGTGAGTTACGTGCCACAGCGAGAATCGGTCGACTGGAATTTCCCCATCACCGTTGAGGAGGTTGTAGCCATGGGCCGTTATCAAGCACGGCAAGGTACGTGGAGAAAAAATAAGTCTGAGGACAACCAAATGATTGATGATAGTCTAGAAAAAGTTGAGATGACTTCATTTAGAAAGCAGCAAATCAGTCAATTAAGCGGAGGTCAGCAACAGCGTGTGTTTCTCGCACGAGCACTGTGCAAGACGGCTGATTTATATATCCTGGATGAGCCATTTGCCGGCGTAGACGCCTCCAGCGAAGCAAAAATATGGTCTGTTTTGCACCAGTTGAAAAACGAAGGAAAATCTGTTCTAGTGGTCCATCACGATTTACAGACAGCTCGTGAAAACTTTGATTGGTTGATGTTTATGAACACCTACCTAATCGCAGCGGGTAAAACAGAAGATGTGTTCACCGATGAGAATCTCAGAAAAGCCTACGGAAGCAATGAAAACTTCCTGTCCGAAATCAGTCAAACCCTAACCAACAAACCCGGTTTGTGATGGATACCCAGCTGTTACTTGTCTTTTGGGGTTGTACTGTGTTAGGAGCCACAGCTGGTTTGATGGGTTCCAGCGCATTTCTGGAGAAAAAATCGCTGCTCACCGACGGTCTTTCGCACGCCCTACTTCCCGGTTTGGTATTGGGGTATTGGATTAGTCAATCGAAAGACCTCCCCTTTCTACTCGTTGGAGCTGCCTTATCAAGTGCCATAGGGGCTTGGCTTAGCGACTTCCTCCAAAAAAACAGCAAACTAAGCAGCGATGCTGCTATTGGCATTGTGTTGGGAGGTTTTTTTGGCCTGGGAACCCTATTTCTCAGCGCATTACAGCACGCTGAATCAGGCAATCAAAGCGGACTGGATCAGTTTTTATTCGGCAAAGCAGCGTCGCTGGGAGTGCAACATGTTTTAATCATCTCCGTAGTATGTATTTTGCTGGTTTGCCATTTTGTTTACCATTATCGAGAGGTGAAAATTTATCTATTTGACCCTGTCTACGCTCAAACCGCTGGGATATCCTCTAAACGCATTTCGAGATTGCTTTTGGGATCTTATATTCTTACCGCGGCCATTGGTGTCCAGGCAGTTGGGGCAATCTTAATATCCTCCATGCTTATCCTACCATCGGTCGCAGCTCGTATGTGGGGTTCAACCTTCAAGGGTATGATTGCAATTGCTGTATCCATAGGGGCGTTTGGCGCTTTAGCCGGTTGTTACATTTCGGCTAAATTCGCCCATATGCCCACCGGACCTGTGGTAGTGCTGGTTTTGGGTAGTATCGTGCTCATCAGTTTATTCGTTAATCCTGCCAATGGGTGGATAAAGAAATGGTCACTCAAAACGATTAGACGTTGGCAAATCTCATCTGAGAATCAATTAAAGGCTGCATATCTTCACATTGAAAGGAATTATCATCCATCCAGTCGATCCGAATACTTAGCGCATCCCATTACTTTGGCGGGTTATTTCAACCGCTATGCGCAGTTAAGAGGTTGGATCGTCCGTCGTTCACAATCGTGGTATTTTTCAGAACAAGGGCTGGTTTGTGCGGAGTCGGTAGTTAGAAAGCACCGGTTGTGGGAATTATATTTAAACAAGCACCTCCAATTGCATCCGAACCACGTCCACCTTTCAGCAGAATGGATGGAGCACTTCCTCGGTCCACGGGAGGAAAAAGTGTTGATGAACCTACTCGACCAACCGCTGGCTGATCCACATTCCAAACAAATACCCCCATTATGATTAGCTACGTATTTATTTTGCTGACGGCCATTGTTGTCTCTGGATCCTCGTCACTTCTGGGGTCCCTGCTGCTATTGAGAAAACAAATCTTACTTGTAGACGCCATCTCCCACGCCATCCTACCCGGTTTGGTAGTTGGATATCTCATTACGGCCACCAAAAGCAGTTCTGTGATGATTGTGGGTGCTACAGCCTGCGGATTTTTGGCAACCCTTTTGATTGAAAAACTGAGCCAAGTGCGCACGTTACACGCCGATGCGGCAATGGGCGTTGTTTTCACGGTGCTGTTCTCATTGGGTGTTTTGCTTATCAGTCAGCCTTGGCTCAATATTGACTTGGATCAAGACTGTGTCTTGTTTGGCGAAATGGCCTATGTTCCCTTTCACCATTTATTTCTGGGTGGATTGGATATCGGACCGCGCGGACTTTGGATGGCCGTATTGGTTTTGGGATTAATCACTGTTTTTTGCTACCGGGGCCGTAAGGAACTGCCCATGGTATTATTCAACCCCGAATATGCCCGAACGATGGGGATTTCAGTGGCCTTTTGGCAATACGGGATTGCATTTTTAACGGCTTTTTCCACGGTAATTCATTTTGAATTGGTTGGAAGCATCGTTGTCGTGGCATTGGTTGTCATACCGCCGTCGGCCGCGTTTCTGTTTGCCAAATCCTTCCCTGCCCTATTGCGTTTGAGTTTGTGTCTTGCCATTATTTCGAGCATGGCGGGATTCGGCATTTCGTGGCTGGTAAACGGATCCGTTGGAGGTGGTATTGCCAGCGCATCATTTGGTGTTTTTCTGGTATGTTTGGTCATCTATCGAATGCAACGCAAAAAACGTTCACAGGTGCATATGAATAACTATGCCACAGCAGGCGCGCAGATAAACATGTAATGGGTTAAATTTCGGCATGATTGGAGTTAGCGCATTTCCTTTAATCCCACAAAAAGCAGAGCCCAGCGATAAGAGCGAGCTCCTCAATCAACTGCTTTTCGGGGAGGAATATACCGTCATAGAAGAAACCGAGAAATGGTTGAAGATCAAAACCATCCGAGACGAGTATGTGGGTTGGATCGACAGAAAGTTACACACCCCGCTTCAGCAAGGCTCGCTAATCAATCCCGTTG
The DNA here is from genome assembly GCA_036275295.1 of Luteibaculaceae bacterium. Classification (GTDB taxonomy): domain Bacteria; phylum Bacteroidota; class Bacteroidia; order Flavobacteriales_D; family Luteibaculaceae; genus DASUEB01. The sequence goes on along the minus strand of DASUEB010000094.1, from coordinate 11,202 downwards.
AAATTGTCAACTCACACCTTCATACCGTTGTAAATCAGACGCTAGGGCACTTGATGCACATTCCTATGGGATCCATATTTCCTGCTGAGCCTATCTTTTCATGGGGTCAGTGGCAATTTGAGATTATGAATCATTCGCCGTCATCGGCATCATGGGAGACGGTGGCACAATCTTTTCTGGGCTCACCCTATTTGTGGGGTGGAAAAACCCATTTTGGCATCGATTGCTCAGGGTTTTCGCAAGTGGTGCTTAGAACCCAAAACGTTTGGATTCCGAGAGATGCATGGCAACAAGAACAGTTTTTCGAGAATAACATCTCGTTTTCAGACCATAAAAAAGGAGATTTGGCGTTTTTCAGCAATGAACAAGGACGGGTAACGCACGTGGGAATCATCCGGGAACCGGGTAAAATTATTCATTGTTCCGGCCAATGCCGTATCGACGAGTTAACGGAAAATGGAATCTTTAATCAAGCAAATAAAACGCATCATCTTCACTCCATTAAGCGGTGGTTAGACACATAATCCTCATATCTCTGTTGTGCCTATTTTGGTCGCTTTCAGGTCAGGCGCAGCGAAAAAGTCCCCCGAGGCGGGACTACATCAATGGCTACATCATCAACAGCTACGGCGACACTTTGCTGGGTAAGATCAAACTCACACAACAGTTCAAAGGAGCCGTGCGAATCATCCCCGAGAGCGACACCTTGGAGAGAGTTCAACGAATTGGCTTGGACGAAATCAAAGAAGTACATCTCAATATCATGCTCTTCGAAAAAGTCACGTATAAAGGCAAAGAGCGTTTGTTTGAGAAGGTTGCCAATGGGCACTACAACTTATTTGCCTTCACCTATTTGGGAGCTGAAATTCCAGAGAACAGGTATCTCCTTAAATTGGAGAAAGAGGTCTTGGAAATCACCGAAGGCAACTTTATGAAAATGGCTGAGCGATTTTTGTTCGACAACACAGAGTTGAGGGAGAAAATCTTTTCACGGAAAGCTGGGTTTCCTCAGGTAATCGACTTGTTCCGACAATATAACCTATGGAAGGTTAAAGAAAAGACAAATTGACGCGATATTGTGGTGATTCCATGTCACAATGACAGCGTAGAGAACTGCTTTACCCCTTGGTCAAATAATTGCTTACCTGCAAGCAAAACACGATCAAATGAATTTCGAGAAATACACCATAAAATCGCAGCAGGCCATACAACAGGCGCAAGCTAACGCCGTAACCAATGACCATCCTGCGGTAGAGCCCACACACCTGCTGAAGGCCCTCTTGGAAGTTGACCAACACGTGGTTCCGTACCTGCTGAAAAAGCTACAGGTAAACGTCAATAACCTAAACAAAATCATTGACTTACAACTTGGAAAACTACCCAAAACCACGGGTGGGGACGTCAATTTTTCGCAGAGCACGGCTCGGGTGATTCTGAAGGCTACTCAATACCTTGCTAATCTGGGTGACGAATTTGTATCGCTGGAGCACTTGCTGCTCTCGCTGATGGACAACGGCGAACAGGTATCGCAATTCCTCAAAGATGCAGGGGTAAATCGGAAAGAATTGGAGCAGGCCATTGTTGAAATGCGCAAAGGAGATCAGGTCAAATCGGCATCGCACGAGGAAACTTTTCAAGCCCTTTCCAAATACGCCATTCACCTCAATGAACGAGCCAAAGCTGGCAAATTAGATCCGGTAATAGGCCGCGACGACGAGATCAGGAGGGTACTGCAAATTCTTACGCGAAGAACGAAAAACAACCCCATCCTCATTGGTGAACCCGGAGTAGGTAAAACCGCTATCGCAGAAGGCATTGCCCACCGGATTGTGCAAGGCGACGTGCCTGAGAACCTCACCAGTAAACAAATATACTCGCTCGACATGGGTGCTTTGATAGCAGGTGCCAAGTACAAAGGGGAATTTGAGGAACGTTTAAAGGCCGTGGTAAAAGAAGTAACGCAATCTGACGGAGAAATCATCTTATTCATTGATGAGATTCATACGCTAGTGGGCGCAGGCGGTGGCGAGGGAGCCATGGATGCCGCCAACATCTTGAAACCCGCTCTGGCCCGTGGCGATTTGCGCAGCATTGGGGCGACAACCTTAAACGAATACCAAAAGTATTTTGAAAAGGACAAAGCTTTAGAGCGTCGATTTCAAAAAGTAATGATTGAGGAACCAGACCGAGACGCGGCCATTTCTATCCTCAGAGGTATTAAGGACCGTTATGAAAATCACCACAAGGTATTGATCAAAGACGAGGCCATTATTGCCGCTGTTGAGTTATCAACCCGATATATAACAGATCGCTTTTTACCAGATAAAGCCTTGGACCTCATTGATGAGGCGGCCTCTAAACTTCGGATGGAAATGAACTCAAAACCCGAGGAGTTGGATGAAGTAGATCGAAAAATCCTTCAAATCGAAATCGAACGGGAGGCTATAAAACGCGAAAACGACGCCGACAAACTCAACCAGCTCGCCAATGAATTAGCAGAGCTCAACGAATCGCGCAATCATCTGTTCAGCAGGTGGCAAAACGAGAAAAATGCCATAGAGAACGTGCAAAAGCTGAAAGAGGAAATTGAGCAACTCAAAAATCAAGCCGAGCTAGCTGAGCGGGAGGGTAACTATGGCCTGGTTGCCGAACTGAGATACGGAAAGATCAAGCAAGCAGAGGCGCGGTTGCAGGAGTTGAAGATTCAGCTCAAAGCAAACCATGCGTCTGAAAAATTAATCAAGGAGGAGGTCGATGCCGAAGAAATAGCCGACGTTGTTTCGAAATGGACCGGGATTCCCTTGAAAAGAATGCTCGAAACCGATAAAGAAAAACTGCTTAATCTGGAGGATAATTTGAGCAAACGTGTTGTGGGCCAACCCTCTGCCCTCGAGGCTGTTTCTGACGCGGTAAGGCGCAACCGAAGCGGATTAGGTGATGAAAAAAGACCCATTGGCTCCTTTCTTTTTTTAGGTACAACCGGTGTGGGAAAAACCGAACTCGCCAAAGCATTGAGCGAATATCTTTTCAACGACGAGAACGCCATGACTCGCATTGACATGAGTGAGTATCAAGAGCGGCACAGCGTAAGTCGATTGGTAGGGGCACCTCCGGGTTATGTAGGGTACGACGAAAGCGGTCAACTCACCGAGGCAGTGAGGCGCAAACCCTACAGCGTGGTATTACTTGACGAAATTGAAAAGGCTCACCCGGATGTATTCAACATCCTGCTGCAAGTGCTTGACGACGGTCGATTGACCGACAATAAGGGCCGCGTAGTAAACTTCAAGAACACGCTGATCATTATGACCAGTAACTTGGGTTCTGGATTGATACAGGAAGGTTTGACCACGTCTGGTGATTGGGATCAGGAGGAGACATGGGAAAGAACCAAATCGCAAGTTTTTGAATTGCTAAAACAAAGCCTTCGCCCCGAATTCTTAAACCGCATTGACGAAATTGTCATGTTCAACCCATTAGGCAAAGGCATGGTCGAAGAAATTGTAAAGATTCAACTCAAACAAGTTTGCGAGCGACTAAAGGAAAAGAACATCCAGCTCCACTTGTCGGTTGAAGGCCTAAAATGGCTCACCGATACTGGGTTTGACCCACAGTTTGGCGCCCGACCTATTAAGCGGGTTATCCAGAAGCAGGTCTTAAATGAACTCAGTAAGCAGTTGATTGCCGGAAGTGTAAATCAACAAGAACCTATCGTGTTGGATGTATTCGACGGCAAGATTGTATTTAGGAAGCAGTTGCAAGATGAGCACATGGTAATCTAAAACCACCGGCGCAGTAATTCATTTGGCGAAGACGGTGTGGCGAGGTTTTTGGTGCATTCAATCGAAAAATAAAAAAGGGCGGCTTCGAAGTGAAACCGCCCTTTTGCATTAGAGGTGAAAATTAAATTACTTCTCTACCTTCACGTCAATAGTGATACCGTCGGCGGAAGATCCGTTATTGGTGATTTGCTTAATAAGAGCAAAACCTCTTTTACCCGCAACTGTACGAAACTTAATAACCTGATCAACGGCGAGTTGATTCACCTTTGATTGGTTACCATCAACACCGTAAAGACTTACAAGGAGCGTCTGGTCGTTTATTTGGTTAAATTGACCAGGTGTTAGAAAGGTGCGATCGAACAAAGTGGCGTTTCTGGTGCTCCAAGTTTGCAAGCCTGAGGTTGAACCGTTGTAGACAGTGCCAGCATCGTTGTCAGCAGGTGAAGCAATAGTGGCTGCGTTTGAGCTTCCGAAGAAATACAACATGTCTACCAAAGAAGAGTTGGCTTTAGCCTCAGCTATACGGTAAACCATTCCGTTGCTTGATCCGAAGAAACTACCTGTAGAACCGTCTTGGTCACCCAATAAACGAGCACTGTAGAAAGAAATCGACTCGCCTTCGCCTTGTTGAACGTTTATCGTGAGGTCGATTGAGCTTGACTTTCCGTCTTTATCCGTAGTGATAAAACGGTAAACAATCACGCCATCTCCGCTAAGAGTAGGTAAATTGGCTCTGTAAGTGAAGTTAGCGCCGTTTAGGGTTGTATCGCTTCTGTTTCCTGAGAAAGCGTTATCGTAGTTGCTAAAAAGACCACCGCTAGTAGAGAACTGAACGCTGAAAGAAGAAAGGCGAGCGTCAGCGGCTGCGGCCAAAACCTCCACACTTACAACTGAATCAGTGGTAACCGTAATTGTTTTAGAGTCCGGTTTAATTAGCGCAATACTCGGATTCTTTTGTTCGTCATTTTCATCTTTCTCACACGCAGTGAAGGTAATTCCTGTAAGGGCTACCGCACCAACTAGGAATAGGTTTTTGATTCTGTTCATCTCTTTTGAGTTTTGTTTTTTGGTGTACAAATTTATTTGATTTTACCTAACCTTTACAATCACCATGCCACAAATAATTATCTTTAGATGTGAAAATAGTTTACCTCATACGGCATGCCAAGTCAGATTGGACACAGGCAAATGAAAAAGACTTCGACAGGAATCTCAACCACAGGGGTTTGAGGCAAATTCCGGTTATAGCAAGCGCCCTCAAAGGAGATCCCGATTGGTGCGACCAACTCTACAGCAGCACTGCAAAAAGGGCCTTACTTACCGCAAACGGAATAAATGGACTGGCACCTACCCGATTCGAGATCCAATGTAGCGATCATTTATACTTGCCCTCCGTACCTACCCTGCTCAAATGGGTAAATCAAACCCCAGATGTGTTGCAGTCGGTGGGAATCATTTGCCACAATCCAGGCATTACCGATTTTGCAGAATACCTGTGCGGAGCGTTTATAGGAAATATGCCGACATGCAGTGTCGTCAAAATCACCTTCCCCGCCAATCGCTGGATAGAAATTAGCAAGGATACCGGCCAATTGAAATCGTTTATTTATCCCGCCCAATTTGGGATTTAAAGAATTTTGAACTCGGTTCGGCGGTTGTTAGATCTACCCGAGGGAGTGGCGTTGTCATCTACAGGCTGGGTTTCACCATAACCCACTGCCGTCAGCCGATCGGTTGAAATACCCTTTTCCACCAAATAGGCTTTTACCGCATTGGCCCGTTGTTCAGAGAGCTTTTGGTTGTAAGCGTCATCACCTTGATCGTCGGTATGCCCAGAAAGCTCAATACGCAGGCTGGGGTTCTGCTGCAAGAAGTCGTGTAATTTATCCAGCTCTACAGTTGACTCTGCTTTGAGATCGAATTTATCCGTGTCAAAAAACACGTTTTTAAGTACCACCCTCTCCCCTTTTTTGATGGGCTGTAAAGCGATTAACATGGTTTTGGGTTCATTCAACAGGCTTTGCTTATCCAGCTTGAAATTTTCTGAGTAAAACAAATACCCTTCCTTAGCCACATTGAGGGCGTAGTTGCGATTCGCTGTTAAGGTGATCAAAAATTCACCCGTAACTTCATCTGAGTTGCTTCTTAGCACGGTTTCTCCCGATTGAAGATCGATCATTTCAAATCGTGCAAACAGCCTATTTTTGGTCGATTCATCAATCACCGTGCCTTTGATCCAGCTCACCATTTGAGGTTTGACATCCTCGGGCAAATCAAACTCATACAAATCCAAACCGCCATAGCCCCCGGGTCTATCGCTGGCAAAATAGGCTTTCGCTCCATTTGCGTTTACCGTGAGTGAATTCTCGTCGTTGGCTGTGTTAATGGGGTATCCCAAGTTAGTGGGCTTGGCCCAAGCACCATTCTCCCATCGAGATACAAAAACATCTTCACCACCAAAACCCGGGTGACCGTCGGATGAAAAGTAAAGGGTTCTTCCATCGGGATGAAGCAGAACAGAGGATTCCTGGCCCTTTGTATTAACCAAGCCTGGCGCTTTTTGCGCGACTGACCAAGTACCGTATTTATCTTGTTGGGTGTACCAAATATCTTGACCGGTGATCTGGCGCGACCGCTCCCGAAAGCCTCTTATGAAGTACAGCATTTTGCCATCGCTTGAGAGAGAGGGTTGCGTTTCCCACGCACTGGTATTGACATTGGGGCCCAGATTCTTGGGTTTTTGCCAACGGTCGCCTATTTTGTTTGAAATAAAAAGATCGCAGCTGCCGTAACCGGTTCGCTCTGCTCCATAGCTGTCGAAATACTCGCAAACCACATAAACCATCGTTCTTCCATCGGCCGATATGGTAGGGGCTCCCTCATTGTGCTCTACTGTATTGATGGGCGATCCTACATTGGCACTCAACATCCAACCATCCCGTCCTCGTTTAGAGACGTAAAAGTCCTCCTGAAATCCCTGTTGATTCTTGGGGTCACGAACTCTTCGGGTGAAATACAGAACACTGTCATCCGCTGTTAAAGCAGCGTAATATTCGCCCATTTCGGTATTAATGGCCGGCCCAAGGTTAACAGGATTAAAGGGCTTCGGATTGTTGACACTTTCCAATGCAAAGGTGCTATTGGCCTCTATTCGCTCGGCCTCTGTCCGCTGGGGATGATTGGCGGGCGTGCGCTTTAGAAAGGTTTGCACCGCCGAGAGGGCCTGGCCGTACTGTTGAGTACTGAAATACAGACCACTCAGGTAAAAATATACTTTAACGGAAAAACTATCGTCGATATCAATCACCCGTTCGTATGACTCGATTGCCTTATTCACATTGCCCGTCTCCGTTGCGATTTGGCCCAGAAACATGTAAGCGTCTAAAAACTGATCATCGGCAGCAATGGCTTTCTCAAGGGCAGCCGAGGCTTTTTCATTGGCCCGCATTTTGTAGAACTCCAGCGCGACATTAAACTGCTTCATGGCTTTTTCATTCGCTGAGCCGCGAGGGCCTTGACCCAGCACCACAATATGCAAAAGCAAGCAAAGGGATAGTAACCGTAGTTTCATATCCGCAAGAACGGAAAAAATCAGGGAATATTGAGGTACTTATGCGTTTGAAGCGAAATGGTAAACTGGGGATTGGTCTTGCAAAAGTCAATGATCTTGGGCAAATGAACCGACTCCTTCGACCATTCGGCCTGCAAGAGCAATTTACACTGTGGATTTACTCCTTGAGCGTGATGTTGGGCAAATTCAAAATCAGACGGGTGATTGATTACCACTTTGAGTTCATTGGCAAGGAGTAGTACCTCAGGTCTAGGTGCCTTAAATTTCTTGGGCGAAACACAAACCCAATCCCATGTGCCGGAAATGGGATAAGCAGCTGAGGTTTCTAGGTGGGTTCTTTTACCCAATGCCCGGATGGCCCGAGTCAGTTCATCGAGAGGGTGCATAAGGGGCTCGCCGCCTGTAATAACCACCATGGGAGCTGGCGATTGTGCAACCCAACTAACCATTTCGTCTATTTCATATTGCCGGTGTTCGTCGGCATTCCAACTCTCCTTCACATCGCACCAGTGACAACCCACGTCGCAACCGGCTAATCGAATAAAGTAGGCTGCATGCCCCGTGTAGATGCCCTCACCTTGAATGGTGTAAAAATGTTCCATCACGGGGAGCTTACTCATAGGATCAATTTAGAGGCAAAGAAAAAAGAAAAAAACCCACATAGCGAGTGTTTGAGGAAACTTCATAAAAAAAGGGTTGGAAGAGCCAGAATAGCTTTGTAATCCTCCGTGGTTTAGAACCAATTTCCGAAGAAATGAGGCCCGCCATTGCTTCCTGAGCTAAGCTCCAATGAAGTTCAACTGTTAAGTTTCCCAAAAGAACTATGTGGGCGACCACTGGGTGGTCTGATATCAGAAGCCGACCGTATCGGACGATATCTAGCGCAATAATACGGATTTTGTGTCGGTCAGTGGCTCGTACTCCGAAATTTTATCTACCGAAACAATCGTTGCTCCGTTGGGATCATTCACAAAACTGGGTTTGAATTTCGCACCCCAAATCCACTCGCGAGCTGGATAAGAATATCTCGAGTAAATGGTTTGATTGTAGGTCTCGTCGAACGCTTTGATTTGGATCAACACCTCTGCGTTAATTTGTTCCAAATATTCCTTTGAGAAGCCTGCCAATGGACTTTCAGCGCCAATTTCGTGAACCAACGTCCATGTTAACGGCATGAAGGCTACCTGGCTAATTTGCAAGGGTAATTGGAGGTACTTGCGCGTGTGATTGCCCTCTGGGGTTTGCTCCAGAAAAGTAAGTACCGTTCGCGCCTCTACATCCATCAGGGTATCTGATCGTCTATTTACAATTTTAAACTCCCATGCATACCCTTCTTTGAACGGAGCGATCAGCGCGTTATCACTGTATATAATTGCAGATTTAGGTCGAGAAAATCTTCCATAAAACAAACCGGTGGCGATGGAAAACGACAACAAACCTAGAATGGTTTCTATGGACGAAATGATGTTGGTGCTGTCGTTGGTAGGTGCCATGAACCCATAGCCAACCGTGGCACTGGTCTGTATGCTGAAGAAAAAGGCCTGTTTAAATTCGTGCCAAAACGATCCCAGCGACGCACCTTGGAGTCCTTCAATACCCACCCAAACATATATGATGGCGAAGATAGAATTCAGGATAAAAAAAGCGCCTAAAATGTAAACCAGAAACAGAGGCCAAGAAATATTAATCAGGTGCTGAAAAACATCTCGAAGAGAAAACTCCTGTCCCTGACGAGAAATATTAAATCGGCCTTCTTTGTCGATGATTCGGTTATTTACCCCCTCTAGTCTGGCTCCTAATCCGGGATCGTAGTTACCCGATTTCATTCTTTTGTTCATCATCGTTTAATAGGGTGATTTTATAGAATATACTTGACTATGATTACAGGATTTAGTAAATTTAGACATCAAGTTGTTCGCTATGTTGAGTAAAAATTGGTTAGTAGAAGGCATTCAAGATTTCGAATATAAGAAATACATTCTACTGGGTTTCTTACATAAAACCAAGGTTCGTTTTGAACACAATGCCCTTTATCCCCATCTGGGGCAATTGGTTGAACATTACAGAGCCTTGACAGCTCTCAAAGATAATAAGATCGGCATTGATTCCAGTGGGCCGCGAATCATAAAGGGCATCGATTGGGAAAAACAGCAAATTACCTTTGAACAAGAAAACCCATCAGAGCGAGGCCTCGAGGTGGTTAAGGAGCTCGTGGATTACGCACTGCCCGAAATGCAAGACACCCTAGAATTAGGCAAAGAACGGTACGAGCGCATTGAGAAGAAAATCCAGATTGAACCCATTGGTCTATTGCCTCTCTACAAAAGCGAAGGGTATTACCTGCTGGAATGCAACGGAAAGAGGGGATTTGTTTATCGCTACCAAATCAAAAGTATTCAAATGGCCAATGATAAATTCATCGCTATATCCTCGCGTTTGCTGCAAACGGAAGCCATAAGCGTGTCTAATCACCCTCATTCTATTAAACAAAAATTGATTCAAAAGTACCTGGATTTACCCAATCCTGCCGTTTTTCACGTGCACGTTACCGGAACTTTCCCGGTTCGCTACAGCCTCCTACCCATCACTGAGCGTATGTTGATGCGTCAATTAGCCGCTTAACTCTTGAATTCTGATTTATGTAGATGCTGGTTCATCCTTAACAACCTCGCACTACATGGATTTCTTTCTAGTAAAGAGGAAAAAAGGAGCCGTCGGCTCGTGATATGAAGCATCTTACGAAGAAACACCGGAGCAAATCAAACTAACGAACAAGGCAACTTGCTCTTGCTCGAGCAGCCTGACTTCTGGGATAGGGATGTACTGAAGCGAACTAAAAACGGCACCTTACTTTCCTCCGTTGGCGCGTAAATCGTTGATACAATCTTGATCAAAGCCAGGGACGGGTCTGTTTACTAAATTTCCGATAAAATCAGTTGTTTCGACCTGAAAATACATTAAACAGTTTTCGTTGACACAATGCGCCCCGTTGGGTGTATCGCGGTGAGGCCTTTGCATCGGGCTGCCTATCGCCACCAAACCCATTATATGGCCAAACTCGTGATTTAAAACCACAGTTTCCAGAGTAGGGGTGCTAGGTTGAAGCAGCCCACCCGAATTGTTTAGTATAACGTCTTGAAAAATACACATGGAGGTATTTCGGTAGGCTATCCCAAGCGTGTTGCTGGACTCAAATTCCCCATCAAGAAATAAAAAATAGGCCCCTATTGTACTTCCGGAGTTAAACTGCCCCCGATTGGCCAGCTCTATGTCTTTGATTTGATCCAGTGTATATACTTCGCGATTGCCAGAAGGAATCTCGTTCATTGAGAAGTCAATACCATCTGGTTTGTTTACCCTTTGAAGCAACATCTCTTTTAGATTATTGACAGCTTCGGTGGTGGGCCGCATGCCTGGCATGTAGTCGATTTCAATTACCAATCGAGTAAACCGCTTGGCACTAAGTAAGTCGTTGGACGCTTCACCCACGGTTTTGCCATTCGACCCCAAACTGCTTAATGGTCTGGCCGTCTTCTCACAACCCAGCGCTAAAAACAAAACAAAAATGGCTATCCAGGCAAATTTTGAACGCATCATACACATTACTTTAATGCTGGTAAAGTTAAAGGGAATTTCATAGAATCCCTTAATTCGACTCACAATAATCAAACTATCTCATCTATTTATCAAAATTTAACACCCTCAACATGTAAGCTCCCCTCACATAGCTACACTCAAAACTAAAGATTTCCAGCATTCGCCGTCGTCCTGTTGAAATGTGGGAAACTCTTTTTCGAGTTTTCCATATTTCAATAGGAACTCTTTGGGTGTTAAATATCCTAATGCAGA
>DASUEB010000093.1:0-16055 GCA_036275295.1 Luteibaculaceae bacterium | reverse complement strand
TGAGGTTTGTTTGATGTATTTTACTCGCTCAAACCTAAATAAACGCATCAGGCCGAGTTGCCGTGCTCCAACTGGTCTAAGCAACGCCTTACTTCCACAATGCCAGTGACCGTATCCAAGAAACTCAAGGGTGTTGCACCTACTTATGCCATATTTGTTTTGTGAAGCCATCTTTGAAACGTGCGCACCTCACGGTTGATTGCCCAGAAGTCGTAAGCTAGGATTTCGCAGATTAGCTCAATCAATTCAGTTTCGTGCCGGTTGAGCTTCGATAGTTTGTTGAGCTTTTTGTTGTAGGTAGTTTGGGGAATATCCAAGAGACCCGCGATGGTTTTGATGGGACTGTGGGTTCTATCGCTTGGTAAACCAATGAAAACAAGAGGCATGCCCTCGCCAATGAGCATTAACTCAATCGACGGGTGAGCCCAATGGTAAGGGTTTTCCGAATGGTCAGTAATGGATTGACTACAAGACGAACCAGCCCGAGTGATGGCGGTACGGGTGACAGCTGTTTTGTTACTATGGCCGGTCGTTTTCATTTGCAGTAGTTTTACCTCTACTACACAACGTATTTATTGCATTGCGACGTTTTTATTCAACAACATGACTTCCTTCAAGGGTGGTTGGGTCTAAACGAACCCAAGGGAGCACTATCTTTGCAAGATGAGAGCGGTGGCATTGGACTTTGGATTGAAACGAACGGGCATTGCCGTAACCGATGAATTGCAGCTGGTTGCTGGGGCATTGAGATGGATTGAATCGGATCAGCTGATGGGTTTTTTGGATGGGTATATGGGGCAGTATCCGGTTGAGGTCATTGTTTTGGGTAAGCCGATGTACATGGACGGAACCCCGATGGAGATCAACCAAAACATCGATCTGCTCCAACAAGCCCTTGAAAAAAGATTCTCAGGGGTCAAGGTGGTTCGTATCGACGAGCGATTTACTTCCAAACAAGCTTCCCAGACGCTGCATCAGCTTGGGGTATCTAAAAAGCAGCGCCAGCAGAAAGGCAATACCGATGTCATCAGCGCTGTGCTGCTCCTGCAAGGTTATTTGCAAGCACGCGGACATGGTATGTTTTAGCGGGGGTCGGGGATGGTGATGGAAAACAAAAATCCGGAATAGGGCAGCGGTTCAATACGCACCTTACCCTGATGCAGCTGCATAATTTTTTTCATCAATGGAAAACCCTGAGCAATAAGCTCGGGGCGGTGTTCCTCCTGATCGAGGAAAAACTTATTGAGCATCGAGTACCACTGGGACGCGACGATGGTGCTGGCGTCGCGCAATTCTACCTGCCAACCCCCAGCGATCCGTGCAGACTGCATACTTGCTTCAAAGGTTTTGTGTGGATCTCGATTTTGAATCATGTTTTTAATCAGCAACCTGAACATCAGTCCCAGTTCTGCTGGATAGATATCGATGGCTGTTGGCATAGCCTGGATTTGCATCGATTTTGATAGGGGATACCCTTCGGCGCTTACCTGCTGAATCACCTCGCGCATCAATTCATTGAGATTGACCTTCGTTCGAGAACTCAGCTGCCCCAATTGAGCGAATAGCACTTGATGGTCAACCCAGGTGCTGAGGTCGGAAACTTCGTTTATGATTTGTTTGGTCATGACCTCGGGCTCAACGGTATCCTCTTTTTCTTGAAGTTGATGCAGTTGCTCTTGAATGCGGTACAACGGAGCTTGAAACCAGTTGGCGGTTTGTTGAACCCATTCCAACGGATTGGCCATTCGCTGCGCGGCTTGCCCCGATCGTTTGATGGCGGCTATGCGTTCTTTGTGTCTCTGATAGGCGTAGAGCTGATCGGTGATAATGCGCTGAAAGATCCGTATGCCTCTCATTGCCGGAAGCGCTTTCTCGAGGTGATTGTCGAAGTAAATCACCAATCGATCTTCGAGTTGATCGAGCAGCTGCTCGTTTAACTTCTCAAAGGTGTTTAATTGCATGCCAAATCCGCTCCAACGCTCATGGCGTTGAATGACCAAATCGATGAAAGGAGCCCAATCGCCGTGCAAAATCGCATCGGCCAAATGGTTTTCATAGGCGAGTTTGTCCGCGTCAATAAGCTCCTCGCTCAATTGTTCAGGTTTATCGCTCATACGGAGCAGGCGGGCAAGTCGCTCCTTGGTAAGCCGCTGCAGTTCATCTTGAAACATTTGATAAACGAAGAGAAATTCGCGCAAACACGCGTGTTCTCGTTCGTCAATCTCCGGATTCACAAAGGCGGGATGAGTGGCAATGGCGGTCATAATAACACGAGGTTAAAAGCAATATACGTGTTTTCGACCGTAAATCCAAATCGGTCGCACTTTACAGCATCCCATTCTTGAGTACCTTTGTGCAAAATTTTGAGCATGATTTATCCCATTGTGGCATATGGAACTCCGGTGCTGCGTAAAAAAGCCGTAGACATTTCACCCGAAGATCCTGAACTGAAAGCCCTGATCGCCGATATGTTTGAAACCATGTATCAAGCGCACGGGGTGGGTCTAGCCGCGCCTCAAATCAACAAATCGATTCGTTTGTTTGTAGTCGATTGCTCTCCTTTTGCCGAGGATGACGAAGACGACGATGAAGAAACCAACGGACAGGTCGACAAATCACTGGCCGATTTCAAAAAGGTGTTTATCAACGCCCAAATGCTTGAGGAAACAGGCGAGGAATGGGGATTTACAGAGGGTTGTTTGAGCATTCCCGACATACGGGAGGAAGTAAAACGAAAACCAACCATTACCATTCGCTACTTTGACGAGCATTTTGTGGAGCATACCGATACCTTCAGCGGTTTTGCGGCCCGCGTGATTCAACACGAATACGATCACATCGAAGGCGTGTTGTTTACCGACAAAATCAACCCCATGAAACGCTCTTTGTTGAGTGGTAAACTCAATGAAATTTCTAAAGGACGTGTAGATGTTAGGTATAAAATGAAATTCCCTCAAGCCAAGAGAAGATGAAAAAAGTAATTGTCCCCATTTTTGCCCTATTCTGTTTGGTAGGCGCCTGCAAACAAGAAGCCACAACAAAGGAGAGTCCTCAAACCGAAATTGATGCGGCTGCTTTACCCGAGACAGAGCAATTAGCCCTCATTCTGAAAAATAACGAGGCTTTGGTGAAATCGACATCACCCGATAGCATACTTTTTTTGGCCAATGCGCAAATCAAAACTTGCGACGCTTTTTTGGCAAAGTACTTAACCAGCGGATCGGGTGTTGAGGTTATGAAGTGCAAAGCCAATGCCTGTCGAGCAGCGGGCAAATTTGCAGAGGCCGTTACGGTGTACAACCAGATTGAAAGCCGTTATAACACTTACGACAGCTTGGGGGATATCATTTTTACCCGAGCATTTATCCTCGACAACGAGTTGAATGCCAAGGAGGAGGCCCGCGATGCGTACAATAAATTGATCAATCGTTTTCCGAATCACCCCTACAGCGCAGATGCAAAGGCCCTGTTAGAGCAGCTTTACATGAGCGACGAAGAGCTCATACAACAGCTCAAAGCCAAGAACAAACAGAAGTAATACTCAACGAGTAAAAGAATCTGCATTATATAAATCCCAAGCTGAAAAGTTTGGGATTTTTGTTTTGATAAACAGTCGTTTTAACCTGATTCTGCCTTGATAAGGCAACTCCTGCTGTGCGGATGAGCGGTCAACAGCCAAGCAAAAAGCTTAGTAAACTTGGCAAAAAATAAGCTCTTTATGAACAAACAAACTTGGCTACTGGCATTGTTGCTATGCTCCTCGGGGGGTGCGGCGTTTTCTCAGGCCAAATTAATTGAGAAGGTAGGCAAATCGTCTACAGGTATCTCAATACCCTATGAAAAATATGTGTTGCCCAACGGGCTTACGGTGGTGGTGCACGAAGACCACTCCGACCCCATTGTGCACGTGGATGTAACCTACCACGTGGGCTCAGCCCGTGAAGAAATTGGCAAATCAGGATTTGCGCATTTCTTCGAACATATGATGTTCCAAGGATCCGACCACGTGGCCGACGACGAACATTTCAAAATAGTATCTGAGTCGGGTGGTACCCTTAACGGTACAACCAACCGCGATAGAACCAATTATTTTGAAACCCTTCCTGCCAACCAGCTGGAAACTGCCCTGTGGTTGGAAGCAGACCGCATGGGTTTCCTACTCGACGCAGTTACTCAAGTTAAATTTGAGAACCAGCGCGAAACGGTGAAAAACGAACGCGGTCAGAACTACGACAATCGCCCATATGGTCTGGCCAGCGAATACCTAAGTAAAACCCTTTATCCTTACGGTCACCCGTATTCATGGCTCACCATAGGGTATATCGAGGATCTCAATCGCGTGGATGTAAACGACTTGAAGAACTTTTTTCTTCGCTGGTACGGTCCCAACAACGCCACCCTTACCGTTGGAGGCGATGTAACCACTGCCGAAGTAGTAAAATTAGCCGAGAAATACTTCGGAAGCATTCCAAAAGGCCCTGAAGTGAAGGCCATGAAACTTCCTGCTCCCGTATTGCCCAGCGATCGCTACGTACACTACGAAGACAACGTAAAACTCCCCATGATCCAAATGGCTTTTCCAGGTGTACCTCAGGGTCACCCCGATGAAGCTGCTTTAGATTGCTTGGCCGATATCATCGGTGGCGGTAAATACTCCATTCTCTACAAAAACTTGGTTAAAACCCAGAAAGCACTGCAAGCCTACGCCAGCGACGGTACATCCGAATTGGCAGGCGAATTTACCTTAGTTGCTC
The DNA here is from genome assembly GCA_036275295.1 of Luteibaculaceae bacterium. Taxonomy (GTDB): domain Bacteria; phylum Bacteroidota; class Bacteroidia; order Flavobacteriales_D; family Luteibaculaceae; genus DASUEB01. Next base: position 11,301 of record DASUEB010000093.1, on the reverse strand, counting down.
TGGCATCACCCGGTTCAAAGCTTTCTGACATCGAGAAGATCATCCGCGAAGGACTGCTTGAGTTCGAAAAAAACGGACCCAGCGATGAGGATATCAAGCGTTTTACCCAATCGACCGAAGCAAACTTTATTAACCGTTTCACTTCAGTTGCCGGTAAAGTGAGCTCTTTGGCATCAAACCAAACTTTCTACGGAAACCCTGGAAGAACCTCTGAGGAATTGAAGCGGTACTTGGCGGTTACCAAAGCCGATGTGATTCGCGTTTACAATCAATATATCAAGGGCAAAAACGCGGTTATCTTGAGCGTGGTGCCAAAAGGAAAAGCTGACCTCATTGCAGCCGCTGATAATTTCAAAGTATCGGAGGCCGGCTACAAACCCGGTAAAAATGAATATGCCGGATTGAAATATGCCAAAGCTACAGACAACTTCGATCGTTCAAAACGCCCCGCTGCCGGACCGAATCCAGTGGTAAAGGTTCCTGAAATTTGGACCGAAAAATGGAGCAATGGAATAACCGTTGCCGGAACGGTTTCTGATGAGGTGCCCACCGTTTCAATCTTCCTCAGCATTCCCGGCGGACGACGCTTGGAATCGGATAACCTATCTAAGGCCGGTATTGCATCGCTGATGTCTAGCTTGCTGAATGAATCTACTGAGAACTACACCTCTGAGCAATTGAGCAGCGAGCTCGACAAATTGGGCAGCCGAGTGTCTATTTCTGCCGATGGCGATAACTTAAACCTATCCATCGAATGTTTGGTTAAAAACCTAGACCGCACGTTGGTGTTGGCTCAGGAGAAATTATTCAAACCCAAATTTGCCCAAGAGGAATTTGATCGTCTTAAAAACCAGCAGTTACAGGCTATTAGCAATCAGGCGACCTCTGCTACGGCCATCGCCAATGCCGTATATGCCAAATTGTTGTTCGGCAGCGAGAATGTGGCCGGAATTCCTTCTATCGGAACCGAAGAAAGTGTGAAGTCTATCACCCTCGACGACATCAAAGCCTTCTACAAAAAATCGCTATCTCCCGATGGCGGTAATCTAGTGGTAGTTGGCGACATCAAAAAAGATGCCATTCTTGCTAAACTGGCTCCACTAAAATCGTGGAAAGGCGAGAAAACTACCTTGACAGAAGACAAGACCTATCCTGAAATCAAGGAGACCACGATTTATTTTGTCGATAAAGAAAATGCGCCGCAGTCGGAGATTCGCATCGGATTCCCATCGATCAAATACGACGGTTTGGGCGATTACTACCGCAGCTTTTTGATGAACTTCCCATTGGGAGGTGCATTCAGCAGCCGTATCAACCTGAACCTTCGCGAGAACAAGGGCTGGACCTATGGCGCTAGAAGCGGGTTTAGTGGAAATAAGTACAACGGATTATTCACGGCCAGTGCGGGTGTGAAAGGCAATGCTACCGACAGCGCCGTTGTTGAATTCATGAAAGAGATCAACGGGTATCGCAACGCGGGCATCAGCTCCGAAGAATTGACTTTTGTAAAGAGCTCAATTGGCCAGCAAGATGCGCGCAATTATGAAACCCCTCGCCAAAAGGCCGGTTTCATCAGCCGAATAGTAGACTACAATCTACCGCTTGATTACACCGTTAAACAAAGCGAGATCTTGCGCACCATCAGCAAAACAGAGGTCGATGCCTTGGCCAAGAAGCTGATTAAAGACAAAATGGTTATTGTGGTGGTAGGCGATAAAAAGTCGGTTCTACCTGGTTTGCAAAAATTGGGTTATCCCGTGGTTGAGTTGAAAAAAGACGGCTCACCCCTATAAACCCCACCAAACGTACTTGCGAAAACCGAGCTCATGGCAGCTCGGTTTTTTTTTGCCGGTTGTTTGATTCACCTGTTGTGCGGTGGTGATGGAATTGGCTGATATTGCGGGTCGGGAGCCTTGTTAATGATCTAATAACAGTAAGGTAAAATGCGGTTACCCTTTCAAGCGACCAATTGAATCAATTTTGCAGCGTGAAAAGAATAGTGCTGCTGGTTATGGCTACGCTGCTTGGTGGCCTGATGTGGATGGGTCAACTGGGTTTTACCTCGTCCTTAGAGCCGCGAGAGCGGATAAGGAGTTTGGTGTTAACCAAGCTCGACAGTTGTTTAGAGGATCTGTCGCTTTTGGCTGCATCGCCCGAATTACAGGCGGCCCAGATCAAATACCACGAGGCTCGTCGCCACTACAAGGCGGTTCAGTTTTTCATAGAGCACTTTTCATCGAAGACGGTCAAACTCTACATCAACGGTCCGCTGGTTCCCAAACACGATGAGGAAAATGGCCTTACCGTAAGAGAGCCCAATGGTTTTCAGCAGCTTGAGGTGCTCTTATTCAGCGGCGATTCGATCAACCTGGCCTCTATCAAAGAAGAGGTTAAATGGCTCAAAAACCAACTCAGCAAGCAACAAGGTTATTTCAAAACGGTCCGGTTTACCGATGCGCAGATCTTTGACATGGTGCAATTGGAGTTGTATCGCATGGTAAGTCTCAATCTCACCGGATTTGATGCTACCCTGACCCAAGTCAACGTGAGCGAGGCCCTGCACAGTCTGCGGAGTTTGCGGGAAGTGTTGGGAGGATACGAGGATGCGCAACCTGTGATTCGATTGATCGACAAAGCCATTCGCTACATGGAGCGGCAGCTGTCGTTTGCAGAGTTTAATCGACTCGATTTTATCACCGATCATATCCTTCCCATTCATCGAAGCATCAATGCGTTTCGCAATCAGAAGGGATTGGCTTACACCCGTTTAAAACACGCCGTTCGTTTGCAAGAAAACGACTTGTTTTCGGCTAAAGCGCTCAACAGACGCTATTTCTCGATGTATTATGCCGACACGGCTCGATTGGAAGAACAGGCAGTCTTGGGACGAATGTTGTTTTTTGATCCCTTGTTGTCGGGAAATGGCCAGCGATCTTGTGCCTCTTGCCACAAACCCAATCGGGCTTTTGCAGAATCGCTTACCTCAAGCAGTCATTTTAATCCGCAGTTGCAGGTAAACCGCAACGCGCCGGTGTTGCAGAATGCCATTTTTCAGCGGGCCTTCTTTTACGACGGAAGAGCAAAGAATTTTGAAGAGCAGGCCTTTGTGGTGATTCACAACCCCAATGAAATGCACGGCGATTTGGCCGAGGTAGGTGCCAAACTAAACCAAAGTCCCGAGTACCGGGAACTTTTTAAAAAAGCTTTTGGTGAGAAAGCAACTCAGATCAACGGTTACGGAATTCAAAAGGCCTTGGCCGAGTATCAGCGATCGCTTGTGGGCATGGACTCTCGTTTTGATCAGTACCTCGCGGGCAAGCGCAGCGCTTTGAGTAGCGATGAAAAAAATGGCGCCAATCTGTTTATGGGAAAGGCGTTGTGCGCTACATGTCACTTTTTTCCGGTATTCAACGGAACGGTGCCCCCGTTTTTCGACGACAGCGAATACGAAATAATAGGTACACCCAGCACTGCCAAGAACACATCTGTATCCAGCGATTCGGGTCGATTTGCAGTAACTCGATTGCCGATGCATTTGCGGTCGATGAAAACACCAACCGTTCGAAACATTAGTAAATCGGCGCCATACATGCACAATGGGGTTTACAACACCCTGGACGAGGTGCTGACATTTTACCACAAAGGAGGCGGACAAGGCCTTGGTTATGAGGTGGAAGGGCAGACCTTGCCCTTCGACTCACTGCCTTTGAACCAAACTGAAATCAAGCAGCTCAAGGCATTTTTATTGTGTCTCGACGATAAGGTAGTATTCCAGGCTCCAAAGCGCTTGCCTCAATTTCCGGGCGATCACGCGTGGAATCAAAGATTGGTAGGAGGAGTTTATTAACGAACCTGCTAGAATTCGGTCCTTGCATTGGGTCTGTGGCCATCCACTCCCATAGTTTGTTGCTGAAAGGGCTATTAATAAGAACCCGTTCAATTCTAATTCGCGGTTTGCATTGGCAACCATAGTCCGTTGAATAGCTGTTGCATCTTGAGGGGTTATTTGGAGCCAATGTCTGTGGCAATGTTCACATGTAGTTCACACCAAGGTAAGATGGGAGCATCACTTTTGCACACCAAAACGGCATAACCATGAAGCGCGTATTACTCTTACTTTTTATCTTTATTGGGAGCGCAATGGCTCTGCAAGCGCAGACGCCACTCCTTACTAGAGGTCCCTACTTACAAAAGCTCACCAGTCGGTCGGTTGTGGTCAAATGGCAGACCTTACTTCCCGGTTCGGCCGAAGTGAAATTCGGACTAAATGCCAACGCTCTTGATCAATCGGTCACCGATGAAACCTCGAGTGCAACTCATGTCCTTACATTGAGCAATTTACAGCCTGCAACCCGTTATTACTACGCCATCTTCGTGAACGGAGCCATGCTTCAAGGCGACGATCAAAATTATTTTCTCACCGCCCCTGTTGCAGGCACTGCAGGTGACTATTCCTTCTGGGTCATTGGCGATTGTGGGAATAATTCAACCAATCAAAAACAAGTGTTAGACAGTTACTTGGCCTACAGGGGTGAGAGGCCCACAAACGCTTGGATTACCTTGGGCGATAACGCATATTTGGGCGGTTTGGATCTTGAATTCAAAGTAGGTTTCTTTGACATTTACCAAGGCTCGGTTACCCGAAATTCTCCGCTTTTTCCAGCCCCTGGCAATCACGACTACAACAACCTCCCCATCAATCAATGGTTTAAACAGGTTCCTTATTACGAAATTTTTGATTTGCCTTCGCAGGGCGAAAGCGGCGGCGAACCTTCGAACACCGAGGCTTTTTACGCCTTCGATTACGGCAATGTCCACTTCTTATCGCTGGATTCGTATGGTGAGGAGGAATTGCAGTTCCGTTTGTTCGATACCCTGGGGCCGCAGGCGCAATGGATCAAACGCGATCTGGAGAAAAATCAGTTACCTTGGGTAGTGGCCTATTGGCATCACCCCCCATTCAGCATGGCGTCGCACAACTCGGATACCGAAGGCGAATTGGTGGATATGCGCGAGCAGTTTTTGCCCTTCCTGGAGCGTTTGGGCGTCGATTTAGTTTTTTGCGGGCACAGTCATGGCTACGAGCGCAGCAGGCCTATGAAAGGTCACTACGGCATGGAGTCCACATTCGACCCCGCCATCCACAACGTTGATCAAAGCTCGGGCCGCTACGACGGCAGTGAAAACAGTTGCACGTATGTCAAACAGCGCGGTAATGCTGAGGATGGAACCATTTATATTGTTGCGGGCTCATCGGGTCAGCTGGGCGGTTCACAGCTTACATATCCTCACGACGCGATGTATTTCTCTGATGTTGACAACGGCGGTAGTTTTGTAATAGATGTGAAAGACAATCGACTAGATGGCAGTTTTTTGTGTGCCGATGGGGTTATTCGCGATCAGTTTACCATTGTCAAAGATGCCAATCGCCGTCAGCAGATCCTGGCTTTACCCGGCGAATTGGTCACCCTAACGGCCTCTTGGCCTGGCGACTACCTGTGGAGCACTGGCGACACCACCCGCAGCATTGTGGTGCGCGCAGAAGACACCAAAACATATAGCGTGAGCGACCGTTTTCAGTGCCTAGAAGACCGTTACGAAGTAAAGGCTTCGGGGGTCGGAATCAACAAGAACACCGCCTCTCGCGGCCTAAAATTGGCACCTAATCCCGCCATCGGGGAGGTTGCGTTGGAATACAATGGCCAGGTAGCCATAAATGGATGGAGAATTACCGATATCACCGGGCGATTGGTTAAACACGACTTTTTTCAGCCCTCACTGATCTACAAGGAGCGAATCAGTCTCAATAAACTTCACTCGGGCATTTATTTAATCACGCTTACCGGTGCTTCGGGAGCGGTTGAAACCCAGAAATTGGAAATCCAGTAATTCAGGTAACCAAGATAACAAGACCGCTGGAGGAAGGCACGTGTTGCCAACCTCCAGCGGCTTTTTTGTGATGTGCAGTTCTGTGACAGGCCTTGCCGACCATGGCAAATTTGCAATCAGATATTTTACTGAGGTATTAGCGGTTATCGCCGTCTAACCATCCGCCAAGTCCGCCCAAAATAGATCCCTCCTCACGTCGAGATCCCAAACCGGGTGTGGCAGCCAAAATCCGACCGGCTAAACGGGAGAAGGGAAGGCTTTGAATCCAAACCTTGCCCGGCCCGCGCAAGGTGGCAAAGAATACGCCTTCGCCGCCAAATAGGGTGTTTTTGATCCCGCCCACGAACTCAATATCGTACTCTACTCCAGAAGTGAATCCCACGATACAGCCCGTATCTACTTTGAGTCGTTCGCCGGGAAGCAACACTTTTTCAATGATATTTCCACTGGCGTGCACAAAGGCCATTCCGTCGCCTTCGAGTTTTTGCATGATGAATCCTTCGCCGCCAAAGAGTCCAGCCCCTAGCTTGCGCTGAAATTCAATACCTACACTTACTCCTTTGGCCGCGCAAAGGAAGGCATCCTTTTGGCAAATGATGCGACCGTTTAATTCAGCCAGATTCAATGCAATGATCTTTCCAGGGTAGGGAGCTGCAAACGAAACGCGGCGCTTTCCTGCACCGGTATTGGTGTAAGTAGTCATAAACAAGCTTTCACCGGTGAGCACGCGTTTGCCCGCAGCGAATAATTTGCTCATAAACCCTTGATTTTCGGTCGATCCATCGCCAAAAATCGTTTGCATTTCAATACCGTCGTGCATGTACATAAAACTGCCGGCCTCGGCAATGACGGTTTCTTGAGGATCGAGCTCTATTTCAACGCTCTGCATTTCCTCGCCTAGGATCTGATAGTCGATTTCGTGGTTTTGCATGTGTTTTTATTTTGTAGCAACCAGGCCTTGAAAATCAGCACCGGTTGGATTTTGAAATGTACTTAGGTCGAAATACGCCACGGCAGCTAACACGTGATCAAAGATGTCGGCCATGACATTTTCGTAGTTCGCCCATTTTTTTTCATACGTAAATGCGTAGATCTCAATGGGAAGTCCCGATTCGCTGGGAGGCAGGTGCCTCACCATGATATCCATAGCGGGATTTAATTTCGGGTTGTTCTTGAGGTAGAATTCGAGGTATTTCCTAAACACCCCAATGTTGGTTAAGCTTCTTCCGTTGATGGGAAGCTCTTTATTGACTACATGCTGTTCGTTGTGCGCACTCAGTTCAGCCAATTTTTGTTCGATGTACGGCCTAATGAGGTCAATTTGCTTGTATTTCTCCAACATCTCGTTGGTACAGAATTTGATAGAACTTTTGTTGATTTTAATGGCGCGTTTAATGCGGCGCCCCGGACTCTCCTGCATTCCGCGCCAGTTTTTAAAGCTGTCGGATATAAAGGCGTAGGTGGGAATGGTGGTGATAGTAAGGTCAAAGTTTTGCACCTTGATGGTGGCCAGGTTGATTTCCATCACATCGCCATCGGCCCCGTATTTATCCATAGTAACCCAGTCGCCAACCCGAAGGATGTCATTTGCCGAGAGTTGAATACTAGCAACCAGTCCCAGAATGGTGTCTTTGAACACCAACAAAAGAACAGCCGAGGCGGCTCCCATCGCTCCCAACAAGTAAAGCGGATTTTTGCCAAGGACCTCTGAGATCATCATGATACCTCCTATGAAGTAGATGATGATTTTTCCTACCTGAATATACGAGTTTATGGGTTTGTCGCGAAGGTGCTCGTTGTCGTATAAAGCCTCGCGCAAACTGTTTAGCAAACTGTTGGCCAAACTCACAAAAACGCCGATCAGATACAGGGTGATGAGGATGTTGACACGGGCAAGGGCTTTGGGAAAATCGCTTAATACCGTATCTGCGCCAGCTTCCATCAAAAAAGCGGGTAGGATATGAGCTAGGCGAAGAAATACCTTGTTTTTCAGCAGGATGTCGTCCCATGTAGTGGTGGTTTTGGCCGCCACCCGCGTAAATATAGCCACCAAAATGCGACGGGCGGCAAACACCAGTACAAACCACAGAACGGACATGGCCGCGAGGCAAATGATCAGTCGAATCCACTCAGCAGCCACTCCAGAGATGGCAAATTGTTCGAGTAACCAAGCCTTAATGGCGTCTATTTGTCGCATGAAAAAATTACTTTATCCAAAGGTAGGCAAGCTGAACGGATGTGCGGAAATTTTTCGACCGCGTTAGCGAATTTTAACCCACAGTGGCTTTGCGGATAGGGTTGAGAAGTAGCCAACACCTCCGGGATAACCGCTTTCATTTTTTACCTCAGCTGATGCCAGGCTCGCGGTCGTTGGCTTGTGGGGCTGTCTAACCTTATTTAATCTGATAGTGAACTGGGGGCAATGAAAAGGTAATGTGGTAAAACGACTTTTGCACCATGAAATCAATGGGAATCGCCTTATTAATCACCATCTTGGCTGTTAACCTCAGCGCTCAAGAGGGAATTTACCGCAAAGCTTTTTTTAGCGGCGAACGCTACAAATTTAGCGATGCCAATAAAGACGTAAACGCGCTTTTTAAGATACCCTTTTTTGAGGACAGTCCCTTTTTTGTAGAGGAAGATTGGAAAGATGGTCGGGGGCCCTTGGGTTATGGCCAACCGGGCATTCAAACCCAGGCTTCCTTTGGCAGCGATCCCAATAACAAAACCATTACCACCTACTGGATGACGGATGAGCTGAGGTTTGAGTATGACGGTAAAGATTTTGACAGTTTGTTTCTTAGGGTGAGGTACGATGACGGTTTTGTAGCCTACCTGAACGGTGTAGAAATTGCGCGAAGAAATTTATGGCCTGTGTCGACTCATCGATCGACGGCCATTGCCGACCGCGATGAAGCCGGTTATGAGTTGATCGATGTTACCTTGTTTAAGAATTTAGTGCTTACCATTGGCGGTTTTTTCTCGGCCGAAATTCACCAAAGCAGCCCGTCCAGTGCTGATATGGTTTTCGACGTCGAACTCATTTATTTTAAATCGAACAAACCCGCATTAATCAATTCAGTTACCCGTCAGCCCTATCTTCAAATGGGATCGCCCTCTAGTTTTGAGGTGTGCTGGCAAACGGCCAACAAACGGCCAACTGAACTCCGGTATGGCACTTCGGCTCTCAATCTCGATCAGGTTTTTATCGATACCAACCAGGTTACGGAGCACCGCGTGTCGCTTACCAACCTTCAACCGGCAACCCGTTATTATTATTCCATTGAAAACGAACCTACGTTCATAAACGACGTCAGCAACCAATACGCTCAAACCAGCCCACTTCCCGGAACAGAAGGTCCATATCGATTCTGGGTACTGGGCGATTTTGGCGACGGAAGTCCCAATCAGATCAATGTTTATCGCGACTACCTCACACGGGGCCGTGATAAACACACCGATGGCTGGTTATTCTTGGGCGATAATGTTTATTCAGATGGCACGCAAGGCGAATATCAAACCAAATTTTTTAGCATATACCCACTGATTACCCGCAATACCATGATCTATCCTTCGCCGGGCAATCACGATTTGGGAGTGGCCGATGCGATCAATGGTTTGGGACCGTATTTCGAAAATTTTGATGTGTTTACGCAAGGCGAAGCAGGAGGAGAACCCAGCGGTACAGAGGCGTATTACAGCTACGACTTCGGCAATATCCATTTCATTTCGTTGGAGAGCACTCAGAATCCCCGACATACCACAGGCAAAATGGCCCGCTGGCTCAAGGCCGACTTACAAAAAAATCAGCAAAAATGGACCATCGCCTACTGGCATCACCCGCCGTATTCGAAGGGAAGTCACGACAGTGATAAGGAAGGTAACCTGATCCAAATGCGCGAATTCATTGTTCCCATTCTGGAACAGTACGGGGTTGACTTGGTAATGACCGGCCACAGTCACACCTACGAGCGCAGTTTTTTGATCGATGGTCACTACGACTTCAGTTCAACTCTGGCAGATTCCATGTTGCTTGAGGGAACAAAAGATGGCATAGAAGGAAGCGATGGAGCCTATAGCAAACCCACCGAGCGCTACAGTCGCAAGGGTGCGGTGTATTTGGTAAATGGAACAGGCGGTTCGCTAAGCACGGGCGAAGAACTGGGTCATCCCATCATGCACAAATCCATCGAAGAAGGTGGCTCTGTGTTGCTAGAAATCAACGGCGACACGCTGAGATGCCGTTTTCTCAACGCAACTACCTTGTTCAACGACGATGAATTTACCATCATTAAAAATAAATCCGTAGCATGCGATACCAACCTAAATCTTGGCGATGATTTGGTGATTCAACAAGGCGAGGTGCGCACCATTGCGGCACCCCTGACTTATCTGCGCTACGCATGGAACACAGGATCTACAGATCATCAAATTGCTGTCAATCAGCCTGGAAAATACATCTTAGAGGCTTACCGAAGTCCATCGTGTAAAGCTACGGATACCATTGAAGTGGTTCAGCTGAGCACTCCATTTATTGATTTGGGTGCCGACACGGTATTATGTGCGGGCGATACCCTGATTCTCACTGCCCCCGCAGGATTTGTTCGCTATTTGTGGAGTACAGGCGACACCACCGCGCAAATTTACATCGCGCAGACGGGCGCCTATGCCCTTTTGGTTACCGACGCGCTTCAGCAGACCACTAGCGATACCGTTTGGGTTCAATTTCTTGAATATCCGTTGGGAGGTTTTGAACTATCTGAGCCCGAAATCAAGGAAGGCGATACCGTGGTCTTGACCGCTATCAGTCCAGCCCTTCAATACCAGTGGGATTTTGGAGACCTAACATCCGACACCGGGAAAGTAGTTACTCATGTATATGAAATTGCGGGCTTGTACACCATTGGTTTACAATCGAGCAATGGGCCATGCGCTACGACGAGTACCAGATCGCTTCGGGTAGAGGGACTTACCACCGGTATTTCAATTTTGGATAAAAGCAAAAAGCCTTTAGTTTTTCCCAATCCAGCCGACCAAACGGTGCACTTAGAAATGCCCATAGGGGCCTCAAGAGATCTGCTGGTTCGCATATTCAGTCAAACCGGGAAGCTCATGATCGAGAAAAGATTGAGCACGCAGGCAGATGGGGTAATACGCGAATCATTTGATGTCGACAGTTGGAATAGCGGCGTGTACGAAATTCAACTGGAGGGTGTGCCAACAAGCGCTCGTTTTGTGGTGCGGTAATGGGGGCGAATTGGCTCTTGCTCCGATTTGAAGTCGCAACAGACGTTTCTGTCGCACAGGACTGGTGAGGGGTGATAGGTGAGCCCGCCGCAACTTCGTCAATTTGGCTCCCGCTGAGGTCTAAACATTTGTTATCGTCGATTCGGTTTGGAAGGTCGAAATTCG
>DASUEB010000092.1:0-2806 GCA_036275295.1 Luteibaculaceae bacterium | reverse complement strand
ATTGCAATCGAGCTCGTAAGCCATCCCGTGATCGTCCCATGTCGAAGTGAGAAAATTGTCGTTTCTAATTCCAATTACCAGCAAATCAGGCGAGAACTCATCGATCAATCGCTGGGCGGTTTCCTCTTCTCTGCCCCATTGGAGAGCGGTTTCAAAGTCTAATCTCCCTTTAAATCGGTCTGTTAACTTATTGGCAATAGTCTTTAACATGGCCATAGACTCTTGTTCCACCTCATCGGGTTTCTCCGCATCCTCGCCGAATGTTGGAGTGAAATTAGGGCGGTCGGCTACATGAAAAACAAGCAGTTTAGCACCTAGAAAATACGCCAGCTCGGCCGCATACGTTACGGCATTAGCCGAGGTTACGGTAAAATCGGTTGGTACAGCTATCCACTTCATGATGCGCGTTTTGGTTAATACCAAATTAAATACACACCGCTTTCCATATGAAGAAGATCGACTGTCGATGATAATATATCGTTAACCTGTTGGATAAAACGCACTAAAAAAAAGCGTAAAAATCTTATCTTTTTGTGTTTATTATCAGAAAATTGCGTACTTTTCAGTATCGCTATTCCCGCAAAAAAAGTGGATAAAAACGCTCTAGGCCGTTGGTTGCGCAACGTGCCGCTCTCCAAGAAGTTGTACTTTACCGTTGTGGTGGTAACCGTGTTAATCATGGTGGAGTTGTTCTCCCTTTGGTTTGCGGTTCGCAACCTTTCCGCCGTGCGATCGTATGTGACCGGAGAGAGTCATTGGTCGAAGGCCCAAAAAGACGGGGTATTTTATCTCCGCGAATACGCCACTTATCGCAATCCGAACGACCTCAAGCGATTTGATGAGCGCATTCGGGTAGTCTTGGGTGACAAAAAAGCGCGATTGGAGCTGGAAAAATCGGCTCCCAATTTTAAAATAGCAGAGGAAGGTTTTAGAGAGGGATTGAATCACCCCGACGATATTCCAGGTTTGATTCGACTCTTCCGACAATTCAGGGAACTGTATTACATCGATAAAATCGTGCAATACTGGGCCGACACCGATCCGCTCATTGACGAGCTGCTGGTTATGCGCAATCAACTGGAAATCGCGGTTCAAGGAGGGGAAGACGACAAAAGCCTTCAAGCGATGGCCAAAAAGTTGAATGAAATCAATGCCGAACTCACCCTAAAATCAAATGCTTTCAACGCTACACTCGGCGAGGCATCGCGATGGGTGGAACAACTGGTTACCCGCATTTTACTCATCCTTACTTTGACCGTTGAATTAACTGGTGTACTAATAACGGTAAGCGTGAGCAGGGCTATTGAACGGGGAATTCGAAAGCTCCTGAAAGCAACCAAAGAAGTGAGTTCTGGAAACTACCGAGCCCGTGTGGATGTGGAATCAAAAGACGAAATCGGACAGTTGGGTGAACATTTCAACGAGATGACACAAACCATTGAGGGGCAAATCCACGCTCTGGAACAAGCCAATCGAAACATCCTTCAGCAAAAAGAACGGGCAGAGGCATCGGAACAAATCAAACAGCAATTCCTCGCCAATATGAGTCACGAGATTCGGACCCCAATGAACGGCATCATTGGCTTCGCCCGTTTATTAAATGAATCTCCACTCAACAGCGAGCAAAGGGAGTATTTGCAGGCCATCATACGTTCGGGTGACAACCTCATGGTAATCATCAACGATATACTCGACTTTTCTAAACTTGAGTCTGGTAAAGTAACCTTTGAAAATATTCCCTTTTCATTGCCCGACCTTGTCCACAATACCGCCAAACTTCTCGAAAATAAGGCTGAGGAGCAAGGCAACAAACTAAGCGTAAACATCGATCCAAAAATCCCGAATCACCTATCGGGTGATCCTGTCCGATTGAGCCAAATCCTCTTGAACCTATTATCGAATGCCGTTAAGTTCACCGATAATGGCAGCATTGAATTGGGCGTTCAGTTCATTTCGCAAAATAAGCGGCAGACCCAAATCCATTTTTTCGTTAAAGACACCGGAATCGGCATATCGGCACATCAAATTCATCACATTTTTGAAAGCTTTCGGCAGGCGACTAGCGATACATCTCGTCTTTACGGTGGTACGGGCTTGGGATTGAGCATTGTCAAACAATTGGTCGACGGTCAGCAAGGCACCATATGGGTCGAAAGTACGCCTGGAGTTGGTTCAACCTTCCATTTCTCCATGCCTTTTGATAGAGTAATATCACAAGAAAGCCCGGATACTGAGCCCGAAACGGCACACCCAGTAGCCCACTCCCATCAGACGGACATCAAAATCCTGGTAGCAGAAGACAATCGGATTAACCAACTATTGATCAGCAAAGTTCTGAGCAAACAGGGTTTCAAGGTGGAAGTCGTTGAAAACGGCAAGGAGGTGATTACGGCTCTGGAGCGCGAGGTATATGACCTAATAATCATGGATTTACAAATGCCTGAAATGGATGGTTATGAAACCACCCGCTACATTCGATCCATGACCTCCAATGCCCGCTATACGCCCATCATCGCCATGTCAGCTCATGTATTTAGCGGCGAATGGGAGCGTTGCTCTGCTATGGGCATGAATGAATTTGTATCAAAACCTTTTGATCCAGAAGAACTCCGCACCAAGATCATTCAGCTTATCCACCCTGTGATGAGCTGATCGGAGCATTGGGCTCTATGTGAATCAATACATCGGCTACAAATGGGAGTTGCTCCAAAATCTCATCTTTTGCTGCATGGGCTATGGAATGGCCTTCGGCCACGGTTAAGCTGCCATCGACCACCACGTGCAAGTCGACATAGAAATGCAGACC
>DASUEB010000091.1:0-32826 GCA_036275295.1 Luteibaculaceae bacterium | reverse complement strand
GATTACTAATGAATATCCCATCATGCGGCATATGATGAATCTTGAATCGGTTGTAACCTATGAGGGGACCCACGACATCCACCTGCTCATTACAGGTGCAGACATCACCGGAATTCAGGCGTTTAAGTAATGTGCGCTGGGCATTCAATTTGTCGATTTTCGTGCAGGGTATAGGTCTATTAATGCGGTTTGCAGCCTGTTTTTAGCCCGCTTAGATTTATTTGGTTTGTTCGCAAACGTAAAATGAATTGGAACAAAAGGTTGGTTCCCAGAGCGGCGTTGTTTGCGGCTGAAGTGCATTGAAGAGCTTACTTAAATACCCTTTGCATCGACCTCTACGCTGGGCGACGCAATTCGTTAGTGGTCCCTGAAGTAACTATAAGATGCTCCAAGCTTTTGAGCCATTTTTTGCTCTTTGCCGGATCTTTTAAACCGGCAATACTTTTACATGCGTCTGTCGATCAGACAGCAGGGCTTCTCTCGTTTTGTTTTATGAGTGATAGGCTTATTATGCTAATGCAAATGTTTTTTAGATCATTAAGGTGAAAATTTAAGTTCACCTGCTCTCGCGAAAAAGGCAGAGTAGCTTTTCTATGCCCAGGGCGGACCTTAAGGCACGCGCCATGCGTTCATTTAATTTCTGGGTCGATGATGGGGCAAATGACTTGGAAATGTCGCCGCTGGCGATTCTGGTTATTTGGATGGCGGTTGAGGGGGAACGGCTTGTTCGATGTAAGCGACGCCGTTGTGGTTTTCAATGATTTTTACACAGTAGGTGCTGGAAAACGTATGCATAAAGGCGTGGTGTGTTGTCAGCACAGCGTCTTGAAGGTCCTGATTATTTTCCAAGTCTGAGATTGCCAAACCTACTTCGATACATTCTTTTTTCGAAATGTGTCTGGAGTGCGATTTTTGAACACTGTGATTAGAGAAAGTACTCACAATTTTTTCCACCTTGGATTTATCCTCGCGGCACATGTTGTATTCCAGCCAATCGGAAACCATTTTTTCTGACCACTCGATGGCTTGTTTACAAGCCCCCAAAAAAGTAGGATGGTATTTGCCTATGATAACTTGCCATAATGGGGCTGAGTGGGGGTTTGTCTTGACGTCTTTTTTCGCTTGTTCAAACTCATTCAAAACAGCTTGGCAGGCCAAACCACCCATTTGGGGGTCAATTGGCCCCAGATTTGAATGTTTGCCCATAACGATTTCTTTGGAGGCAAAAGCGATCATAGTACCAGCGGACATGGAAATTTGGGGCACAATAACTCGAATGTCCCTATCGTACATGGAGTACAGATAATCAACCAGCGACTCGGTTGCAGCAATATCGCCACCTGGAGTATGCAAAATCAGGTCTAAACCCCGACTCCTTTCTAGCTTGTTTATGGCTAGCATGAATCCCGACTTATCCTTGTCCCCAACCGCAGTCCCTGGAGCAGTTGGTTTTTGCAGCCAACCAGAGTAATAGGCAATTGTGTTTCTGCCTGTAATTTCAGAAACTTTTTTCAAGTACTTTCTTCGTACCGTATCTAGCGGGTTTGCAGTTGGATTCTTTTGTTTTTCCTGTTGAATCTCAACTATTACCTCATTCCAATTCGGCATAACTCATGGTTCGCTAATCAAGGTAGTTTCGCCCAGTGCCGGAATTGTAGTGTAAGTGCTATCATAAATGGTTAGCTTTTGGAAATGGTCCCCGGGCTTTACCCATTCAAATTCCAGAACAACCGATGTTTTTGATGGAGATACAATGCGGCTGTACTCTTTTTCAAAGTTTTGATTATCAGTGTTTTTTATCTTTTTTACTTTGCCCATTGCCTAACAAATATACAATATTTAAAGTAAAATATCATTTTGTGAACCCACCTATGCGCAAGAAACATGCTACCTATTTACAAACAAAAAAGCGACCGCTTTAAAGGTCGCTTTTTTCCAGATGGCAATTTGTTGTATTTGAATTGCGGTGCTCGTTAGTTTTTTACAAAACGGATGATTTGGTTTTGTTGCTCCAGTACCAATTGATAAGCTCCTTGGGCCAGATTTTCGCTGTTGATTCTGTTTCCCGTTCCTTTTGCTACCACACTTCCGTTGAGGTTGTAGATGGTCCATGTTTCATTGCTGGGTGTGTTCAGCAATTCGGCATTGGCACTAACGGGATTGGGATAGATAGCGGCTTTGTTCTGTTTCAGGAATTCGGCAATAGAGTTTCCGGTGTTTTCCTGCACCGTTAGCGACGAAACGTAGATATTATCACCAGCGTCATCGTTTCCATTGTTGTTCGACGCATTGAGGGCGGTGTAGAAGGTAATGGCTCCCGATCCCGAAGAGGGGGCGGTCCATCGAACATTCCACGTTTTGGTACTACCAGGTGCTGAGGTACCGGTCGAGGTATGCGTAATGCGCGGCGCTGTTACTCCACCCAGCGTTCTGGTCTGGTTGTTGGGTGCTGCGAAGGTTCCGCGGCGCTGGCTGGCATTTTCAGATACCAATTCAAAACCGTATTTGGTTCTGCCCGGTTCTGCCAAGGTTACGTTTACGTCATAGGTTTCGCCTGGGATATAACCCGCAGCAGGAATATTGGTGGTAATGGCTCCAGCTCTAGGAGCAGCTGATCCTCCTCCGTGACAGTTGCGGCAAGTAGCCCCGCCATCCAATGGCGAACCGGTATTTCCACCTGGAGAGCCGCTTGTAAAACTGTAACTGTGATAAGAGCTCGGACTGAAATAGGCCATCGCGCCCACAATGGCAATCATAGAAAGGGTAATTTTTTTGATCATAAGTGTTGAATTACTAGTTGAATGCGTTGTTGGGCTGCAGGACCGGAGACAATAACGGTGTACATTCCATTAGGAAGTAACGAAGTATTCAGCTCGGCAGCAGTGCCGTTTAACGATTTTTCTGAAATGATTTGTCCGGTAACAGAAATCATTTGCAGGCGACTGCCCGCAGGTATGTTTTTGATCCAAACCGATTGATTGGCTGGGTTGGGAAATAGTTCTATTCTTTCAGTCGGTGTATTCGAGGCTATACCCACTGTGTTGATGACAAACGATTGACTTTCGGCAGCACATAATCCGCGTTGATCGGTTGCGGTGCAGTAGTACGTGCCGTCTTGGGGGCTGGTATTTAACGTGTCGTTGGTTTCCCCTGGCAGTAATTGGCCATTGAGATACCACTGATAGTTGTTTCCACCTGAGGCGATGAGCAGCGCATTTTGACGAATTACGCTAATCACAGGAGTTTGCCCAACGGTTAACTGAAGGGTATCGCTTGTGTAAGAGCATCCCAGAACACTGGTAAGGGTTGCGAAAATAGCTGCGTCAGACTTCATCACCAAGGCGTTTCCATTGAAACCGGTATTCCATTGGGTGCTCAGACTTGGAAAGTTGGTTCTGATTACTGCCGAGTCACAAGCCACCAGGGTTCCGCTGAAATTGAGGCGCGGAGAAATGGGATTTTCAAAACGCACCTCAAGGGTATCAGAGCGCCCAGAGCAGCCGCTGGCGGTAGTAGCCAACAGGCTGTACAAGCCGGGCTGGCTGATGCTGATCGTGGGAGATGTGCTTCCATTGCTCCAGTTGTATGAGCTGAAGGGCTGCGTAGATCGTATAATAACCGGTTGATTATTGCAAATAACGGCAGGGCCATCGGTTCTGATTATGGGTTTGATATTCGGTCTGACATCAATAAACGCGGTGTCACTTGTGAAAAAACAACGGTTGTTGTTACTCACTTCAACAAAAAATACGCCACTCTCAGATGTGCTGATGGAAGCGGTTGTCGCACCCGTCGACCATCTATATTGGCCGTAAGGCGTTTGTGTGCTCAACTGAAAAACCTCTCCAACACAAAGGCTGATGCTATCAGAGCTGTTTAATCGAGGAGAAAGTGCTGGACTGAAAGATAGGTTGATGATTTCTGATCGATTAACACAAGCACCTGCAATTACATCGACGAAAAAGTCTCCCGATCCATTCACCTCGATTGAGGCGGTGGTAGCACCTGTACTCCAGAGGTATGAATAACCTGCGGGAGCTGTCAACAACACCGTTTCTCCCGGGCAGGGCTCATCGGGGCCTTGTTTGATTACGGTTGAAGGCGGTATGGGTGCTAGGGTGAGCCGCAAGGTATCTGATTCAAATTGGCATACCCCGTCGTTGGAGACCGTCACAGAATAATCCCCAGAGGAGGCAACTAAAATAGAATCACTGGTTGAACCGTTGCTCCACAGGTAGTTGTTGAAAGCGGCTTTAGTTTTGAGCCAAAATCCGTCGTTGTCGCAAACGGTTTGCGATCCAGCCAAACTGAGCTCGGGGTTTAGGTTGGGTCTAAATTGAATGGCTATGGCATCCGACTGTACGCTGCAGTTGCCATTGCTTATCGTGACTTGATAGGTTCCACTGCTTGCAACGGTAATTGATTTCGTGGTTTGCCCCGTGTTCCACAGGTAAGAACCTAAGCCATCGGCGGTTAGAACCACAGTCTCGCCTGGGCAAGGCTGATTAGATCCCGTTATTTGCACTGTTTTGGCAGGGAGCGGGGTAACAGTGAGCGTGAGGCTATCGCTGAAATAGGTACAAAATGCACTTGAGGCTTGCACGAAATAAAGGCCGCTGCTATTTACACTGATCCCCGGCGTGGTAGCGCCGTTTGACCAGAGATAAGACTGAAAGGTTTGGTCAATGCTCAGGTTAATGCTGCTGCCTTGGCAGATGGTTTGGTTACCCGCTGAATTGAGTCGCGGTTTTAGGTTGGGTTGAAACTGAACGACCTCGGTTGCAGAAGTAGCACTGCATCCATTGTTGCTTGTGGTAACCGTAAACGAACCCGAGTTCGTCACTGCAATTTCTTGTGTAGTAGCGCCATTGCTCCATAGGTAGGCTTGGGCGGGGCTTGAGCGCAGGGTAACGGTTTCTCCGGGACATGGGTTACCGCTTCCGATGCGCTGTATGGTTGGAGTTGTTGTTGGGGTAACGCTTAGGAATACGGTATCGGGGGAATCACCGCTGCACCCATTTGCTGCCGTGGCGCGAAGTGTGTAATTTCCTGCGGTTTTGGCGCGTATACTCGAGGTGGTAGCTCCGTTTGACCATAAATAACTCGCAAATGCGCCACTTTGGATGAGCAAGCTGTCGCCGCCACAGATGGTTTGATTGCCACTGGGCGTGAGTCGGGGAATGGGTTTGCTCAACACCGTGACAGCCGTGGCCGCTGAGGTACGAAAACAGCCGTTGCTATAGCCCGCTATTACGGTGTACGAACCGGGTGTAGAGACGGTAATCGAGGGTGTGGTTGCGCCATTCGACCACTGATAGGTTTGGGCGGCAGAAGAGGTTAGCTGTACCGACGATCCCTCGCAAAAAGATGTTGGTCCGTTGGCACTGATCGAGGGGACGGGTGCAGCCAGTACCTCTATTTGCGGTTTAGAGGTGAGTTCTAGACTGCAATTGGCACTTTTGGTAGCCACAATTTTAAAAGTGGTCGTGGTCGTCAGGTTTCCGGCGTTAAAGGTCAGGGTCGATCCATTGCCCGCTTGTGCGCTGCCAATGCTTTGATTGGTTCCTGCATTAAACAGTTGATAAGAAACCCCGCTTTGGGAATTGGTAACTCGTATGCTGCCTGCATTTCCTTCACATACCTGATTCATGGCCGCTGATACCGGAACATCATCGATGGTGCAGGCGGCCAATTTCTCCCCCACGGAAGCAGACGATCTCAAGGTGATGTCGCCTGAACTGCTGTTGTTGCTGTTGGTGGCAAGCACTGCGGCATAAAAGGTAACAGCACCGGTTCCCTCTGCAGGAGCGGTCCAACTCACGGTCCATGTTCTGCTTCCCGAAGGGGCTGCGTTGCTACTGCTGGTGTGGGTGGCGTTACGCGTATTAACCGCCTGGGTTTGACCAGGAGTATGAACAAAGGAGCCGGTGTTCTGACCGCCACTGGTATTGGCAGAAAGTTCAAAACCGTATTTGGTTCTGCCCATGTAATCGGCTGTGACCGTAACGGTATAAGTTTGACCGGGCACATAACCCTCAGCAGGAATATTGGTGGTAATGATTCCGGGTGTGGCTATGGCAGTACCTCCGTGGCAGCCGTTAGCGCATGTGCGGTTGGCATCTGATGGCGATCCGCTGTACGATCCCGGCGAACCGGTAGATCGACCATGAGCGGGGGCATTATCTAAAGAATATATCAGCCAACCAACGGCAAATAAGGCGAAAGCTGCGGCAACACGTTTCATACTAGTGGATTAACCACTAAGTTACGACAAAATGGCGGCAATAGATTGATGTAGTTCAACTTGCGAGAAGCCCACTACTTTCGCGGCTTCTATGCTTTTTTTGGCCAGTTCGGATTGGGTAAGTTCACCCATTGCCAAAACCCGCGTTCCGCGGGGAATGGAATTGAGCAAGAAATACCCTTTCACGTTGCTCGGGCTGGTGAATAGAATTACATCGTATCGGCCTACCTCAACGGGAGCAGGAACACTGTCGTAAGAGAGGATATTCTCAAACGGAGCCCTGTTGATCATCTGTTGAATCGATTGGTTGCTGATGGATGAGATGGGTAACCAAACATAGTCGTTAGGCCCCAGCAAGGCGTTGAATTCCTCGCCAATTTGAGAGGTGTCTCCGCTTGTTCCGGTGTAATCTACGGGGTAACCAAATTGCTCCACGGCGTAAGCTGTTGAGGTGCCCAGCGCCCCGATTTTGCAGCCCTCGGGCAATCCACACTGCAAAAAGAACGATTTAACGCTGTTTTTGGAGCTAAAAAAGATCCAGGTAGGGCTTTGGGCAGGTATTTTAAATGGGTTGAAGGTCACCTCTAAAAAACTCTGACCGTGCAGTTCAATACCCTGCTGTGAGCAAAGGTTTACCAAGGTCTCTTTGTCTTTCAGTTGCGAGGTGATTAACACCGTGCTTTTCTTTTTAATGGCGGCAACTACTTCGGCGGCTAGCGTTTCAGGCGACTCCCCGAACTTGTTGATACGTTTAGGGGCAGTGTCCCAGCTTTCGGCAACCGAAGTCCATACGCGATAGCCCGAACCTGCTTTTTCGCAGTATGCACCTAAAGGAAGCTGACAGCCACCGTTGAATCTGCGCAATATTTCTCGTTCGATGCCCACACAAGTGGCCACGTTTGGGGCGTTAAGCGGTTGGAGGGCTTCAAACAATTCGCGATCAGCTGAGCGGATTTGGAGCGCCAAGACCCCTTGTGCAGGTGCCGGTATGAATTCTTTGATGTCCATCTCAAAGCATTCCAAGTCTGAGATGTCGAGATTCAGGCGATTGATGCCGGCCTTAGCCAAGAGTATGGCGTCGAACTCTCCTTTGCGAAGTTTGTCGAGCCTGGTGGGCACATTGCCTCTGATATCTGCTAATTCCAAATCAGGTCTGAAATCGATCAGCTGATTTTTTCTGCGGGCCGATGAGGTACCAACCTTAGCGCCCGTCTTGAGTTGGAACTTGAGTCGGAAGTCTACCGCATCTTTGTGCATGATGAGAATATCCGAGGGATTTTCTCTTGGGGACACCGCAGCAATGCAAAGGCCATCGGGTTGGGTTGTCTCTAAATCCTTGTGAGAATGAACGGCCAAATCAACGCGTTGTTCGAGTAGGGCGTCTTCCAGTTCTTTGGTGAAAAATCCTTTGCCTTCTATTTTATCAAAACTCAAATGCTGAATGGCATCGCCGCGTGTTTTGATGATTTCGAGGACTACCGCGTGTCCGAGTTCCTCCAATTGGCGTTTTACGGTATTTGCCTGCCAAAGGGCAAGATCACTGCCTCTGGTGCCAATGGTTATTCGTCTAGACATGCGGTGTAATTAAGAATTCTGGGTCAAAAGTATCTCTTTTGCGAGCTTGATAGGTCCGGAAATGTATTTTTTCTCGACGTATTCCATCATACGATTGATGACTTCTTGCGATTTCTCATCGAGCTCAGCCATTTCGCGGGCAAACACTTCGTTTATGGCTTTGTGTTTGATTTCCTTGACCAAGGTTGGAACCTGTTTCATGGCCAATTCCACTTTGCGTTCACGAAGAATACGACCGAATTTCACCAAAGCTTCATCCAAGATCTGGTAACATAGGTGTAATTCCTGTTCACGAGCCTTGATGTTTTGCTCTGATATGGGTTTCAACGAGGCAACGTTGATGAGTTTGGCGGGAAAGATAGCGGCGATATCGGGGTCAATATCGGCGGGAATCGCCAAGTCAATCAGGACCTTATTGGTTAATTCTCCTTGAAGAAGAGAGGCGTATAGGTCTTTGTCTACCAAGGTATTGGCACTTCCGGTGCAAGAAATTAGCACATCAAAGCCGTTTTGGTAGGCAGGTAGCTGTTCAAGGCCTAATCCAAGGCCTGTGAACTTCATGTTTTGAATCAGTTCTGCCGCCTTTTCAGGTGTTCTGTTGAAAACGGTTACATTTTTGAAACCCGCTTTGGTCAGGAATCGAGCCATGTTGCGATTGGTGGTTCCCGCTCCAATCATGATTACGCGGCTATCTTTTGTCACTTTGCTGTCGAGCAATGCTTTAAAGGCCAGCGATACAACCGATACAGGTCGGGTACCCAGTTGGGTGTCCGTGTAGATGCGCTTGGCTGTTTCTATGGTGTTTTTTGCCAAGATGCGGATGTGCTCGCCACTCAGTCCTAGTTTGGCACAAAGTTCGTACGATTGACGGAATTGGGTGATGATTTCGCGTTCACCTACCACCATGCTGTCGAGCGATGCCGCCACTTCAAAAAGGTGCTTGACAGCTCCCTGTTCGGAGTAGTGCTCAAAAGCGTCTAACAGCTCGTTGGTTTCCTCTGCGGCCAGGTTGCCCAAGAAGTGATTAACGATTTTTAACGGGGCGGTAGTAGGGTCTGGGCAGCCTACAACGATAAATTCTACCCGGTTGCAGGTGCTTAAATACATCAATTCTGAGGCATGTAACCGATCTTTAAGCGCGCTCAATCGAGCAGCCATTTCCTCCTGAGGTAGGTGAAAATGCCCGACCTGCTTAAGGTCTGCCTTCTTATGTGTTAATGCAAATACGTTTAACTGCTCCACTATCTCCTATTGTTTGCTTTACAAAGGTGGAGAGCGGGCAAGTTCAAAGTGTCATCGTTTTGTCAGCCAGACTTATTTGAAAGGGTTCTAAATAAAAAGATCCGCTGGGAGGCGGATCTTTCGGTTATCATGCGCTGCAAACTTCGCAGCCTTCTGGATCGTCGAGTGAGCAGGCAATTTCGGCCATGTGTTTCTCGTCGTTTTTCTCGGCCAGAGGCAGTACTTCTTTCTGCTGCTGTTTTTCGAGGGTAAACTTGATGGGATCTGTAGCGGCCTTGGTGCGCAGGTAGTACATACCTGTTTTGAGTCCTTTTTTCCAGCCGTAGAAATGCATCGAGGTGAGTTTGCCAAAGTTGGGGTTTTCTATAAACACGTTTAAGCTTTGGCTTTGGCAGATGAATGCGCCTCGGTCGGCGGCCATATCAATAACCGCTCTTTGCGAGATTTCCCAGGCCGTTTTGTAGATTTCCTTGAGGTTATCGGGGATTTCATTGATATGTTGGATGGAGCCGTTGGCAGCCACGATCTTGTTTTTGAGGGTTTCGTTCCACAAGCCCAATTTCACTAGGTCTTTCAACAAGTGTTTGTTCACCACGATAAACTCTCCAGAGAGCACGCGACGGGTGTAAATGTTGCTGGTGTATGGCTCAAAACACTCGTTGTTGCCCAGAATTTGAGCGGTCGAGGCCGTTGGCATAGGGGCTAACAGGAGCGAGTTTCGCACGCCGTGTTGTTTGATTTCAGCTCTGAGCTCGTCCCAGTTCCAACGCGCTGATGGACTCACGCCCCACATGTCGAATTGGAATTCGCCTTTTGATATGGGCGATCCGGGGTAGGTTTCATAGTGGCCTTCTTCTTTAGCCAAATCTTTTGAAGCGGTCATGGCACCAAAATAGATGGTTTCAAAGACCTCGCGATTGAGTTCTCTCGCTCCGTCGCTTTCAAAAGGAAGGCGAAGCAGGATAAAGGCATCCGCTAAACCTTGCACACCAATACCAATGGGACGGTGACGAAGGTTACTTCTTCTGGCCTCTGGAACAGGATAGTAGTTATAGTCTATGATCCGGTTCAGGTTGCGCGTAACCTGGTAGGCCACGTTGAACAACTCCTTGTGATCGAATTCCCCATCTTTCACAAATTTGGGCAAGGCAATCGAGGCGAGGTTGCACACGGCTACTTCGTCGGGAGAGGTGTACTCAATGATCTCGGTACAGAGGTTCGATGAGCGGATAGTCCCGAGGTTTTTCTGATTGCTCTTGGCATTAGCGGCATCCTTGTAAAGCATGTAGGGAGTACCGGTTTCGATTTGCGATTCGATGATCTTGGCCCATAGCTCTTGCGCACGGATGGTTTTTCTACCGCGTCCTTCGGCTTCGTATTGAGCATATAGTTTATCAAATTCCTCGCTGTGCACATCGGCTAAGCCGGGGCATTCGTTCGGACACATCAGGGTCCAGTTTTCGTTTGCCTCCACGCGTTTCATGAATAGATCGGGAACCCAAAGGGCGTAGAATAAATCGCGGGCGCGCATTTCCTCTTTGCCGTGGTTCTTTTTAAGATCCAAGAAATCCATGATATCGGCGTGCCAGGGCTCAATGTAGATGGCAAAGGATCCTTTTCTTTTTCCGCCTCCTTGGTCTACGTAGCGGGCGGTGTCGTTGAAGACTTTAAGCATCGGAACGATACCGTTACTGGTGCCATTGGTTCCTTTGATGTAGGAACCTTTGGCGCGTATGTCGTGAATAGACAATCCGATACCACCGGCCGATTGTGAAATCTGAGCCGTTTGTTTCAGGGTGTCGTAAATGCCTGTAATGCTGTCGCCTTTCATCGAAAGCAAGAAACACGACGACATCTGGGGCTTAGGCGTTCCTGCGTTAAAAAGCGTGGGAGTGGCGTGTGTGTACCAACCTTGCGACATGGCGTGGTAGGTGTCGATAGCCGCTTGAATATCGGTTTTGTGGATACCCAGCGATACGCGCATCAACATGTGTTGTGGGCGCTCGGCCGTTTTGCCATTAAGCTTTAGGAGGTACGAGCGCTCGAGAGTTTTAAATCCGAAGTAATCGTAGCTGAAATCGCGGTCGTAAATGATAGAACTATCCAGTACTTCGGCGTTTTCTTGGATGATCTCAAAGATATCGGTAGCGATTAGCGCGGCGTTTTCGCCGTTCACCGGGTCGATGTAGTGGTAGAGATCGTCGATGGTGGCTGAGAACGACTTTTTGGTGTTTTTGTGAAGGTTGGAAACCGCGATGCGCGAGGCCAGCTGGGCATAGTCGGGGTGAAGCACTGTATTCGAGGCGGCCACCTCGGCAGCGAGCACGTCCAGATCAGATGTGGTCACTCCGTCGTGCAATCCCTCCACAACTTTTAGGGTAATACGGATGGGATCGACAATCGGATCAAGGCCATAACACAGCTTTGAAATACGGGCGGTAATCTTATCGATTTTAACCTCCTCTTTGCGGCCGTCGCGTTTTATTACGTGCATCATCTTGGGTTTTTAGGTATTAAAATGGGGTTTGGGGGCAGTATTAGAAATCTTCGTTGAGACTGAATGTTTGTTTTTCCTTCGACATAACACCGGCTTTTTGGTATTCGCCCACGCGTTTTTCGAAGAAATTGGTTTTTCCTTGCAGCGATATCATTTCCATGAAATCGAAGGGATTGCTTACGTTGTACACTTTGTTGTTGCCCAATTCAACCAAGAGGCGATCGGCGACAAACTCAATGTATTGCGACATCAGCTCGGCGTTCATCCCAATGAGTTTAACGGGCAGCGCATCAGTGACAAACTCTTTTTCGATCTCAACGGCTTCGGTAATGATGGCTTGCACTTCTTCTTTGGGAAGGCGATTGATGAGGTGCTTGGTGTACAACAAACAGGCAAAATCGCAGTGCAAACCTTCGTCGCGCGAGATCAGTTCGTTAGAGAAAGTCAATCCAGGCATCAAACCGCGTTTCTTCAACCAGAAGATCGAGCAGAACGAGCCGCTGAAGAAAATCCCTTCTACGGCAGCAAAGGCTACCAAACGCTGGGCAAAGGAGCCTTTGTCAATCCATTTCAAAGCCCATTCGGCTTTTTTCTTCACGCAGTCGATGGTGTCGATCGCACGGAAAAGCTTGTTTTTTTCCAGGCTGTCTTTGATGTAGGTATCGATCAACAGAGAATAGGTCTCTGAGTGGATGTTCTCAATAGCCACTTGAAAGCCGTAAAAGAACTTGGCTTCGGTATACTGAACTTCTGAAAGGAAGTTTTCAGCCAGGTTTTCATTCACGATGCCATCGCTGGCCGCAAAAAAGGCGAGTACGTGTTTGATAAAGTGTTGTTCATCGGCGTTGAGTTTGTTTTCCCAATCGGCGATGTCGGCCTCCAAATCAATCTCCTCCGCTGTCCAAAAGCTCGCTTGTGCCTTTTTGTAAAACGCCCAGATATCATCGTGTTGAATCGGGAAAATCACAAAGCGATCTTTGTTCTCTGCTAAAATGGGTTCCATTGCACTCATTGTATCTCTTTCTTTAGTAGTTTCTTCTTTAGGCGAAATAACCCGCGTGAACGGGTTATAATTGTTTTTCAGTTATTTACAGCACCTCTTGACGATGGTTTTGCTCTCAACAAACTTCGCTCAAATCGAAGCCATTTGAAAGTTGATTTTTGAACACCACAACCTGATAACTCATCCATTCTCCTCATAATCAAACCCTTCTCTTGTTGATATTAACCGTGAAATTTTGCTAGCCCTTTATCTTCAAGGAGTTCAGTGTAAACCGTTGTTTATCATTGACTTGTATAAAATTACAGAAAGATTCTCAGATCGCCATTCAAATGACCTCATAGATATTAACACCCACTTATTAACAACGCCGAAAGTGTGATGGGACGTGTATTTCGTCGATTGTTAATTTCTACAAAGCTCGGAAACACTGGGGAAAGGAGTCCTAAATGCAGTGTTAAATATTGTAAATCAGAGCTTTGGTCCGGTATATGGGATCTTGATTAGGCTCGATGGCTTTGATCGATGTATTCCTTCGCCGCTTCCAAGGCCGTGTAATAATCGGCACCAAATTTGCGCGTTAAGGCATCTTTGAGAAATCGATATACCGGCACTTTCATTTTAGCGCCACACTGGCAAGCTGGAGCGCAAACATTCCACCGGTGGTAATTGAGGGCGATATGATCTTTCAACGGATTTAATCGGATGGGATACAATTCGCAGGAGATGGGTTTTTTCCAATGGGTGGCTCCAGCGCGGTAGGCGGCCTCAATGCCACACAGGGCGGTTCCGTCAGGCTGAAATACCGTATAAGCACATTCCTTACCATCCACCAGAGGCGTGGCATAGGTGCCATCGGCTTCGATTACAAACGCGCCCTGTTGAGCAATGGCATCGCGACCTTCAGGTCGCAAAAAGGGACTTACTTCATCAATGATGTCTTCCAGCTTAGCGGTTTCCTCCTCATCGAGCGGGGCACCTGCATCGCCTAAAACACAACAAGCCCCTTTACAGGCGCTTAAGTCGCACACAAACTCCTCGGTAAATACATCGAGCGAAACGAGCGTATTTTCAATCTCCACCATGGCGCAAAGGTACAACGAAGTTGGCAATGATAGGGCCGTATATCGATCCGATCAACGGATATGGCCGTCTTTGGTTTCCCTTTGGCGAATATGCTTTAGCCTCCGCTTAGTTTTATACTTTTGCGGGCATGAGTCAGGTTAAAGAAGATAAACTTAAGTCGATTATTGGCCATGCCAAGGAGTATGGATTTATTTTTCCATCGTCGGAGATTTACGATGGCCTAAGTGCGACTTACGACTACGGTCAATACGGTGTTGAACTTAAAAACAACATCAAGCGATACTGGTGGGATGCCATGGTCAAAATGCATGAAAACATCGTCGGAATTGATTCGGCGATTTTTATGCATCCAACCACATGGAAGGCCAGTGGTCACGTGGATGCATTTAACGATCCACTCATCGACAACAAGGACAGCAAAAAGCGCTATCGCGCCGATGTATTGATTGAAGAGCACATTGAGAAGATCCGTCAGAAGATAGAAAAAGAGGTAGAGAAGGCGGCCAAGCGCTTTGGAGATACGTTCGACAGCGCCATGTTCCTGGCCACCAATCCCCGTGTGCTTGAGTATCAGACCCAGATTGGGCAGATTGAAGACCGCATGCGCACGGCATTGGAAACGGGCGACTTGCCCGCTGTAAAGCAACTCATCGAGGACTTGGGCATTGTATGTCCCATTTCTGGAAGCAAGAATTGGACCGAGGTAAGGCAGTTCAACCTGATGTTTGCCACTGAGCTGGGTTCGGTTTCCGGTGAGTCGGCCAAGATTTACCTTCGACCCGAAACGGCTCAAGGGATATTTGTAAACTTTTTGAATGTACAGAAATCGGGCCGCATGAAAATTCCGTTTGGCATAGCGCAAATCGGAAAAGCCTTTCGCAATGAGATTGTCGCCCGTCAGTTCATTTTCCGTATGCGCGAGTTTGAGCAGATGGAGATGCAGTTTTTTGTAAAACCCGGCGAAGAGATGCAGTGGTACGACTATTGGAAGTCGGTTCGATTGAAATGGCACAAATCGCTGGGTTTGGGCGATGAGCATTACCGCTTCCACGACCACATCAAATTGGCGCATTACGCCAATGCGGCATGCGATATTGAATTCGATTTCCCAATGGGTTTTAAAGAACTCGAGGGCATCCACAGTCGGACCGATTTTGACCTCAAGCAACACGAGGAACACAGCGGCAAGAAATTGCAGTTCTTTGATACCGAGGAAAACAAGAGCTACGTGCCATATGTGGTGGAAACCAGCATAGGTCTTGACCGCATGTTTTTGGCGGTGCTTTCGGCCGGCTTGAAAGAAGAGAAGTTGGAGGATGGCAGCGAGCGCACGGTGCTTTCAATTCCCGCTCCATTGGCGCCCATCAAGGCCGCCATATTGCCTTTGGTAAAAAAAGACGGCTTGCCCGAAAAGGCTCGCGAGATTGTTGATGCCTTAAAATTTGACTTCTTGGTTCAATACGACGAGAAAGATGCCATTGGCAAGCGCTATCGCCGTCAAGATGCCATTGGAACCCCGTTCTGTATCACGGTCGACGGCGAGACCCTCGCAGATCAAAGCGTTACCATCCGCCACCGAGACACGATGAAACAAGAGCGAGTGGCGATCAGTGAATTGCACGCTATTCTGGCCCGAGACACTTCTTTTACGGCGCTTTTAAAAACAATTAATAGCTAAACGGTATAAAGCAGAAAAGAGGTCTGACTGAATCTAAGGCGCCCGCTCAATGCTGGATCTGGATTTGGAGTAAATATAGTAACCCAAATAAGCGCCCAAATACGAACCGGTGGAAACGAACTTTTGCTGTGCTTTGTATCCATTCGCATCAATGTCAATCTTACCTGAGGCGAGATTGACTAATCCAATGTGAGCGCGAAAGGCGGCATACAGCCTAGAGTGGTATCTTTTTTTCGCAGCACCTTCCAAGCGATAGTCGAACACAATTCCTGTGCCGATTTGATTAAAAAAACTGTAGTCGAATGAGAGGATCAAATAATCCTGAGGACCACCCGCATTGCCGTATTCTTTGCCCATAGTTTCTAATGTTCGATGGCCTCTCGATTGATTAACTGCGAGCCCCGCATATAAGATAGGTTTGATGTGAAGGTATTTAAGGTTAATGGTTCGCTGCACCAATAGTTGAGTTAACAAGGTAATTTGGTTGTAATCGCGCCCGCGATAATGCCTTGCTCGCAACGCCCCAGCTGAGGTGAAAAGCTCATCCTGTAGGCGAAGCGAAATGCCATTTCCAATGGGTACACGATTGTATCCAAGACTAAATGGTCTGTTTTTTATGTTGAAGCTAATCTGGTAGGTAAAGGTTAGTCTTTTACCTAGCGCATTACCACTGGATGATTTTTTTAATTCTTCAGAGCCCGACTCAGAGGTGAACTGAATGGGTTTGAAGAATCCGGCGCCCAGCTGAACACCGGTAATTTGGGAAACGGAAATAAAGTATTTTAAAACAAAGATCAATGCAAATAATAATCTCATCGTAAAAAAGCGATTGAATCGCAAAATCATCACACGGTAGTGTCCGGTTAACGTTGTAAATATTTCTCGTAACTGCTTGTTTTTCATTATTTAGCATCGATTTCGATCTGTGTCGGATTTGCATTCCTCGTCAATTTACCCGAATTTTATTTAAGCCCTCGAAACGGCCGTTCAACAATCGTTTCTCGGAAACATTGCAGATACTAGGGTAGCTGAATTCATTGAGGTAGAGTTGAAGGTATTTCCTTTGTTTCTGACATAAATCTCATGGAGGGCTCGTTTCGCATTGGCGGTATATATCCGGTTGAGCTAATTAGGGTTTGTTCTGACTTTAGAGGCTTTGGCAACAAGGCCTTCTAACAGCGCAACCCTATAAACGCAGGAATTGCTCGTATCTGAGAATTCCGTGCATTTTTCGTTCCTAATTTTTTCAACATTCTTGTTAAAAGCATTCTAGCGTCCGATTGGGCATCCCTTTTGCGATGAAAATCCACAGCACAAAAGCAGATTGAAGTTCTGCTTTGCAGGACCGCTGCCTGGAGGATACAAAGGCTAGAAAACGGATATTGTCACTTTGCCTTTAGCGGGCATTGGCTGATTTTAGCTCTTTACAAAGGCCAAATAGGTATCACTTTTGACGTTGCGGGCCACCGTGACTCCGCCCCTTTTTTCTTGCAGGTAACGCGCAATCAAATTCAGGAATGTCAGGGCTCTATAACATTTACTTGTGCTAAACTTTGGGCCTTCAAGCGATGTATTCAAAGAGACATAATAAAGTGGTCACCATTTCTAACGATGCATCCTTTGCTCCCCCGCTAAATGCATTATTCTAATTGCCGTTAAGATTTAGATGGTTTACTAAATCAATGGACCACACTCATCAATTACTTGTTGTTAAACTGACTCATGGTGGGGCCTAGGCCCTGGGAGACAAACGATAAAATAGCGTGAATCGATTGATTGATGCGGGGTTTGAGTGCAGCTTGCTCTTCGTCCGACCAAGTTCCGAGGACAAAATCTACTTGTTGACCTTTTGGGAAATTGTTTCCGATGCCAAAACGCAAACGGGCATAGCGGTTGTGGCCTAAGATTTCGTTGATGTTTTTGAGGCCATTGTGCCCGGCATCACTGCCGTTGGGGCGAATGCGGATGGTTCCGAAGGGCAGGGCCAAGTCGTCGAGTACCACCAGCAGGTTTTCTACGGGTATTTTTTCTTGTTGAAGCCAGTAGTTGATGGCCTTACCACTCAGGTTCATATAGGTGGTAGGTTTGATCAAGATCAGCTTCTTGCCGCGGTGTTTTACCTCGGCTACATCGGCCAATCGACCGGAGCTAAAAAAAGAATTGGATGCCCCAGCTAGGGCATCCAATACATCAAATCCAATGTTGTGGCGGGTTGATTGGTATTCGGCACCAATGTTTCCGAGGCCAGCAATTAGGTATTTCAAAGCGAAAGTGAATTAAGCTTCTTCTTCTGGATCGGCATCGCTACCAATAGCAGCACCACGAGCAGGAGCTACTGCCACTACTACCGCGTTGGGATCGTTAAGTGGAGTTACTTTGTCGCTTGCTAAGTCTTTCACGCGGATGTTTTGACCAATTCTAAGCGCGCTGATGTCAACGGTCACTTCGGCTGGCAATGCATCAGGAATACCTTTCAAGTCGATTTTGCGGAAGTGAACCAATAGTTTACCACCGGCTTTCACACCGCGTGATTGACCGATGAGACGCAATGGCAACTTCACTTTAACGGGTACGTTTGGCACCAATTCGAGGAAGTCAACGTGAAGAATCTCGTCGGTTACAGGGTGGAATTGGCTGTCTTTGATAATGGTTGGGATCACTTTTCCGTCGATGTTCAAGTTTACTTGATACACATCGGGGGTAAAGATGGCTTTGCCCAACTCTTTTTTGTCGATTGAGATGTGAACGGGTTTCTCTCCGCCGTAGATAACAGCTGGGATAGAACCTGCATTTCTCAACCCTTTTGAACCGGTCTTTCCTACGCTCTCTCTAAGAGAACCGCTTAAGCTAATTTGTTTCATTGGTTATTAGGTTGATTTTTAAGGCTGCAAAGGTACTAAGAAACTACGAAATGCGAAGAAATCGACTGTAAATTTTGGATTCGACTGATTACATCGGCGAAAAGCGGGGCCGTTGAGATGACGCGAATTTTGTCGGATTCTTGTTTGAGGGGGATGGTATCGGTAACCACCAGCTCGGTCAAGCAGCTTTCGTTGATGCGCTCGTAAGCTGGGCCCGAAAGCACGGCATGGGTGCACATGGCCCTCACTGAGGTAGCTCCGTTGTCGAGCATGATTTGAGCGGCTTTTACCAAGGTTCCACCCGTATCTACGATGTCGTCGATGAGCACTACATCTTTGCCTTTCACATCTCCGATCAGCGTCATGCTTTCTACCTGATTGGCTATTTTGCGGTGTTTGTAGCAGATGGCCATGTCCGAACCCAAGTGTTTGGCATAGCTATTGGCTCTTTTGGTGCCACCCGTATCAGGGGCTGCAATAACCAGATTGGGTAGGTTGAGCGATTTGATGTATTCAATAAACAAACCCGATGCGTACAAATGATCAACCGGAACTTCGAAGAATCCTTGAATTTGATCGGCATGGAGATCCATCGTTACGATGCGCTTCACGCCTGCGCTGGTTAATAGGTTGGCCACCAATTTGGCTCCAATGGCAACGCGGGGTTTGTCTTTCCGGTCTTGACGGGCAAATCCGAAGTAGGGAATAACCGCAACTATTTTCTTCGCTGATGCGCGTTTGGCCGCATCGATCATCAACAACAGCTCAAACAAATTTTCGGTAGGAGCGAAGGTCGATTGGATCAGGAAGATATCCCTACCTCTGATGCTCTCTTCATAGGAAGGGGCGAATTCGCCGTCGGAAAACTTGTTGAGGGCGATCTTGCCCAGCGGTTCACCGTAGTTTTCGGCTATTTTTTCTGCCAGATAGCGTGTGGCTGAGCCGGCAAACAGTTTGGTAGGGTTGGCCATGAGGATGCATTTATTTTTGCTCGGCAAAAGTAACGCAAAGGCCAATGGTAATCAAGCCAAAGACCGATTTCAAAAAAAATTGTGCGAAATGAAAAAACGGTTACATTTGCACTCCCAATAACCACGCCCAGGTGGCGGAATTGGTAGACGCGCTGGTCTCAAACACCAGTGAGGTAACACTCATGCCGGTTCGACCCCGGCCCTGGGTACAAAGAAAAGGCCGCAGCTCGCGGCCTTTTTTCTTGCAATCAAACGGGGTGATATGCGGCTCGATTTTCTCGATGCCTTTTTTTACCTTCGCCTATGTAGCCGCAATCCTTTTGTCCCATCCTACAACTGTCGCGTATGAACCAGGTGAAATTTTTTCTGATTTTTCTCAGCTGCTGGCTTTTGACAAGTGTCATGCAAGCACAAAACAGCAAATTAGCCATTGGCCTTGAAATGGGCCCAGGCGGAGTGTTTTACCGAGCAAATCGCTCCTGGCAACCTCCAACCCAGTTCTGCAAATCGGCAGCGTTGAATTTTATGTACCGGTTCAACGACTTTCTGGCCTTGAGAGGGGGGGTGGAATATCTACAGTTTACAAGGCGATGGCAAAACTCCGTGTACCCGGGAAGCGGCCTGTTCTTCGGGCCGATTGCCTACCGCGAATTCCGAGAGACCATTAGGACCCCGATCTTGCTTCGATGTAATTTTGGACCCAGCAGAAGGTTGTTTTTTCATGCGGGTTTCTTCGTAGAGGCTGATGTAAACTTTCGAGCGACGTATATTTACGACAACGGAAAAGAATCGGTCATCAAATCCAAGCCGGATCAAATCCGCCCCATGGGTGGTATGGCCATTGGCATTGGTGGTGTCTTTCCCATTTCCCATCGCTTTGTAATCACTTCTGAGGTACGGGCCAGTCCTTACGTTCAATTCGGGGAGTTTTATAATTATCCAGATATATCTGGTAGAGGAACTGGCACCACCCAGCTATTTGTGGGACTTACTTACCAGATCAAACCCAAGGCCAGCGGGGAATAATGCGCTGGGTTTTCCCGACGGCCAAGGTCATTTGAAGATTTTCTTTAAACGGGTTCAATCGGGTGTAAAACCGGTCGGCTAGGCGCGGCATCGTTCTGAAACGAGCTTACTTGGAGGTTTAATAGATACTCTCCGTCGGGCAGGGTAGCCGGCACGCAGATCAATTCGGTGATGGTTTTTGTGCTGAGGTAATTTTCGTTGGTCGACCAAAATCGGTGGTGCACACTGAGTTTACCGCCGTCTTGTTCCCGGTCGACAGAAGGCAGATCGATCAGCAAATGCTGAACGCCCTGATCATTTAACCATTCGCCCACTTCGGGGCTGAGGTACGGTGGATTGGTGTTGCTGTATTGATGGGTGCGTTTATCGGCCGATCCCCAGGTTCGAATGACGAGGGCCTCGTTGACCGAGCCTCCGCCCGTGGCCGCGCGCAGTTGTTCGGCGGTAATGACCCAGTCACCCGCTTCAGCGCCCCGTCCATCCGCTTGTGTAATTTGGGTTGGATGGATGGAAACCAAGGTCGCCCAGAAAAAGTAGCGGTTTAATCGCTCATCGATACCAATACGCTCGCGGCTCACGTGGCCCACGCATTCGGTATGGGTTCCATGGCCGTGGGGATTGAAGTGGATGTTAAAGAAATTGACTGAAGAACCTTCGGCAACCGAACCCACAAACGATCCACTCCTCACGGGCTCGATGATGGGATCTGCTACGTACCACGCGCGGGGTCCGGGAGTGCCAATGCCCAAACTTATATCGATTCCTTGGCACAGGTTGGCTCGGAACGACCTGCCGTTTTTGGTGAAAAAGGCTTCCATGAGTTATTCTTTTTCCAAAAATAAACTGGCGGCAATGGCATCGGCAAAAAACATGCCCTTGTGCGTGAGGGTTAGCGTTCCGTTGGCGAGCACGGCCTCTTCGTCTTCTTGCAGGTACCCCAACTCCTCTTCGAAGTCGCTTTCAATGTCGATTAAAAATCGCTGTTTAACCTCATTCAGATCAATGCCCCAGCGGGTTCTTAGTCGGGTCATCACAAACTCGTTGTACGCCGTGGTCTCGTCGATTTCTTCAAAATCGCTGTAGCCCTCATTTTTCTGAACAGCCTGTACATAGACTGCGTTGTTGCTTACATTCCAATTGCGCGAATTGCCGTTGAATGAATGGGCAGAAGGGCCGATGCCCAGGTACCAATCTCCTTTCCAATACGACGAGTTGTGCTTGCTTTCATAACCCGATTGGGCAAAGTTTGAAATTTCGTACCGCTCAAATTGGGCCTGCTCAAGCATGCTGCACAGGGTGTTGACCTGCCATTCTACTTGTTCGTCGCTGGCCTCTTTGACGCGGCCTTCCCGAACCTGTTTGTGCAGTGCGGTGCGCTCTTCAACCGTTAGGCAATAGGCCGAAATATGTTGTACCTTCAGATCGATGGCTTTTTGGATGTTCTCTTTCCATTGCTCTTCGGTCATGCCCGGAATACCGTAAATGAGGTCGATGGTCAGGTTCTCGAAGCCTGCCTGTCGCGCCAATTCAACCGCAAGTTGGGCTTCGCTGGCCGAATGGGCACGGTTCATCCACACCAAGTGATCGTCGAAAAAGCTCTGGATACCGATACTGAGTCGGTTGAATCCCAAGCGGCGCAGGGCGGTCCATTTCGCCACATCTTTGAGGTCGTCGGGATTGGCTTCCAGGGTAACCTCGGGCATTTCCGACCAAGTAAAGTTTTTTTTGAGCGCGTTGAGAAGGGTTTCCAGCTCACCTACTTCCAACAAGCTGGGGGTGCCACCGCCAAAATAAATGGTATCGACGGGCATTTCCTGAAGGTACGACGCTCGCTGTTCAATCTCCTTGGTCAAGGCCTGAATCAGATCGGTTTTTTGGTTTAACTGAGTGCTAAAATGAAAATCACAATAGTTACAGGCCTTCTTGCAGAAGGGTATGTGGATGTATATTCCTGCCATGTCACAAAGATGGCGTATTTGTGTCTCCGATGTGCAACGCAGGCTGTCATTACTAAACAAAAACCGTTATTTTAGCCCCGCAATGAGTGCATCACCTGATAAAATTTCCTCTGCCACCGTGCGCAGTTCGTCGGCTTCTACCGTTATTGGTATTTCGCTGGTGCTGTTTATGATGGGCCTATTGGGTTTGCTGTTGCTGAATGCCAAAAAATTGGCCGACTACGTCCGCGAAAATTTGCGCGTTGAGGTATATCTGTCGCCCGATGCTTCGAATGCCGATATCGCTCAGCTGCAGCAAACTTTTTCTGGAATGGCTCAAATCAAGCAGGTGCTATTTATCAGTAAAGCTGAGGCAGCGCGCAAGTTACAGGCTGATTTGGGCGAGGACTTCATCAGCTTTTTGGGTTACAATCCCCTCTCCAACAGTTTTTCTTTGGCGGTGAAGGCGCAGTCGGCCACGCCCGATCAACTGGCCAAGCTGGCGAGCACGGTATCGGCAGTGCCCCTGGTAACCGACGTGCGATACAGCCGCGACTTGGTCACTCAAATCAATCACAACACACGCAACATTGCGCTGGTTTTGTTGGGTTTCAGTGTGTTGCTGCTCCTGATTTCCATTGCGCTCATCAACAACACCATACGCCTTTCCATCTACAGCCAGCGTTTTATCATAAAAACCATGCAATTGGTTGGGGCCAAAACCTCTTTTATTAGGAGGCCGTTTTTGATCAAAGGAACGCTCAACGGATTGTACGCCGCGTTTATCGCATCACTGCTGTTGGCTGGAGTGGTTTATCTGGGTAAGCAGCAATTCCCCGATTTATTTGGTATGCAAGATATGGTAATGTACGGCCAGGTTTTTGCGGGAACGGTGGTATTGGGTATCGCTATAGCCTGGATATCGACCTTGCTCGCGGTGCGAAAATACATCCGACTAAAAACAGACGAAGTATACTAACGATATGAAAAACAACACAGAAAACGAGTTTGCCTTCGAGAAGGAGAACTACATGTGGTTAATTGGAGGTCTGGTGCTCATCATCATCGGCTTTTTGCTTATGGTAGGCGGTGGCAGCGACAATCCCAATGAATTTAACGAGGCGGAGCTTTTTAGCGCGCGCCGGATCACGGTGGCTCCTTTGGTGGTGTTGGCGGGTTATGTAACGGTTTTGATTGCTATCATGAAAAAACCGAAGGCGAGCAAGTGACCTATTTTCAAGCGCTGCTACTGGCCCTGGTTGAGGGCTTAACCGAGTTTTTACCGGTCTCATCCACTGGGCATATGATCATTGTACAGTCTGCTTTGCAGCTCAGATCTACCGAGCTGGTAAAACTTTTTACCGTTAGCATTCAATTTGGCGCCATTTTATCGGTTTTGGTGCTTTACTGGCGTCGTTTTCTGCAAGATTTTGCGTTTTACACCAAGTTGGTCGTGGCTTTTCTACCTGCCGCTGTCATTGGATTTTTATTGGGTGATGAGATCGATCAACTGTTGGAGAGCGTCTTGGCCGTGGCTGTTTCGCTGGTAGCAGGCGGTGTGGTTTTGGTGCTCATCGACCGTTTCCTGAATCCCTCCCGCACAAGCGAAGTGACGCTGAAGAAAAGCTTGGCTATTGGATTTTTTCAGTGTATTGCACTCATACCGGGCGTGAGTCGTTCGGCTGCAACCATCATTGGGGGAATGTTTCAAGGGCTAACGCGACAGCAGGCGGCGGAGTTTTCGTTTTTTTTGGCCGTGCCCACCATGGCTGCTGCATCGGGGTACAAGCTCCTGAAAACCTATCTAGACACGCCTGAGGTAATTCACGCTGAGAACATTCGTTTGCTGGTGTTTGGCAATGCCGTGGCTTTTGTGGTCGGTGCTTTGGCCATCAAGTTTTTCATTTCTTTTTTAACCCGCCACGGCTTTTTCTACTTCGGCATCTATCGCATCATTCTAGGCGGGATATTGCTGATTTTGATGGCGATGGGCGTTCCGATGAGCATTTCATGAAGGCGTTTTCATTTGAGGCGGGCGAATTGTTGCTGGTCGATAAGCCCTATGGCTGGACGAGCTTCGATGTGGTAAATTACATTAAGCACCGCGTGAAGCGAATTACCGGAAACAAAAAACTCAAGGTGGGTCACGCGGGTACCTTAGATCCGCTTGCCACCGGTCTGGTCATGGTGTGCACAGGTAAAATGACCAAGTCAATTGACCAACTGCAGGCTGAGCGAAAAATTTACACGGGCAGTATCCTGTTAGGCGCGGAATCGGCCAGTTACGACCTCGAGTCGAAGGTGGTTCGAAACCATGCCCCCCTGCCCTCTGAAACTGAATTAGATCAAGCTCGTCAGAGGCTCATAGGCGAAATTGAGCAAGTACCCCCCGTTTTTTCTGCCAAAAAAGTAGACGGCAAAAGGGCGTATGAGAATGCCCGCAAAGGCATTCAGCAAGTGCTGAAAGCCAATTCTATTGTTATTTACGATTTTCGCTTTACCAGAATCGACATTCCGTATCTCGATTTTGAGTTGGTGTGCTCAAAGGGCACCTATGTGCGGTCTGTGGCCCACGATTTAGGCTCGCTTTTGGGATGTGGCGGCGTCCTAACGGCACTGCGCCGGGTGCAAAGCGGCGATCATCACGTTCGGAACGCCTTAAAAATGAGCGAATTAAAAATAATCCTTGACAAGCCCACCCTGTAAAGACTACCTTCGCGGGCATTTTTAATTCAAACACTGATCTTCCGCTATGGAAACAATGAAGTTGTCGCAGTTTAAGTTCAATCTTCCCAAAGAGTTGGTAGCACTGCATCCCACCGAGAATCGCGACGAGTCTCGTTTGATGGTTTTGGACCGCAAAAAAGGCACGATTGAGCATCGCATGTTTCGCGATATCATTGAATACTTTACTGACGGCGATACGTTTATCCTCAACAATACCAAGGTATTTCCGGCTCGTTTATACGGCAATAAAGAGAAAACCGGTGCCAAAATTGAAGTTTTTTTGCTTCGCGAGCTCAACAGCGAGTCGTTGCTTTGGGATGTGTTAGTAGACCCAGCTCGCAAGATTCGCATCGGCAACAAGCTGTATTTCGGAGAGGACGATTCACTGGTGGCAGAGGTAATTGACAATACGACATCGAGAGGCAGAACGCTGCGCTTTTTGTTTGATGGCACCCACGAAGAATTTAAGAAAACCGTGATGGCCTTGGGCGAAACCCCCATCCCAAAATACATCAAGCGCGATGTGGTTCCCGAGGACGAGGAGCGCTATCAAACCATATATGCCAAACACGAAGGTGCGGTGGCTGCCCCAACCGCTGGATTGCACTTCAGCCGAGAGTTGATGAAACGTTTGGAAATCAAGGGCGTTAATTTTGCCGAGATTACCTTGCACACCGGACTGGGCACCTTCAGAAGTGTTGAGGTGGAAGATTTAACCAAACACAAGATGGATTCAGAGCAAGCCATCATTACCGCTGAGGCGGCTAACTTGGTTAACCGCACCAAAGACAACAAAAACAAGGTAGTTGCCATTGGTACCACCGTAATGCGCGCTGTAGAGAGCTCGGTATCGGCCAATAAGCGATTGAATGAATTCAACGGTTGGACCAATAAATTTATCTTCCCACCATACGATTTCAGTATTGCCGATGCATTGGTGACCAATTTCCACATGCCTGAGAGCACCCTGTTGATGTTGACCACTGCATTTGCCGGCTACGATTTGACCATGGAAGCCTACAAGTTGGCGATCAAGGAAAAGTACCGCTTCTACTCGTATGGCGATGCCATGCTGATTCTTTAATTTCAAGGCAATGGCCCATACAGTAATCATCGTCGCCGGAGGCTCGGGACTACGTTTTGGTGCTGCCTTACCCAAACAATTTGTAAACCTCAGTGGTAGGCCCATTCTGATGCATACCATTGAGGTTTTTTACCGTTTCGACAGTCGGCTTCAGCTTATTGTGGTATTGCCCGCATCGCACCGAGAAACGTGGCTGTCACTTTGCCAAGAACACCGATTTACCGTGCCACATCAAGTGGTTGATGGCGGTGCCGAGCGATTTCACTCGGTGAAAGCCGGTATTTCGGTAATGGACCCCGATGGCTGGGTGGCCATTCACGATGCGGTTCGGCCGCTGGTAAGCAGGCAAACCTTGGAGCGATGCATTCATACTTGCATCGAGGCAGGGAGTGCAGTTCCAGCCGTCCCGCTGAGCGATAGCCTCCGCCGATTGGTAGATGGAGGAAGTGTACCGCTCAACCGAAATGAATTCCGATTGGTACAAACACCTCAGTGTTTCCAGAAGAAGTGGGTATTGGGCATGTACAACCAGCCCTACGACCCTTCGTTTACCGATGATGCCTCGGTTGCCGAAAAACACGGCCTTTCCATTCAGCTTTGCGAGGGAAACACCGAAAACATAAAAATTACCCATCCATCCGATTTGATCTGGGCTGAGGCCCTCATTCAGAACGGCCTTTAAATTAACGACTATGCGATCGAACGATAAACCCAAAAAAAATAACCCAAACAAGTCGAATTCATTCCGTCCGCGTGGCGAGGGATCGAAGCCGCGAACCTCTCGAACCGGCAGACCGGTTGAGGGATCGTTTAAAAAAGATCCGCCGCTGCCCACGTTCAGCGAATACGTTCGCCTCAACAAGTATATCGCCAATGCTGGCGTTTGCTCGCGCAGAGAGGCCGATGAACTGATTAAAGCCGGTGTAGTGGAGGTCAACGGGGTGATCATCACCGAAATGGGCTTTAAAGTTGGACCGGGCGACAAGGTAAAATACGGCGGCGATACCCTGAGCCAAGAGAAAATGCGCTACGTATTGTTGAACAAACCCAAAGATTTCATCACTACCTCAAGCGATCCTCAGAACCGCCGCACAGTGATTCATTTGGTGAAAAACGCCTGCAAAGAACGCATCTTCTCAGTGGGGCGTCTCGACCGCAATACCACAGGATTGCTGTTGTTTACCAACGACGGTGATCTGGCCAAGAAACTCACCCACCCGCGTTTCAACGTGAAAAAAATGTACCACGTAGGCTTAGACAGACCCTTCATGCATGCCGATTTGCAATCGCTTCAAGAGGGCATTACCCTCGAAGACGGTTTTATCAAACCCGATGCGGTTGATTACGTGGAAGGCTCTGATGACAAGCGAGAAGTAGGTATCGAAATTCACTCGGGAAAAAACCGCGTGGTGAGAAGAATTTTTGACGCCCTAGGCTACAAAGTGATCAAGCTAGATCGCGTGGTTTTTGCCGGCCTAACCAAAAAAGATCTGCCCCGCGGCAAGTGGCGCTTTTTAACCGAACAAGAAGTGGCCTTTCTGAAAATGACCAAATAACATACCATAATTTGGGTAAGCCCGTTTGATATCCATCCATGCGATTAAAAGTTGTTCTCCTGTCTTTTCTCGGCCTGCTCCTACTGGCAGCCGCTGCCCTTTTTGTGGCGGGTAGGTATTACGACAAGGAGGTCAAAGCCTTCGTTTTTCGCGAGCTAAACAACCACTTACTGACTCCTATTCAGGTGGAGAACCTCGAGCTGACCTTTTTTGCCGATTTCCCCAATGCATCGCTGCGCTTTGATAAGCTGGTGATTCCCGATAAGCTCAGCAAAAACCAGCGCGATACCCTCCTGTATACCGAGAAGCTCTACCTGAGCTTTAATGTTTGGGACATTTGGAACAAAAAATATCGAATCACTAAAATCAGTGTAAACGATGGTTTGTTTAACCTGAAATACGATTCACAGGGAAACTCAAACTTAGCTATTTGGAAGTCGAAACCCGATGCCGATACCACCAGTGCCCCATTTCGCCTGGAGCTGAAAAAGGTTGATGTGCAAAACATCCTTTTTCAGCTTACCGAGCCGCGTTCTGATCAGCGTTTGCGGGCGTTTATCAAAGACGGAGTCTTTTTTGGCGATTTCTCCGACCGCCATTACCTGCTTCGGGCATCGCTAAACTCCCGCTTTTACAACCTGGAGATTCAGCAGATTTCTTATGTCACTCAGAAGGATGTTAGCTTGGAAAGCGAAATGTTTATCGACACCGACGCAGAGCGCATTCAATTCAAAGAGGTCGACCTCAGTGTCAACGCAGTTCGGTTGGGGGTCAAAGGTCAAATCAACTACAGCGACAAGGGTTCAGTTGACCTTCAATTTGCAGGAAAAAACATACAGCTGACCGATTTGTTGGCTAGCCTGCCCGATGTGAGCAAAGAAAAACTCAAATCGTATGCGGGAGAGGGCTTACTCGAATTAACGGCACAACTCAAAGGACCTGTATACGGAGGCAAACTTCCGCAGCTGCACACCCATTTCACCGTAGAGAAGGGATCTTTGTTGGAAGGCGAAAGCGGTGTAGCTTTAAGCGATTTGTCGCTCAAAGGAACCTATTCTTCCGGATTCAACGGAAAGAACGACAGCTTGGTGCTCGAGCAATTCAAGGGGAGTTTTGGACCGGGCTCATTCAGCTTGACCGGACATCTTTTCGATTTTTCTCAACCGCAGGTCGATGCACGGGTTAGCGGAAATATCAATCTCAATTCCCTAGGTCGATTTGCAAAATGGGATGGTGCCGACAGTATTTCGGGATCGGTGTGGGTGCAGTTGGAAATGAAGGGAACCCTCTCGGCCCAGCAAACCGCAGCCTCTGATGTGGTAAACCGTTTAAAAACCACCGGCAGCCTTAAATTGGACAACGGTAAATTTCGACTGCGGGGAGCCAACCACCCGTTGGAAAATGCCAATGCCTCAGTGGCGCTTCAAGACAACGTTGCCCGTGTTGACCAACTCACTTTTGTGAGCAACAACAGCGATTTCCGACTCAATGGTTTGCTGTACAACCTCATTCCTTACGTATTTGTAAAAGGGCAATCGCTGGGAGTTGAGGCCAACTTGTCATCTAATCGAATCGATCTCACCGATTTCATCAGCCAAGAAACCTCATCCACCCAATCGGCGCGGGTTAACCTGCCCAGCGATATCAAGGGCAGTCTTAGTGCCTCCATCAAGAGTTTGGTTTACCGCAAATTCAATGCCACACAGGTACAAGGCAAAATCATTCTCGACAACCAGGAGCTTTTGGCCGAAGGACTGTCTTTCAACGCGTTCAAAGGCCAAGTCAGCGGCTCTGCGGCCTTAAAAACCTCCGCCAACGGATTTTTGCTCAGCAATCAAACCACCCTCTCCAATTGCCACCTAGACCAAGTCTTTGAACAGTTCGAAAATTTCGGACAACAGGTTATAACCAACAAAGAGATCAAGGGTATTGCCCAAGCGCAAGTGCAGTTTCAGTCGGAATTAGACCCTCAGCTTCACACCTTGCCCAAAACCATGGTGAGTACGGCCCAATTGACCATTAAAAACGGTGAATTGATCGAGTTGAAGGTCTTGCAGGACCTCACCGATTTTCTGCGCAAGAACATAGCCTTCAATACCGCGGTGAATGTCGATAAATTGGCATCGCGGTTAAAACGAATTCAGTTCAGCACCCTCAGCAACACCATTTCGATTCAAAATGAGT
The DNA here is from genome assembly GCA_036275295.1 of Luteibaculaceae bacterium. Classification (GTDB taxonomy): domain Bacteria; phylum Bacteroidota; class Bacteroidia; order Flavobacteriales_D; family Luteibaculaceae; genus DASUEB01. The sequence continues at coordinate 3,158 of DASUEB010000091.1, read as the reverse complement.
GGATCAACATTCCCGAAATGGTCATCAAATCAAGTGCGCTCGACCTTACGGTGAACGGGAAACACAGTTTTAACAACGACATTGATTACGGTTTAAACTTCCGTCTGTCGCAAATTTTCAGGAAAAACGAGGTGAACGAATTTGGGTATCTGGTTGATGAAGATACGGGCATGAAGATTTTTGTGGCTGTAAAAGGAACGACCGATAAACCCGAGTTTAGTTTCGACAAGCAGGCAGCTGCCGAGGCCCGTCGCGAGCGCCTTCAAGCGGAAAAAAACACCTTTAAAAGCGTGCTTAAAACGGGTTTTGGATTGTACAAAAGCGATTCAACGGTGAAGGTGATGCCCAAATCGGAGAAAAGTCCGGTTAAGTTTGAGTTGGAGATGAACGATGGATCTTCCAAACCCGCCAGCAGTACCCCGGCAGCGGCAAAAACCAATAAACCACCGGTCAAGCCGGCCGTTAAACCAACGCCGAAGCCCGCTAAAAAGGACACAGACGACAAGGAATACAACCTCGACGACGACCTTTAGTCTGCGTGACCTTGGAACAAATACCTGAAAACCTCTTCCACCTTGGCGGCCCGAACGATTTCAATGCCGCTAGGGACCTGACTCATCTTGGTGGCCGAAGACAATACGATTTTCTGATACCCCAGTTTCTTTGCCTCTGATATGCGCTGCTCCGCTCGGCTGACGGGTCGAAGCTCGCCACTCAGGCCCACTTCGGCGCAAAAGCAAACCGATAAACCCAGTGGTATATCGACATTCGACGACAATACAGCCGAAACCACCGCTAAATCGAGTGCCGGATCATCAATCCGCACCCCGCCAGCTAAGTTGAGAAAGACATCTTTCTGAGCCAATCTAAATCCGCAGCGTTTTTCTAGTACCGCCAGCAACATGTTGAGGCGTTTGGTGTCAAAACCGGTAGCGGTGCGCTGCGGTGTTCCGTAAGCCGCGGTGCTAACCAACGCTTGTACCTCAACCAACAAAGGTCGCAAGCCTTCTACTGCAGCGGCTATGGCTACACCGCTCAAGGCTTCATCGGTTTGGTGAATCAGCAATTCCGACGGGTTGTCAACCGCGCGGAGTCCGAGGTGATTCATCTCATAGATTCCCAGCTCATGGGTTGATCCGAAGCGGTTTTTCAGCGATCGAATCAATCGGTACACGTTATTTCGATCGCCTTCAAACTGCAACACGGTGTCGACCATGTGTTCCAGGACTTTCGGACCGGCTATTGAGCCATCCTTTGTAATATGGCCGATAAGAAACACGGGTATTTGGTGCTCTTTAGCCAGCCGAACCAGCTCGGCAGTGCATTCTTTGATCTGCGAAACGCTTCCCGGCGTGCTGTCGATGATGCTGCTGTACAGGGTTTGAATACTGTCAATGACCAGCAAGGCGGGACGCATCTGCGCGGCTTGCTGCACAATCTGTTGCACATGGGTAGTTGAGAAGAGGAAGCAGCGCTGGGCATTGCCTCCCAGGCGCTCGGCGCGCAATTTTATTTGTTGATCGCTTTCCTCTCCAGAAATATAAAGCACGTCAACTTGTGGCAATTGCATAGCGGTTTGCAACAGCAGGGTAGACTTTCCTATGCCCGGTTCCCCGCCAAAGAGGGTCACCGAACCCGGCACTACGCCGCCGCCCAAGACCCTGTTCAGTTCGGTGTCATTGAGAACGAGGCGAGCCGATTCGTAGGCCTGAACATCAGCAATGGCCACGGGTTTTGCGGCTGATTTGGTCACCATACTGCCGCGCACCGATTCGGGCTTCACCACCACCTCTTCATCAAAGGTGTTCCATTCGGCACAGGAGGGGCATTTGCCCATCCATTTAGGCGATTCGTAGCCGCAATTTTTGCAGAAAAAAGCCTTTTTGAGTTTACTCATGGTCGTTCTGAATCAGCTTTACCAGCGAAGTGGTTGAAAAACCGGTGAGAAATTCAATGGCTTCAACCTTGCCGCCCAGGGCTCGCACTTCGGAGCTGCCCACAATGTATTTTTTGTTGGCTGGATCGCTGCATTGGGCATCGTAATCGCCGCCTTTAACCAGCACATCGGGTTGTATGCTTTTTATCAATTCCAAAGGGGTATCGTCATCAAACAAAATCAAGGCATCCACACTGCTCAGGGCAGCAAGTACACTCAAACGGGCCAATTCGTCGTTGTAAGGACGGTTGGGTGACTTACCCAGTCGCTTGACCGAGTGATCGGTGTTAACCCCTACAACCAGCCTATTGCCAAGGGCTTTGGCGTGGTGCAAATAGTGCACGTGACCCGGATGCAGAATATCAAAGCACCCGTTGGTGAAAACAATGCGCTCGTTTTTGAGGCGCCAGCGGTTTACCTGCTGGAGAAGGGTATGTAAATCAAACTTTTTTTGAAAGAACTCCATCCTTGGTTTTTTTACCTGCTAAAGATAGCAGAATAAGTGCCAAGATGCCCGTGAGAAGGGTCATAAGTGTTTGTGAGGAGTGAACGATGATGGCCAGTGAACCGGCACTTACTTTGTCGATGCCCAGCACTACTAATGCAGCGATTACCGTTGCGTGAAAGGCGCCAATGCCGCCTGGCGATGGGGCGATAATTCCTAGGCTGCCCGCCATCATTACAAACAATCCATCGGCGAAATGCAAATGAACCGTCTCAGGCAAACAGAAGAAATACAGGTAACTCATCAAAAAGTACATCAGCCAGATGAGTAGGGTATATGCAATAAATAACACCGGTTTTTTAACCCGCGCAACTGATAAGAGCCCGGTTCCAACCCCTTTTAAAAAAGCGATGACCTTGCGTGAGATGGGCAGGTCTATCCATTTGCTGCGGGTTGTGTAAGCCAGCACCAGTGCTGCTCCTAGCACCGCTGCGGCGCCTAAGGCCCAAGGACCCATATGGCCTCCGCTCGATTCCAGCGAATCACCGCCTTGGTTGGCCAGTACCATAAAGTCGTCGAATTTTAATACCAGCACCAATAGAAAACAAAGGCCCAACATCAGCAGATCAATGACCCGCTCGGCTAATACCGTGCCCAACAGCGTATCAACGGGCACATCCTCGGCTTTGTGCATGGCAGTGCAACGGGTTACCTCTCCCAATCGGGGCACCGCTAAATTGGCTAGATAACCCACCGCCACGCTGTTGATGGCGCTTC
>DASUEB010000090.1:0-5740 GCA_036275295.1 Luteibaculaceae bacterium | reverse complement strand
CAACAAAAATTTATAAACCGCTTCAGCGCGTTTAGCTGATAGGGTTACGTTAAATCGATCGTTACCAATATCATCGGTATGACCATTGATTCTCAACTTTACAGTAGGATTTTCTTTTACAAATTTCACCACCGTCTCTCGCATTTCATCTTTTTGCTCTTTGGTAATCAATGATTTATTGGTATCAAAGAATACCATTGGGAGATAAACCTCCTTAGGAGGAGTCTTTTTAAGACCTACATTCTCGAAAATGGTATCAGAATAGGTAATCTTATTGGTAGCAAACTGGATGTAACGTGTGTCGTAATCAGGGCGCTCAAACTTCAGTATGTAGTTGTTGTTATACTGAAGAGTGAAAAGATAACCATCCTTAGTAGTTGACTCAATTGATTTTAGAACGATGGTATCCGTTGGATCTTCGGGATCGATCTTCATCAAGTAAGCACTTACTCCATCCAGCAAATTGGCTGGGTTCGGTTGATCGGTGGGATTGATTTGTTCGAAAAGTTTTCCACCCAACCCAATACGAATAAAATCGGTATATCTAAAATTGTAGATATCATCGCAACACGTTGGGTTAGCCTCTGAGTTACCACCCGCGCGGTTCGAAACAAAATAACCTTCATCTTGATTTTTGCTCAAGACAAAGAATGAATCATCTGCCGGTGAATTGAGGGGATAACCTGCGTTTTGGGGTGTCGATAATTTATTGTGTGTACCATCGGCACGGAAAATATCGAATCCTCCGATGCTGGGGTGACCATTAGAACTGAAATATAGCGCACCAGCCTCTTGATCGTAGAAAGGAGTTATATCGTCACCGGCAGAATTAACCTTTGAACCGAGATTTTTGGCTTTTTTGAAGTCACCGGTTTTTGAATCCACTAGGGAATACCATAAATCCAATCCCCCGCGTCCTCCTTCTCTATCGCTCACGAAATAAAGAACGTCAACCGTTTTTCCTTTTTTATCTTGGAAACTACCTACGGCTGGCTGCGTGCTGTTGAATTCTTTTTGATTTACCACCTCATTAAGCATGGATGGCTCCTGCCATTCGCCATCTCTGAACTGAGACATCCAAATGGCGCAGTTGTTCTTCTTGGTTATTCGCTTTGGACAACGGGTGAAGTAAAAACGCAGGCGATCAATGGAATAGGCTCCACTAGCAACGTTGTAGCCTAGAGCATTAAACGGACCAGGTAGTTCACCGGCGGGTTTCCACTCGATGGGAGAGGTCTTCTTAGCCAACATGAGTTTGCGCTCTGGTCGGTCCTCACCAGCCAAAGAGTAATACTCACCGATGTCAGCAAAAATGCTGCCGTAAATCAGCGTACTTTCATCCACTATAATGGGTGTTGACTCCATTGCGGGAAGATTGATACTTTTTGGAAGTGGAGAAATAACCACTTTCAACGCAGAATCGATGATAGATTTTGCTTTGATGGCACCTGCCTGCTCTGCTTTAGAGAGTTTTTTGAATCGACTTGCATCTGATCCTTTGTACTCTTTCATGAACTCCTTAAGCCATTTATCTGCGGCTTCCTCGTAGAAACCATTTGACTTTTGAACTGTCGCCAGGTAAAACTTTGCTTTCGGATATTTCTTTGCCTTGGTTGCCACAATCTTGTTGTACATATCCTCGGCATTTTTGTAATCGCGTGTTAAACGATAAGACTCTGCCAACATCCAGTTGTATTTCCACTTTTCTGGTTTGATGGCAGTGAATTTTTCGAGGTAATTCACGGTAGAATAGTAGTCGCCTAGTTTGTAGGCTCTTTTCGCGAATTTTTTCAGTTTGCCCGGTTTGGTTACCACTTCGGGATCGGTGGTGTTGGGATCAATGTTTTCATCCAATACCTGCCGGCTGAGGGTTTCCTTGTTGGGTTTCTCTTTGATGGGTTCCTCTTCGTCTTGGGCATTGCTAACTAGAGGTAACAAAACCAGCAAGGTGGCTTTGAAAAAGAGGCTAACATTAAAGTCTCTCACTGTCGATCTTGGTTTTAATTAGACGAGTACTTGGAGCTGTGTAAAGCAGGGATATTTCAAACGAGCCGTTTCCGGAAACACCCGTTCTCAGATTCGAGGTGTTTACGTCGTAGCTAAAACCTAGATCAAAATTGGCAATATTGATACCTGCGATCAATAAAATGGCATCGGAGTTCTCTGCAAATCCATTTCTAACGGCTACACCCCCGAAAACTTCACTTATCCGGTAATTGTTGTCCTTTAACTTATACCCTCCGTTGAGTCCGAGAATCAAATTGCGGGTACCTGCCTGCGAAACAATGAGCGCATTAGGGTCAACGAATACTTGGCGGTTTACAAAGGTTTTAAATGAAACGTGTGCAACCGACTTAATTGCGATGCGGTCAGATTGTGCGAAGAAAGTTTCCTTGGGACCATTCACGTGGAAAGCTGCAATACCCGCTTCTGGGCGGAATTTCCCAAAATAACCTTTCCAGCCGAGACCTACATTAAAGTCGAAGAATCCAGAGGCAAATTTAGCCAGGGGCTCTTGCGAAGTTAAATCGGGATCAAACTCACCGGTCACCTTGTTAAAACCTTCAGGAAAACTCAAATCCATGTCAATGGCTCGTATGGTGTAAGCCCCTTGAATACCCAGTCGGATCTCTTGATTTCCGATGAGTTTAATGTACGAACCAGAAAGGCCAATTCGGGAAGTCATAAACCCAAGATCACCCGCCCCGTCGCGAACGGCAATTACTCCTACCCCAACGCGATCGTAATCGCCTACGAAGAAAGGTTTATCGAACATTACGGAAAAACTGGTGATCGGATTACCGTTTAGGGCTTTGCTCCACTGATTGCGGAAGTTGGCACCTGCGCGGAAGTCACCAAAAATGGCACCGGTGTTAGCGGGATTCAAGGTGAGTGGCGACTGTCTATACTGTGTGAAGTGTATGTCCTGGGCCATAGCAGTGGTACAAAGACCAAGGGCCAAGGAAAACAGCGCACTTTTTGCGATTTTACTTTTCAAAACCATGTGTAATTTGGGCATTAAAACCGAAACTCTCACAAAACTATAAAAAAAGCAGTAACCACAACTTTTTCAACAGGTCAACCTCGCATTTTAGGAATTCAAAAAAAGAGCATCTCCTTGGCAATGGCGGATATCCAACCGCATAGGATACCACATCCGAATTATCTACTTGAATTTGTTGATAAGTTAGGTTGCCCGGCGTCGATCCAAGCGGTGAGTATGAAATCGCTCAGCAAATAAACCGAGGATGCAAATCGATCTTGGACCATGGTGCCCAACAGCTGCTGATAATCTTTCACAAATTGAACGGCATAGCGCTTGCCCATTTGACCTTTTCTCAAGACGTACGAAACCTTGTTTGGATGTAGCGATGATAATTGCAGCTCACGAGCCAATACCGTTGGCACCAAGCTATGGCTAATCCAGACCTGCCTCCATATGGTGTTGTATACCTTTTCCAAGTAGATTGGCTCTCGGTAGGGCACCCAATTTTCGTTGTACAAAAGCTCTGGAATACTGGTTTCCCATAGTCCGTGAATTCCCTTCTGATTGGTCTGTTGGCCATTGTAATTGCTTGTGGTGTGCAGGGGTACATGAAGATCCCCAATATAATGCCCCAACTCAGCTGTGAGGCGCACAATTCGATCGGTGTCTTTTTGCTCGAAGGCATCTACCAATCGGCGGTAGAAGATATACGTATTCCAGGGAACAATGCCGTGCTGATTCACGTCGTGCTCGGCAATGCAAAGCAAGGCGTTTTCAAGCGGATAAGTTAGAATGGGGCAAAGCTGATCGTCTGATTGCCAAAGATCCAAGTCGATATAATGCCTTTCTGCCTCTCCTTTAAGCGCATACCTGCGCTCATCTGGGGCTGTTGCCCATTTTTCAAGCCAAGGTAACCTGGGTTGATAGAATTCAAAAAGGGGCTTGGGCAACAAAAAAACTGCCTTTCGGTTGATTAACCTATGTGCATAGAATCCCCATGCAGCAGCTTGGTGACAAAAGGCGCAAAAACAAAAAAGTAAGATACCTAGCCTGACCATAAGGCCAAGCTAGGTATTACAAAGCGTTTACTAAAACTCCATTGATCAAAATGGGCACGTTATTTACCTGATTGGGGGTTAGACTGTATATTACGTCTTTGTTGAGATTGAGCTTTTTGAGCCGCTTGCGATGCGATGACGCGCGCAAGAAGCCAAAATAATTCTGTTTCGCAGACTTATACAAATACCTAGCCGCCACGGTGGTATCCTCGTGATAGGTAAATTTTCTGGACTCAATAAGCATTTCGGCAATGGCCCCGGCGCAAATGGTATCCTCCAAGTTGAATTTATCTTTCCAACCTGAGCAGAGGATTAGAACGTCCTCATTTTTCTCAATCAACCAATTAACGATGGCATTGAGGTTAATTAACGAGCCGATTACAACGTGCTTGGCTAATCGACTAACGTGAATGGCTTGGGTTCCATTGGTTGTGGTAAGTACGATGGTTTTTCCTTTTACCTCATCCCCCATGTAACTGTATGGTGAATTGCCGAATGAAAATCCATCAACAATCTCACCATTCCGTTCAGCTCCAACCAGATAACCTCTCTGTCGGTAGGATTCAGCCTCTTCAATGGTGGAGACAGGTATTATGCCCGCCACACCGTGTTCAAAAGCGGTGCATATGGCCGAGGTAGCTCGCAGCACGTCAATCACCACTACCACTCCTTGACCTGTAAAGTACTGTTCAAACTGGATGGGGGCATAACATACCTCCACCGATTTAAATTCGGATACGTGTTCGCTTTCCAAATGTTACGCGTTCAAAAATGGATATTTTACCACCTGAGCCTTGATTTTTTGCCCGCGGATTTCAATAAATATCTCAGAGCCTGGCTGAGAGAGCTCGCTTGGAACATACCCCAGACCAATTGATTTTTTTAAACTCGGGCTCATGGTCCCAGAGGTTACTTTGCCAATGATCAGGCCACTTTCATTTACAATGGGATAATCGTGACGAGGAATACCGCGATCAATCATCTCAAAACCAACCAACTTTCGCTTCGGACCCTGCTCCTTTTCTTTCTTCAGGCTATCAGCATTCGTAAAGTCCTTGGTAAATTTGGTAATCCAACCCAAACCCGCCTCTATGGGAGAGGTCTCATCGGTGATATCATTCCCGTATAGGGCAAAGCCCATTTCCAGTCGCAGGGTGTCGCGCGCAGCCAGTCCAATAGGTTTGATACCAAATTCCGCTCCAGCCTCAAAAACGGCGTCCCACACTTTACGGATATTTTGGTTATCCACATACAATTCAAAACCTCCAGCGCCCGTATAACCCGTAGCCGAAATAATAACTTCCTCAACCCCGCCTAAATTGCCTTTTACGAAACCGTAATAAGGGATTTCGCTCAGGTTTACAGCGGTGAGTTTTTGAAGGGTTGCGAGGGCCTTTGGACCTTGAACGGCAAGAAGAGAAACTGCATCTGATAAGTTGGTCATTTTAACCCCCTTGTCGTTGTGCTTGGCAATCCAGTTCCAGTCTTTCTCAATGTTGGATGCGTTCACTACCAGGTAATAGGCTTCTTCGCCCAGTTTGTAAACGAGCAGATCGTCAACAATCCCTCCTTGATCGTTGGGCAGACAGCTGTACTGCGCCTTGCCAATAACCAATTTAGAGGCGTCATTAGAAGTGACGCGCTGAATGAGGTCTAATGCGTGTGGGCCTTCAAGTAAAAATTCACCCATGTGGCT
>DASUEB010000089.1:0-3937 GCA_036275295.1 Luteibaculaceae bacterium | reverse complement strand
GACATCCGACATGGACATCTGGTTTGATGAAAGCACGGGCTCAGACATTTCTTATTTTGCTGGAAACGTCACAAACACCAGTGCTGACAACCTATACACCATCAACCTTACAACTGGCAACGTTACCCTAGTAGGCGCCATCGGCTCAAACTTAGCCGTTCGCAACATTGCGGTGGCCATTGACCGGACCGCTCCTGCGCCCGTAGGAGCATTGGCTTACGCCATCAACACCAACAACTTCCTGTGCTCATTTTACACCGGCACCCCCAACTACATCGTTGCAGCTCCGCAAATTACCGGGGTGAGCGCGGGGTACACCATAGAAGGTATCGATGTGAGACCGCTTACAGGTGATCTTTATTTATTTGCATACAACCGCACTACAGACGTAGCCAAAATGTACACCGTAAACACTACAACCGGTGTTGCGACTCAAGTGGGCAACGATTCAATTGTGAACCTCGGACTGGGATCTCAGGTTAATTTCGATTTTAATCCAACGGTTGACCGCATTCGTCTATCCTCTTCAAACGACAAAAACTTCCGTTTGAACCCCATCACGGGTGCCCTTGTTGCTACCGACGGCAACCTGAAGTACGCCATGACCGATGTAAATTTTGGCATCAATCCGAACATCGGAGCCATCGCCTACACCCAAAGTTACGCCGGCGCTTCATCGACTGTTTTATATGTTTACGATGATTCTCTGAATGTTTTCGGTACACAGATTCCACCAAACGACGGGGTATTAAACACCATTGGTTCTTCTGGAATCACGGTTGACTTGGCCAACCAGAGCACCGATTTTGATATTTTCTTTGATCCCGTTACCCTAACAAACCAAGCGTTTTTCGTGGCCAACCCCAACGCCAGCGCCCTTGACAATTTGTATACCGTAAACTTGGGCTCAGGTTCAGTAACCTTGGTTGACGGAATTGGTAATGGTATTGCCATTAGACATTTCTCTCTGGGCATCGACCGCACGGCGCCTGCCATTGCTGGTCAATTGGTTTACGCTACCACATCAAACAACAACCTCATTTCGTTCTACACCGGTAACCCTAACTACATCCGCTCACAAGTGGCTGTAGGAGGTATTCCCGCTGGTTATACCTTGGTGGGTACCGACTACCGTCCAAACGGCGGATTATTGTACGGTTTAGCCTACAACGGAACTACCCAAACGGCTAAACTATACACCATCAACGAAGCCACAGGAGCGGCAACCGCGGTAGGTGCAGACTCAATTTCTCCGATCGACCTCAGTGGTCGCGTAGCCTTCGACTTCAACCCCACCGTTGATCGTATCCGTGTAGAAACCAGCAACAACAAAAATTACCGCCTGAATCCTTTCACCGGCGCTCTTGCGGCCACTGACTTGGATCTGAAATTTGCCAACGGTGACGTGAACGCAGGTAAGGATCCCAACATTGGAACCGGTGCATATATCAATTCTCGCGCTGGTGCTACAACCACCACCTTGTATGTATTCGACGATAGCTTGAACGTGATCGCTACCCAAATACCACCCAACGATGGAGTGCTGAATACCGTTGGAAACACGGGTTTCACTCAAGATTTGATGGATCAAACCAGCGACATGGATATTTATTACGATCCATCAACCATGTCTAATTTGACATACATGAACGCTAACGTATCGGGTTCAAACGACAACCTATACAGCATCAACTTGAGCAGCGGTGCCGCTACATTTGTTAGCCGAATTGGACTTGGAATCGCGGTGAGAGACATCTCTGTTAAACTCGATCCATCTTCAGTCGGTGTTGCTGAACTAGGCAGCCGTAAAGCTATTCAAATGAATGTGTTTCCGAACCCAGCAACCGACCAAGCTACGCTTGTTTTCAGCAATCCACAAGGTCAGAGCTACACTTTGCGTGTAATGGATATCACTGGAAGAGAACTGCTAGTGAAAAACCTCAAAGGCGAAGCGGGTAACAGCAACCTAAGACTGGATGTTAATGGAATGCCTGCAGGTATTTACCCCATCCAAATCGAGCTGCAAGACGGAACCCTATTCCAAGGAAAAGTGGTGAAGTAAGTTTTAATAATGACCATGTAAAAAAGGCAGGATCGTATGGATCCCGCCTTTTTTTTATCTCTTTTTTTTAGTATATTATGAGTGGGCATGAGTTTATCAGCCCTGTGATAGACCGCGCAAATGGCTACCGGATCTCAAGCTTTGCTCACTCCAGCCATTACCTTTGTTTCCAAGGCGGCCTTTACAAAATTCACAAAGAGGGGATGCGGTGCAGCAACCGTGCTCTTGTACTCGGGATGGAACTGAACCCCAACAAAGAATGGATGATTAGGAATCTCAACAATTTCAACCAAATGGTTTTCTGGATTGATCCCTGAAGGTACCATGCCTGCCACTTGAAACTTATCCATGTATAAGCTGTTGAACTCGTAGCGGTGACGATGGCGCTCGTGAATGAGCGACTTTTGATAAATGTCGAACGCCTTGGTACCCGCCTTAATCTCGCAAGGATAACTTCCCAGTCGCATGGTTCCACCCTTATGAGTCACCTTGCGCTGACCATCCATCATAGAGATAACCGGATGAATGGTTTTCGGGTTCATTTCCGTGCTGTGAGCATCCTTGTATTGCAATACGTTTCGAGCAAATTCAATCACCGCGCATTGCATACCCAAACAAATGCCCAAGAAAGGTATTTTGTTTTCTCTTACGAATCGAATGGTTTCAATCTTGCCTTCAATTCCACGCTCTCCAAAGCCGGGCGCTACAAGCACTGCATCCAGCGAGCCCAAACGCTCCGCTACATTCAATGCGTTGATATCTTCGCTGTGAATCCATTGAATCGCCACTTTCGACTCATTCATCGCACCGGCGTGGTGAAGAGCCTCAGAGATCGACTTATAAGCATCAGCCAACTCAACGTATTTACCTACAATACCAATCTGAGTGGTTGTCTTTGGATTTTTGAATTTCGTTAGGAAATTGTTCCAATTGTCTAAGTTGGGGGCCGGGTAATTAGAGTAACCCAGTTTCTTGAGCACTACCTCATCCAGACGCTCCTTAAACATGTGCAGAGGAACATCGTAAATGGTACTGGCATCCATGGCTTCAATTACAGATTCCTTGGTTACATTGCAAAACAAAGCCACCTTGTTGCGCACACTTTCGGTGAGCGGATGCTCTGTTCTACAAACCAAAATATCCGGTTGTACACCCAATTCTAACATGCCTTTTACCGAGTGCTGGGTGGGCTTGGTTTTTAATTCTCCCGCCGCCGTTACATACGGAATCAGGGTGAGATGGATCACCAAGCAGCGGTCTTCCATTTCCCAACACAGCTGTCGAACCGACTCCACAAAGGGCAAACTTTCAATATCTCCAACGGTTCCGCCTATTTCGGTGATTACAAACTCGTATTCACCCTTTTGACCGAGCAGCTGAACGCGGCGTTTAATCTCATCGGTTATGTGAGGAATAACTTGAACTGTTTTACCCAAAAATTCACCTTTGCGCTCTTTTTCAATAACCGTTTGATAAATCCGCCCGGTAGTCACATTGTTCGCCTGCGAGGTGGGTACGTTTAAGAAACGTTCGTAATGCCCGAGGTCAAGGTCGGTTTCAGCCCCATCTTCTGTTACAAAACACTCTCCATGTTCGTATGGATTCAAGGTTCCTGGATCCACATTGATGTAGGGATCGAGTTTTTGAATGGTAACGGTAAATCCGCGCGCTTGCAATAATTTCGCCAAAGAAGCCGAAACAATGCCCTTACCTAACGACGAGGTAACCCCGCCTGTTACGAAAATGTACTTGGTGTTCATAGTGAGTGTTGATGGGTAACTACGGGGCGCAAAGTTAGCACATTTGGTGGCAGCTCATGGGTTTGAATCGATTAAAATTAACCCTGACCGCAAGCCCCCCGATTTCAACCGATTG
>DASUEB010000088.1:0-3284 GCA_036275295.1 Luteibaculaceae bacterium | reverse complement strand
TTCAAGTTGTTCAGTATACCAAGGGTAGAGGTATCGACAATAACCCAACGGCCGACCCGGAGGCCCTCTACATTTTTCCGCCCACCATGTGGCAGAATTCTTACTTTTTCTATCCAATTTACACTCCCACTGCCCAAAATCTCGAAATCACGGTTGTGGTCGAAGACATTGGAAGCCCCTTGCCATCAACTACCATACTTCTCAACGGAAACAATATAGGTGGTGGAAACTGGGTGAGTATTCCCAATACCAACTTCAAATACAAACGAATAAGCGATCCTGAGTTTATTTCTTCCCGTATCGAGAGCAGTTCAGGTGCCCGATTCGGATTTTTCTTCTTCGCGCGCAACGAACGCGAAACAGCCTTTTTCAGCGGAGGTTATGGTCCACTAACCGAGGTATCGCTCTGCGAGCAATGTGCAGAAGCGGATATTCTAACCGAAGGATCGTTCTGTGTGAACTCAACCATCGATTTTAATCCAGCTATTTACAGCTTTACCACACCGCAAAACTTACAGTATTCATGGAATTTTGGCGACGGTTTTACCAGTACAGAGAGGTCGCCCAGCCATGCTTTCAATCGATTTGGCAATTTTCCGGTTCAACTATCTATCAGCGACGGCAGTTGTGTAATTTCTACCTCGCGTTTTGTGCAGGTGAACGACATCTCAATAGATGCAACCCCTGCAGACTCGCTCATTTGCCTTGGAGATTCAGCGACATTAAATTCCACGCCAACGCTCCAACCAAGCGATGAGGTAACCGTGAGGTATTTGAACGATACACCCCAAGAAATTGCCGACATCACCATTGGTACCAATTGGCCAGGGGTGGGTGGAAATCCAACACAGAGTTCAATTACCATCAATGACAATTTTATTTTGGGATGGAAACTCGATTCCATTTGCTTTAACATTAAGCACTCCAAAATTGGCGATGTAGCCGCTTCGATTCAATCGCCTTGTGGAAACGTATTCGTGCTCACGCGCGATGGCAGTACGGCAGGACGAGCGAACTACCGAAAGACCTGTTTTTCGCCAACCGCCTTTTTGCCCGTTAACGCGGCTATTGCCCCTTTTACCGGAGATTACATCCCCGTGTCTGGGGCCGGTATTTGGCCCACCTTACAGTCGTGTAACCCCAAGGGAACCTGGACCTTGCGCGTAGGCGATGACAGCGTCTTGGTAGGGGGTACCTTGGTCGATTGGTCACTTTATTTTACAACACCCAATGCCATTAACAATCTGGCCTGGTCTCCCAATCAAGACATAACCAGCACCACTAACCCTAGCACGACCGTTTTTCCAGCGTCCGACCGAAATTATGTGCTTCAGGTGAGCGATTTCAATGCCTGCTCTGCCCGCGATACGGTGAAAATCCGCGTAACCCGCCAACCGGTTGAGATTTCCGGCGGTGATACGGTTTTGTGTTCAACCGATAGCGTAATTAATTTGTTTACCCTTCTTCCAGATTCCGTGAGTCGCACTGGATTTTGGGCCGATGAATCTGGCAGCGGACGGTTGATCGATAGTCTATTCTTTCCCAATCAGAATACCATTGGTTTATTTGCATTCAAATACCGAATACCCGTCTATTGCGGTTTTGATTCGGCTATTGTTCGGGTGAGGGTCAACAAACTACCGGCCCTGGGCTCTAGCGCCGCAGATACCGTTTGTAATACCATCGCTTCTCTCGACTTGTTCAGAACATTGGGTGGTAATCCAGACTCGGGTGGAGAATTTGCATCAACCAACCTCGGTGGTGGACAGATTTCTGGCGACAACTTCCTTACTTCCAATGCAGCAGAAGGCGATTACTTCATCTATTACAAAAAACCCACCGAGGGTTGTGTAGTTGATTCCACCTTGCTGAAAATAACAGTCTTCCGTCAGCGAAATCCGGGTCTTGGATACGATACCACTTTGTGTGAAAGAAAAGATCTCATCGACCTGTTTAACTTGCTTAAATCGAATCCCGATCAAGGGGGTCAATGGATTGATGTGAACAATACAGGCGCCATGACGCCCGATGGTAAGTGGAATACATTGGGACTCAATAACGGCACCTATGTTTTTCGCTATCGTTTTTCAGGCAATCAACCTTGCAGGGATACCACTGCAACACTCAGAATTACCCTGCGCGTGGCCCCAGAAGCCGATATTACCACTCCTTTCCCCAAATTATGCAAGGATAGTACGGCCACTATTCAGGTAGCCTTGAGCGGCAATGGACCTTTCGATCTTCTGCTTAAAAGCGGCAACGATACCATGGCCTACAACGCTACCAATGGCCCCATTATTTTCACTCCAACCATTACTACCCAGACCATCATCAAGGTGGTTTCGCTTGTCGATCGCACAGCCCTTCGATGTCCGGTAATTTTCCCAGACTCATTGATCGTGACTGTTTTCCCACCCGTAGAGGCCACATTGATCAAGGAAGAATGTGCTTTAGATCTAACTGTTTTCAGAGCCATTGTAACGCTGGAAGGAGGGGATAATGCCACCTACATGGCCAACGGTGTGCCATTTGCCGGCAATACCTATTTCAGTCCGCCGATTCCCAACGGAACGACATATACCATTACATTTAACGATGCAACCAATTGCTCTTCGTCTATTATCACCGACAGAAAGTACTGTGAGTGTATCAGTGAAGCAGCTATCTTAAATACCACGTTAAAGCAATATTGTGCCCCTGATATAGCCACCGCCACTCAGGTCATTCCGCCTGTAGTTGAGCCTGAAGACACCGTGGTGTGGGTGCTTCACGATCGATCAGGGATCACGCTTGGAAATGTGTTAGAACGAAGATCCGATAGTTCGTTTGTTTTTAATGTGAATAATCCAGATTACATCTACGGAAAGACGTATTATATCTCCCAAGTGGTAGGAAATGCAGGTGACTCACTGGGCTTCGATCGTTTGGACACCTGCATTGACGTTAGCCGCGGTACTCCGGTTCGTTGGAACGCTCTTCCAACGGCTGCTATCGACGGTGATGCGACGATTTGTGTGGGCACCAGCACGCCATTGACGATACAAGCCACGGGCCGCGCGCCATTTGTGTTGAATGTATCGGTGAATGGTCAAGACACGTCGTATGCATTAAACGCGCTGACGACGGTACTTTCGGTATCTCCTTTTGACTCAACGACGTATTTGCTTCGCTCGATTACCGATGGCAATACACCGGTTTGCAGCTCGTTGTTGAACGACAGCGCACGCATACGGGTTAATCAGTTGCCTACGGCGGCCATCAGTGGCAATGCGGTGATCTGCGAA
>DASUEB010000087.1:0-2426 GCA_036275295.1 Luteibaculaceae bacterium | reverse complement strand
ATGGATCAGTGGCGCACCATACGGAATATTCTCAGTGATTATTTCGTCATCAAACAGGAAAGTGCATACTGCACCATTCTGCCAACGGCAACCCAATACGCCCGAAACAGCTTTTTTGCCGGATTGATGCCCAGCGAAATTGAGAAAATACACAAAGACCTGTGGTTAAACGAAAACGATGAAGGCAGCAAAAACCAATACGAACCAGAACTTCTCAGTCTTCAGCTGAAACGACTGGGGTATACCCGAAAACACAGCTACCAGAAAATCACCAACCTAGATGCGGGCAAGAAGTTGGTAGAAAACTTCAGCAACCTCAATCAGAATGCCTTAAACATTGTGGTGTACAATTTCGTCGACATGCTGTCGCACGCCCGTACTGACATGGAGGTGATCAAGGAACTCGCCGAGGACGAAACTGCGTATCGGTCGCTAACAGCCAGCTGGTTTAAAAACTCACCTCTGTTTGACTTCATTAAGAAAATTGCCGACAAAAAAGGGAAACTGATCATTACCACCGATCACGGATCCATACGAACCCAGCAACCCTCCAAGGTCATAGGCGATCGGAACACCAATACCAACCTTCGATATAAAGTGGGTAAAAACCTCAGTTTTACCGACAAAGAGGTTTTTGTGATCAACAATCCCGACCAGGCCTTTTTGCCACGCGTAAACGTAAGTTCTAGCTACATCTTTGCCAAGGAGGATTACTTTTTTGTTTATCCCAACAACTACAATCAATTTGTACACCAATTCAGAAACACATTCCAACACGGGGGTATTTCAATGGAGGAAATGTTAGTTCCCTTGATATATTTGGAGGCAAAATAAAGGTTCATGATTCGCACAGTTTCCTCGCTCCCAGAATTAGACACATTGGCTCGCGATTGGGCGGAGCAGGTGCGGCGAAAGCGGGTGGTTTTATTAAACGCGCCCATGGGATCGGGCAAAACCACTTGGGTCTCGGCCCTTATGCGCGCCCTGGATGCCACCGACGAAGCAAGTAGCCCTACCTACTCTATTGTAAATGAATACGAACTAAAAGATGGGCAGCGAGTCTTCCACTTCGATCTATACCGCCTTAAAGATCAACAAGAAGTAATGCAACTGGGATTCTGGGACTACATCGACTCAGGTTCCATTTGCATCATCGAATGGCCCGACCTCATTGCAGATATCTTAGATATGCCCCATGCCGAAATACGAATCAGAACTGAGGGGGAAATCAGACATTTTGAGTGGTTAGAGAAGTAGATCAATTTCGTACCTTTACCATTCGACAAAACGACAAGCATGCCAAGCTCCCAGGAAGCAGTCAAAGCCCTAGCCCTTGAGGCCATTTTACTCCCACAAGAAGAATTGTTCCAACCCGGCACCAAAAACCGGAAACTATTCATAGGCATTCCCAAAGAAATTGCGTTCCAAGAAAACAGAGTGGCCATGGTGCCTTCGGCCGTCGAAGTGTTGGTGAGTCAAGGGCATCGCGTAGTGGTAGAAAGTCACGCGGGAAAGAATTGTAAATTTACCGACAAGGACTACACCGAGGCAGGTGCTGAAATTGTGTACAGTGCCGCTGAGGTATTTCAAGCCGATCTCATTCTCAAAGTAGCCCCACCCACCGCCGAGGAGGTAGAACTGCTCAAAGAGCGGCAAACCATCATCAGCGCCCTTCAGCTTTCGATTCAGCCCAAAGACATTCTGCGGCGCATGATGGCGAAAAAAGTTACGGCTGTGGCATGGGAATTTATCAAAGACGAAGAGGGTATCTATCCCGCCATACGCGCCATGGGCGAGATTGCAGGCAGTACCGCCGTGCTGATCGCCGCCGAGTACCTGAGCAACGTAAACGACGGACCTGGACTCATGTTTGGGGGCATTTCGGGGGTTTCATCAACCGAAGTGGTTATCATAGGCGCCGGAACGGTGGGCGAATTCGCCGCCCGCGCGGCCTTGGGCCTCGGAGCCTCTGTGCGGGTTTTTGACGACTCCATTTATCGATTGCGCCGCCTGCAAAACGATCTGGGCATGAGACTTAACACTTCAATCATTTCACCCAGCGTGCTCGAAAAAGCCCTCATCCGCGCCGATGTTGCCATTGGCGCACTCAGAGCCGGCATGGGCCGCACTCCATGTGTAGTATCTGAAAATATGGTTGCCAAAATGAAACCCGGATCCGTAATCGTTGATATTTCCATAGATCAAGGAGGGTGCTTCGAAACCAGTGAAATTACAAATCACAGCAACCCCGTTATCAATAAATACGGCGTTATTCATTACGGTGTCCCCAACATTGCATCGCGTGTGGCCCGCACGGCCTCATTTGCCCTGAGCAACATTTTTACCCCTATTGTCACCAAAATTGGCGACGAAGGCGGAATTACCAATATCATCAAACACGAGGAAGGATTTAGACATGGCGTTTA
>DASUEB010000086.1:0-2374 GCA_036275295.1 Luteibaculaceae bacterium | reverse complement strand
GTAAAAATGGGCTTGACCTATCAGAATAGAAGCGAAATCATCAGCGGACTCAATGCTGGCGACGAAATTGTGTTCGAAGGCGTGCGCAGCATCAACGACGGCGATAGAGTGTCTATCAATAAACAATAAGCCCCCGCGCTATGAAAGACGTTTTTAAAGAGTTTAAGCCAACCAGCTGGTCGATCAATAATAAAACCAGCATTTATGTGCTTACGATCATCATTACCCTCGCGGGATTGATGTCGTACCAAAGTCTGCCCAAGGAGCAGTTTCCCGAGGTGGTGTTCCCCCAAATCTATGTAGCAACGATCAACCCGGGAACCTCGCCTACCGACATGGAAAACCTGGTCTCAAAACAAATTGAGAAGCAGGTGAAGTCGATCAATAACGTTAAAAAAGTAACCAGCAACTCGGTTCAAGATTTTTCTAACGTGATCGTTGAATTCAATACCGATGTCGATATCAAAGAAGCCAAGCGCCTGGTGAAAGAGAAGGTAGATGCCGCCAAAAACGACCTTCCCAAAGACTTGCTCGATGATCCGCAAGTGATGGAGGTCGATGTGTCGCAGCTGCCCATCATGAACATCAACCTGGCCGGAGATTACGACCTAGAGCAACTCAAACAGTACGCAGAAGATTTGCAAGATCGCATAGAGGGCCTGAAGGAAATCACCCGTGTAGATATCATCGGAGCTCTCGACCGCGAAATTCAGATTGATGTCGATCTGTACAAGATGGCTGCCTCGCAAATTTCAATGCAAGACATTGAAAGTGCTGTTGCCTACGAAAACATGGCCATCTCTGGCGGACAAATTGATATGGGCACCATGAAACGAGCCATATCGGTGAACGGCGATTTCCAGAACGTAGAGCAAATTCAGAATATCATAGTGCGCGCCGGCAGCGGAGCCATTGTGTATTTGAAAGACATTGCCGAGGTGAAAGACGGTTTTAAGGAGCAAGAGAGCTTTGCTCGTTTAGATCACAAAAACGTAATCACCCTGAATGTGGTAAAACGAAGTGGGGAAAACCTTATCGAGGCTAGCGACAAAATTCGCGCCATCCTCGATGAAATGCAAGAAACCCGCTTTCCCAAGGGCCTCACGGTGAGTATTACAGGCGACCAAAGCGATCAAACCCGCGTAACGCTTGCCGACCTGAACAACACCATCATCATTGGTTTCGTGTTGGTGACCCTGATTCTGATGTTTTTTATGGGAACCACCAACGCTTTATTTGTGGCGCTCTCGGTTCCGCTATCCATGTTTGTGGCCTTTTTGATCATGCCGAGCATTGGATTTACACTGAACATGATTGTGTTGTTCTCGTTCCTGCTGGCATTGGGTATTGTGGTCGACGACGCGATTGTGGTAATTGAAAACACCCACCGCATCTACCATGAAAATCCGGGTATTTCGGTGGTTAAAGCCGCGAAGATGGCGGCTGGAGAAGTATTTCTACCCGTGCTATCAGGAACCCTTACTACCCTAGCACCTTTTGTTCCGCTTGCATTCTGGCAAGGTGTTATTGGTAAGTTTATGTTTTTCTTGCCCATTACACTCATTGTAACGCTGTTGGCCTCGTTGGTGGTGGCCTATATCATCAACCCGGTTTTTGCTGTCGATTTCATGGAGAAATCTGAGGAGCGCGATCAGGCCAAAGCCGCGCGGCAGTTGCGTGTAACGACGATCATCTTTGGTGTGGTGGCCCTATTGTTGTACGTTACCGGAAACATCGGTGGGGCAAATTTTGCCGTCTTTATTTACCTGATGTTTTTGTTGAACAAATTCGTTCTAACCAAGTGGATTCACACCTTCCAAACCAAGACCTGGCCTGGTGTTCAAGATAAATACAAGGCCTTGGTGACCTGGTGCTTGGAAGGCCGCCGTCCGATAGCCTTGTTGGTAGGGGTTGTGTTGTTGTTTTTTGGAACGGTCGGATTAACCATTGCCTTTCCACCGGCTACGGTTTTCTTCCCTCAGGGCGAGCCCAACTTTGTGTACACATACATCAATTTGCCTGTGGGGACGCATCAAAACTACACCGATTCGATCACCAAGGTGGTAGAAGACAAGGTATACAAGATCATCGGTGAGAAAAATCCCATCGTCGAATCGGTTATAGCCAACGTGGCTGTCGGTGCGGGCGATCCCATGGAGGGGACCAATCAGGTTCAGCCTCACAAAGGCAAGGTAACTGTGGCTTTTGTGCCGTTTGCTGAGCGAAATGGAGCTTCAACCCGCGATATTCTCGATAGCATCCGAGCGGCCATTAAAGCCATTCCCGGAGCTGAGATCACCGTGGAACAAGAGCAAGGTGGACCTCCAACCGGTAAACCCATCAACATTGAAATCGCGGGTGACGATTTCGAAGA
>DASUEB010000085.1:0-2325 GCA_036275295.1 Luteibaculaceae bacterium | reverse complement strand
ACTGGACCGAGCCACTTTATTCGATCTAGGCCCAGCTGGTACGGCGTTTCGCTTTTTAACGGCTGCCGCTTGCTTGCGAAATGGAAGGCGCATTATTACTGGTAGCGAACGAATGCTGCAGCGACCCATCGGGCCGTTGGTGGATGCCTTGCGTATTTTGGGCGCTCAAATTGAATACCTGGGTGAAGAAGGCTACCCTCCTATCGCTGTTGAAGGAACTACTGATTTACCCCGTCAATCCGTTGACATAGACCCCTCTATTTCCAGCCAATTTGTTAGTGCCTTGCTGCTCATCGCTCCGTTTACCTCGCAGGGCATTCAAATTCGATTCACTGACCTTCCCACCAGCCGGAGCTACTTGGCTATGACATGTAGTGTGCTTAAGCAGTGTGGAGTTAAAATCGATGAGGATCCCTTGAGCATCCGGGTTTATCCTGGCTTTCAATCTACAAGCCTCAACATTGAAGCCGACTGGAGCGCTGCATCCTATTTTTACAGCGCAGTGGCCCTGCATCCCAACCTTCGGATTGTTCTGCGAGGCCTCACTGCCAAAAGCCTGCAAGGAGACGCGGAGACCGCCCGGATCTACGAGGTTTTTCAAGTCACCACCACCCAAACGGAGGCCGGAGTAATCATTGCAAAAGATCTGTCTCGGCCCATGCCCCGAACGGTATCATTTGACCTGAACAATCAACCCGATTTAGCCCAGACCTTAATGGTTACCTGCGCTGGATTAGGCATCGACGCCGAGTGGACGGGATTAGAAACCTTGTACATCAAAGAGACCGATCGGATTGCAGCCATGACTGCTGAACTGAAAGCCTTCGGGATTGAACTCATTGAAATGGCCAAAGGAAAAATCCGGCAAAAAGGAAAAGCCGTTAAGCCTCCCGAAAACCATTTGATAAAAACGTATCACGATCACCGTATGGCGATGGCCTTTGCCCCACTTACCTTGTTCTTTCCTGATCTTACCTTTGAAAATCCCGACGTGGTGAAAAAATCCTTTCCTTCGTTTTGGCGCGAATGGCTTAAAATAACCGCAACCAGTATCCAATAATTACCTTGAAGAGAGATGAATGCAAATAGTTTTGGCCGATTGTTTACGGTAACCACCTTTGGCGAGTCGCATGGTGTAGGTCTAGGAGTGGTGATCGACGGTTGTCCGGCGGGAGTAAACATCGATATAAGTGAAATACAGCGCGATTTAAACCGACGTAAACCGGGCCAATCGAAACTGACCACACAGCGCCAAGAGGCCGATGAAGTACGCGTGCTTTCAGGAATCTACGAGGGCATAACAACCGGCACGCCCATCGCGCTGGTATTGGAAAACAACAACCAACGATCGCAAGACTACGACCATTTGCAGGGAGCGTATCGACCCTCGCACGCCGATTTTACCTACGATCAAAAATACGGTCATGTAGATTTTAGGGGCGGTGGACGATCGTCGGCCAGAGAGACCGCCGCACGGGTTGCCGCAGGCTCAATTGCCAAGCAATGGCTGAAGCTACACGGCATTTCTTTCTCTACATACGTTTCGCAGGTCAAAGACATAGCGGCCAGCGAACCGTCAACCCCACCAAGCTGGGAACAAATCGAAGCAAACCCAGTGCGCTGTCCTGATCCAAAAGCGGCAGTGCAGATGATTGACCTCATTGAAAAAACGCGCAAAAACGGCGACTCGGTTGGCGGAGTAATTAAATGCCATATCCTTCAAGTACCCGTGGGCTTAGGAGAACCTGTTTTCGATAAACTGCACGCCCGCTTGGGGTACGCCATGATGGGCATTAATGCCGTGAAGGGATTTAGTTTGGGTTCCGGATTTCAAGGAACCCGTATGTTAGGCAGTGAACACAACGACGTTTTCTACCGCGATGCCGATGGCCAAACGCGCACTAAAACCAACCACTCTGGGGGCATACAAGGCGGCATCAGCAATGGTGAACCTGTTACCTTCGAGGTAGCTTTCAAGCCGGTGGCCACCATCATGCAAAATCAAGAAACCATTGATCGAAACGGTGAAAGCGTCACTTTAGCGGGAAAAGGCCGTCACGACCCATGTGTCTTACCGAGGGCAGTCGCCATCGTAGAGGCAATGGCCGCTCTGGTGATAGCCGATTTTATGCTGCTTCGACGAAGAGATCGAGCCGTCTAAATCAAGACATCTGCATAACTTGCTGCTCGACTTCTTCCCACTGCTTCATCTTGAGGTCGATTTCGGTTTTTACGCCATCGTACTCGCGCAGCAGCTTATCTAAATTAGCTGGCGATTTCGCAATCAAAGCAGTCAGCTCAGCGGCTTTTCCCTCCAAGGCGTTG
>DASUEB010000084.1:0-21334 GCA_036275295.1 Luteibaculaceae bacterium | reverse complement strand
GCGATTGATAAATCGAGTTAGTGCCGATAGTTGCGTGGCATCATCACAGTGCGCTTTACTGATAAAAGGCCTGTTCATGAGTATGCCTCCCGATTGAGGGACTGGACAAACGATGTGCGCTTGGCGCGCACCCGAAACTTCCGCCAAAGCAAGTAACTCTGACTTATACATTGGTCCGATGAAAAGGTCCGCGTTGTTTAAATCGGGTTTGGTGGCAATTTCTTTAACCCTTTTACCGTCTTTGTTGGAGTCGTAGATATAGACATTTAAGTCAGTCCCCATCGATCTCACGGTATCCAGTGCGATTAACGCACCTTGATAAAATTCCAACGCTACCTGATCGTGACCCAATTTGTCGACAGAATCCAATCTTGCCGCCTCAAAAGGCAACATCATAACCACCTTCAAACTTCCTCCACTTGCATACTCCGCATTGCGAGTTACGGCGCTGTTGTTGGAAGGCGTCGGTGTTTGGGTGGTAAACATCGACTCCCCTTTGGGTGCTGGGAAGGTCCCTGACGATGAACTCTCCGAATTGCGCTCAAACTCACCTTTTTTCGGGATTTTAATGGTTTGACCCAGAATCAAACCCTGGGGCAAACCCCCATTAGCAGCCTTTATCTCATCGATGCTCACATTGAAGAGCTTCGATAAGCTGTATAAGGTTTCGTTGGCCCCAACCACGTGAATAGTGGCTATCTCCTCTTCAGCCTCTTTGTAAAAAGATGGCTGTCCGTTTTTGCCTTTTTTTACCGGGATTCGAAGTAATTGACCTTCGCTGAGGGTGCTTCCCAATCCTGGATTTGCAGATAATATCTCGGCGGGGGTGATATCGTAGCGGCGCGCTAAGGAATACAGCGTTTCCTTTTTGGCCACCGTATGGATTAATAGATCGCTCTGGATTTGGGGCGAAGATCCCGTGGTAGCCATTTTATCCATCTTATCGACTGGAATTCGGAGGCGATCGCCTACTTTAACACCTGCCGAGGCACCGGGATTGGCTGATAGCAGCGCATCCATGCTGATGGCATACTTCTTCGATATGGCATAAAGCGTATGACCCTTTTCAACCTGATGGATGATGTATTTGGTACCGTCGATAATTACGGGTTTTTCGCTTTGTGCCAAAACCTTTTGGGTGTGCAAAACACCGCAAAAAAACACCAAGCATCCGGCGAATAACCTCAATCCAACGGAAGCATGTCGCATGTTAATCATTTTTATTCCCATTCTATAGTTGCTGGGGGTTTGGAAGAAATGTCGTAAACAACTCGGTTGATTCCCTTCACGCGGTTGATGATTTCGTTTGAAATCTTTGCGAGGAACTCGTAAGGCAAATGACACCAATCAGCCGTCATACCATCCGTTGAAGTTACCGCTCTCAGCGCAACGGCATTCTCGTAGGTGCGTTCATCACCCATCACACCAACCGACTGCACAGGGAGCAATATTACGCCTGCCTGCCATACCTGATCGTATAGTCCATGTTCTTTGAGCCCGTTGATAAAAATGGCATCGGCATCCTGAAGCAGAGCCACCTTCTCAGGGGTGATCTCTCCCAAAATCCGGATAGCCAAACCGGGCCCAGGGAATGGGTGACGATTTAGAATATGGCCATCGATCCCAAGCTCTCTTCCCACACGCCTTACTTCATCCTTGAATAACAACCTAAGGGGTTCAACCACCTTGAGTTTCATATATGCGGGAAGTCCGCCAACGTTGTGATGCGATTTGATGGTTGCCGAGGGACCCTTCACCGAAACCGACTCGATTACGTCGGGATAAATCGTTCCTTGTCCCAACCAAGCAGCACCCTCAATCTTTTGAGATTCTGAGTCGAAAACATCAACAAACACCTTCCCAATGGCCTTGCGCTTTTCTTCGGGGTCCGAAAGCCCCTTAAGCGCCTCGTAGAATAGGTTTTTTGCGTCAACACCAATCACTTGAAGGCCCATGTTTTTGTAGCTGGCCAGTACTGCATTGAATTCGTCTTTGCGCAACAAACCATTATCTACAAATATGCAGGTAAGGTTCTTGCCAATGGCTTTGTCAAGTAAAACAGCAGCAACGGAGCTATCCACACCACCACTTAAACCGAGAACAACCTTCTCACTGCCGATTTTTTGCTTCAGTTCAGCCACCGTGCTCTCTACAAAACTTGCCGGAGAAAAACTCTGCTGACATCCACATATGTTCACCACGAAATTCTTGAGCAGGGTAAGTCCATCCGTGCTGTGAAATACCTCAGGGTGAAACTGAATTCCGAAATAATGTTCGTCGGTCTTCTGATATCCCGCCACCTTCACATCATGGGTTGAGGCAATAATTTCGGCACCAGCGGGAGGAGCGCCAATGGTGTCACCATGGCTCATCCAAACCTGAGATCCGTGCGGAATACCCTCAGTTAGCCTCGAAACGATAGGCAAATCGCTGATGTTGGCCCTTCCGTATTCGCGTATGGTTGATCGAATAACCTTACCCCCTCTGGTATGCGCCAAAAATTGGGCTCCGTAACACACACCCAAAACGGGCATCGCACCCAAAAAACCTGAAAGATCGGGGTGTGGCGCGTTTTCGTCGTGCACCGAAAAGGGGCTTCCCGATAAAATTAACCCTTTAACATGAGAGAGCTGCGGAATTTTATTGTAGGGATGAATCTCGCAATAGACGTTTAACTCACGTACTCTTCTGGCTATCAGCTGTGTATACTGAGAACCAAAATCTAAGATCAGGATGGTTTCTTGCATAGGCAAATGTAGTAATGCCAAGCGTTTAAAAAACCTTTGTTGATCAGTTTCTCCCAAATTATGGGGCAATCAGATGAGCAAGGCTGACTTTCAGCGGTTTTTCAACTCCTTTCAGGAAGCAATCACCCCACCTTCTCAATAGCAAGGTTACTCAACAAGACCATCTTAGCCACTGCAAAGTGTGATAAGAAAAGAAAATTTCTGCGCGAGTTACTTCTTTGTGTTCGATGCAACCCAAACTGAAAAAGTGCCCGGTTCGATACTTATGTGCGAAACGATCTCGTCAATCAATTCGAAACCGTAGCGATACACCAGCCCGAATATATTTTCCTTTCGCTCTTGAAGGGAGCCGTTACCGGGGAAATAGCTCGATCTGATTTGTTCTGCTTTGGTTATCAGCGATTCCTCGCGGATTTTGAACTCGCGGATGATTTTGCGTTGAAGCGACTGCTGGAAATGGCGTTCTTTTGCCATTTTGGCCTCCAAATGACGGGCAAGTCCCGGGCTCAGTTTCGATAAATCGCGGGCCAGTTGAATCGTTTTCTGCTCAATTTCATCTTGGCTTTTCTCCAACTTTTCTAATACCTCGGAACCCGCCTTGGCGGCAATCGATTTGCTCAAATCAGCAGGGGACAAAAACAATTCGGTAGTTTTAAAACCCCAGTCGAGCCAACGGTTATGATCGACCTCGTCGATTACGACACCCGAGTTTCGAAGGGCCAATGCGGGAAAGGGAACCCCGCTTACATCAAACATCCCTTTCAATTGCAACCAATAAGCTATTTCACCCGCACCTCCTACATAGGCGAGGTTGGGAAGAATGGTTTCCTGGTATAGCGGCCGAAGTAAAACATTGGGGCTAAACCGATCGGGACTGAACTTCGCAGAATCGAGCGGAATGGATTCCTCTCCTTTCAAAAAAACCGGACCCACATCCACACGATACCTATATCCACCTTCAAACCAGAACAAATTGATTGGTCTTGGATTAACCTGGATGGTATAATTTAATTCCAACTTTTGATTTTGTTCCAGAACCGCGTGTTGGGCGAACGATTGCGTCAATTCGCGTTCCACGTGGGGCATAAAATGGGATTTTAGCTCCGGGTCGTCTCCGTCGATGATCACCAAGCCGTATGAACCGAATAAGGCGTTCACCAGCGAACGAGTAGCTTGCGCCAAAGTATAACTTGGTAGGTAATGTTTTTGAAGGAATTTCTTTAACTCGGACGCTTTGGGACCATCTGGAAGTATGTCAGAAAGCTGCTGCCAGACGGTTTCAAAGTTATCTAGATCCAATTGCCCAACGGGCTCACCGTTGTGCGAGCGATTCCACCGAATGGATTTACCTTGAATATACGTGTGATTGACTTCTTCAAAATCGTGATCCTCAGAGGCCATCCAAAATACGGGTACAACTCGGGTATCTTTGGCATGCAACTCCATTTCGCGCGCCAAGCGGATGGTGTGCGCAATTTTGATGACAAAATAAAGAGGTCCTGTAAACAAACACAGCTGATGGCCGGTGGTTACGGTAAAGGTTGTTTCGCGGTTAAGCGCATCGATGTTTTGGGTTACCTCCGACTGAACGGCGAGGCCTTTGTACTGCCTGCGCAACGCATCAACCAGTGTCTGGCGAGGAGTGGGATGAACAGAGCGTTGATTAACCCAATACTGCGCATCACTTGGCGTAAAAAACCTGTTGACCATGGGGCCCAGGTTGGCGTGCCCTTTTAATAAATCGAGGGCAATAGGGGTAAATTTTCCCGTGCGCTCAAAGTCAATTTCTATGTTGTCTGTAATGATTTTACCCATGCCCGCCAAAGATAGCCGCTCTTTAGAGCCCCACACCACCTCTTAACCTTTTTTAATGGGCGCATCAACCACGGTGCCGAAAAGGTCAAAGTCGCTTGCCTCGTCAATTTTTACGTGGGCAAAATCCCCTAGGCGGAGGTAATTCGATTTATTTACCAATACTTCATTGTCAACCTCTGGGCTGTCGTATTCTGTTCGGCCTACAAAATGATCTCCTTCCACCCTGTCGAACAAGACCTTATACGTCTGCCCTACCCGCGTTTGATTCAACTCATGAGAGATCGAAGCTTGAATTTCCATGATTTCCTCCGCGCGCTGATCTTTCACTTCCTGGGGCACATCGTCGTTAAGCGAATACGCATGGGTATTTTCTTCGTGAGAATAGGTAAAACAACCCAGGCGATCAAAACGGAGATCCTGAACCCACTGCTTCATTTCTTCAAAATCGGCTTGGGTTTCGCCCGGATAACCGGTAATCAGGGTCGTTCGCAGCGCGATACCCGGCACCTTTTCGCGAATCGATTCAACCAGTTCATACGTTTTGGCCTTGGTTATACCGCGACGCATCGATTTAAGCATGTTATCAGAAGCATGCTGCAATGGCATATCCAGGTACTTGCAGATATTGTCTCGTTCCTGCATGACATCGAGTACATCCATCGGAAAACCAGATGGATAAGCGTAATGCAGGCGAATCCAGTCAATTCCATTCACATCACTTAGGTTGCGCAGTAAATCGGCAAGTTTGCGCTCCTTGTATAGGTCAAGGCCGTAATAGGTAAGGTCTTGAGCGATGAGAATAAGTTCCTTCGTTCCTGCGGCGGCAAGCTTGTTCGCTTGCTCCACCAAAGATTCGATGGGGGTTGACTTATGCTTGCCCCTCATCAAGGGGATGGCGCAGAATGAGCAGGGCCTGTCGCATCCCTCAGCGATTTTAAAATAAGCGTAATGCTGAGGGGTAGTTAGCAAACGCTCCCCCACCAACTCGGCCTTGTAATCGGCTTTTAAGGTTTTAAGCATTTTGGGCAGATCGCGGGTACCAAACCAAGCATCTACCTCTGGAATTTCGGCCGATAAATCTCCTTTGTAGCGTTCCGACAAACAACCAGTAACGTACACTTTATCTACTAAACCGGCTTCCTTAGCCTCGGCGTAGCGCAGAATGGTATCGATGCTCTCTTGTTTTGCGTTGTCGATGAATCCACAAGTGTTGATGATTACAATTGAAGCATCGCCCTGAGTCGACTCATGTTCTACATCAAAACGGTTGGCCTTGAGTTGCCCCATCAACACTTCCGAGTCGTATATGTTTTTCGAACAACCCAACGTAACCACGTTGACTTTATTTTTCTTGAGCGTCTTTGTCTTCATACTTATAACTTGTGTGCCACCAACCCCTCTAGACTCAATTCAATGACGAGCCCGCCGCCCAATCCGGCCGCTTTGATCATGTTTTGGTATGCTTTTTTTTGATCCTCGCTGATTTTACCCTCTACAATCCAAACGGCCAACTGGTGTTCAATGAAAAAATCAGAACGGATCGTTCCTACTTTTTCATCGAGGTACATCACGGCAAACTCGCAATTGGCATCAAAACTGAGTTTGCTTTGATCTAATGCCACGTTGAGGGCATTGACATAAACCCGTTGTCCGAGTCCGCCACCTAACGTTTGAAACATCTGATTTGCCAATCGAAGCACCTCCTCGGTCGCGGAATTGGAAATACCCTTGCTGCTCATCATTTAAACAAACTATCTACGAAGGCTTTTTTGTCGAACAATTGCAAGTGCTCAACCTTTTCACCAACTCCGATATATTTTACGGGAATATTAAATTGATCGCTGATTCCAATCACCACACCGCCCTTGGCTGTGCCATCGAGCTTGGTCACCGCAATGGCAGATACCTCTGTGGCCTTGGTGAATTCTTTTGCTTGCTCTATGGCGTTTTGACCCGTTGATCCGTCTAATACCAACAGCACTTCGTGAGGACCGTTGGGAACCACTTTCTGAACCACTCGTCTAATCTTCGACAACTCAGCCATCAGACC
Source organism: Luteibaculaceae bacterium (assembly GCA_036275295.1). Classification (GTDB taxonomy): domain Bacteria; phylum Bacteroidota; class Bacteroidia; order Flavobacteriales_D; family Luteibaculaceae; genus DASUEB01. The sequence goes on along the minus strand of DASUEB010000084.1, from coordinate 14,722 downwards.
AACCTTGTTGTGCAGCCTGCCAGCCGTGTCGATGATTACAACTTGAGCGTTTGCTTTAACGGCCTCAGAAACGGTCTCAAATGCCACGGATGCCGGATCAGAACCCATGCTTTGAGCCACCACAGGCACACCCACTCGAGAACCCCAAATTTTAAGTTGGTCTATGGCAGCCGCCCTAAATGTATCTGCTGCACCAAGAATTACCTGCTTACCGGCAAGTTTAAATTGATTTGCCAATTTCCCAATGGTTGTTGTTTTACCCACACCATTTACCCCTACTACCAAAATTACGTATGGCTCGTTAGTCGGTTGACCTTGAAGGTCAAATTGAGTGCCATCAGGAGCGTCGGCTAACAATTCGGCAATTTCTTCGCGAAGCAAGCGATTCAATTCTTGTGTTCCAAGGAATTTATCGCGTGCTACTCGGTCTTCTATGCGGTGAATGATTTTAACCGTGGTTTCTACACTCACGTCCGCACTGACCAAGATCTCTTCCAGATGATCTAATACCTCTGCATCGACCTTGCTTTTGCCCACCACAGCACGGGCTAATTTACCTAATACGCTTTCGCGAGATTTGGCAAGACCATTATCTAGGTCTTCAGTTTTGTTTTTGTAGAGAAAATCAAATAATCCCATGCTGGTGATTAACGAACGACGAAGGTAATAAAAGGGAGCAATCGGACATAAAAAAAGCCTTGCCAATGAGCGGCAAGGCTTTTCACTTACGGAGTAAGGAATTAGTTATTCTTGAAAAAATCATTCACTAAATCGTTGTTCAATACTTCTTCTTTGAAAGAGTACGAACCGGTCTTAGGTGACTTTACCATTTTGATCACCTTGGTCATGTTTTTAGATTCCGCTTTCTGAAGCGATGCTACTACTTTCTTTGCCATGGTTATTACTTAATTTCCTTGTGAACGGTAACCTTCTTAAGGATAGGGTTATACTTTTTGATCTCCAAACGATCCGGAGTGTTCTTTCTGTTTTTAACAGTAATATAGCGCGAGGTACCCGGCATACCACTGGTTTTGTGCTCGGTGCACTCAAGAATCACTTGGATTCTGTTGCCTTTTGCCTTCTTAGCCATTGCTTCTGGTAATTAGTAAATGATATAACCTTGCTCTGACGCTCTTTTCAGGGCCGCAGAGATTCCGATTTTGTTGATGGTTTTCAGAGCTGAGGTAGATACTTTAATAACTACCCACTCTCCCGTTTCGGGTACGAAAAATTTCTTCGTCTGAAGATTGGGCTCAAAGGTACGCTTGGTTTTGCGATTAGAGTGCGAAACGCTGTGACCTACCTGTCTCATTTTACCCGTTAGTGTGCAAACTCGTGCCATTTTCTTGTTTCCTTACGATTGGTTTTCAAAAAGGAGTGCAAAGAAACGATATTTTTTTCTAAACACCCAAATCTTTGATCAATTCTTTTCTCAAAAGATTTAAAACCTCCATTGTTGATCTTTCGATGTTGCGCATTCGATCGCTTCCAAATTTTTTACTTTCACTGACTACCCCCGTTGGCGTTGCTACCGCATAAAAAATAGTACCCACCGGAACGGCTTCGGTACCTCCCGACGGACCTGCGAAACCGGTTAAAGCAAGGGCGTAGTCGCAACCCAAACGATCACGGGTAAGCGATGCCATTACCTCGGCTACTTCTCTTGACTCGGCGCCGTGTGCGTCGAGAAGCAATGGATCAACATGTAATACACCCGTTTTCGATGATGAACTGTAGGTTACCAGCGAACCCTTGAAAAAATCGCTAGCCCCTGCCATCCGAGTGATGAGATGTGCCGCATATCCACCAGTGCAGCTCTCTGCCATGCCCAAAGTCAATCCGTGTTGGCGCAATAGGTCGGCTACCACCCGCTCCATTGGCACATCCGATTCTGCAAACAGGTAAGGTTCAATCAGGGGTCTTAATTCATCGACCCAACCACTTATCTCCCGAAGCGCCTGTTCTTTAGGGCGATCGACCGATGTTATCCTCAGCTTTACATACCCGGGACTGGGCAAATACGCCAATTTGAGACCGCTCTTTAGCAGGCGTTCCTCCCAATCTTCAATGATCTTCGATAAAAAACTTTCCCCAATTCCCTGGGTCATGATGGTTTGATGTACGATAGAGCCGGGCTGAAAGCGGGCTATCATTCTGGGTATCACCTGCTCTTCCATCAAATGCTCCATTTCATAAGGAACGCCCGGTAGCGAAACAACAACCTGGTTATTGCGATCAAACCACATTCCGCTTGCCGTGCCTTTGAGGTTGGGCAGTACATCGCAGTTGGCCGGAACCAGTGCTTGCTGTCGGTTTACATCTAACAATGGCCTGTTCATGCGCTCAAAAAAAGCGGAAACCCGATCTAACACTTCTTGATTCATGATCAAATCGGTATCAAAATACTCAGCCAAGACCTTCTTGGTAATATCGTCTTTTGTTGGACCCAGACCGCCGGTCACAATTACCATATCCACTCGGCTAAGCGATTCGTTGAGCGCTTGGATCATCTCATCGCGTTGATCGGAAATCGTCACGATGCGCCTTATTCGGAATCCAGCTGCATTGAGCGTTCTACCCAGCCATGCTGAGTTGGTGTCAACCGTTTGTCCAATCAAAATTTCGTCGCCAATGGTGATGACCTCTATCTGCATAATTATTCCGTCTTTGCCCCAAAATTACGGTAAAGCCTCGGGCAATGTTTGAAAGCATGACAATTATCGCACAAAAGTTGCAGAATACACTGATTTTTAGTATATTCGATTCTTGTCTTTCAGCCCAACCGCCATGCAAACACCGCCTTACTGTCGACTGCCGCACACGTTGAGCACCTCTGAACTGATGTTGAGGCCATCCGGTGCAATCTATCACCTAAACCTGTTGCCAGAGCAGGTCAGTGATACGGTCATTATTGTAGGAGATCCCGACCGCGTACGCGAGGTGAGTTACCATTTCGATAAGTTGGAGCACGAAGTAAGTACACGCGAGTTCATTACCCACACCGGTTATATCGGAAACACCCGATTATCCGTGATTTCATCGGGAATTGGTACCGACAACATCGATATCTTAATGAATGAACTTGATGCCCTTCACAATATATGCTTTGCTGAGCGCAGGGTTAAAAAAGATCTCACCCGACTGAAGATTGTCCGCATCGGAACCAGTGGTGGACTCCAAGCCGATGTCGAGGTGGGTCAACATATTTATTCGGAATACGCCATCGGACTAGACGGGCTGATGCAGTATTACCCCTTTCAAGAAACCGAAGAGTGCGAGGCGTTGAGAAATGAATTTATACGTCAAACCCAATGGAATATCCTTCTGGCCAAACCCTATGCCATCAAAGCCAGTCACCACCTGATTTCCCTTTTTGAAGATGTAGCTCAAGCGGGTATTACTGTCACCGCAACTGGATTTTACGCTCCCCAGGGGCGATACCTGAGAATCGACGGGTCGAATGTGTTGCAAAATTTTTTGCTCAACAAAATGAAATGGCAAAACCGCAAACTAACCAATTACGAGATGGAGACCAGCGGTATTTATGGATTGAGCAAGCTTATGGGCCATAGCGCAATTACGCTATGCGGCATTATTGCCAACCGAGTACAGCAAACCGTGCATCCCGATCCAGAGAAGGTTATTAAATCACTAATAATTAAAACGTTAGAAAAGTTAACAGGTTAATTGTTGACAATATTGAAGCCCCTACCCTCTCTTGCGATAACCCTCCGACTACCTTTGAGAAAAGTTTCAAAATGGTTAACCGCTCTGAACTTAAAGCACTTGTTTCGCTGCTCGACGACCCAGACGAGCTGGTGTACAACGCCGTGAAAGACAAACTGCTCTCGATAGGTGAACAGGCCATTCCCGAACTGGAAAACATGTGGGAATTCAGTCATTTTGAACCTACATTCCAAGACCGAATTGTCGACCTCGTTCATCAAATTCAGTTCAACAGCGTTAAAGAGGGCCTAAAAAAATGGACCGAACAGGATCAAGATCTGTTACTCGGAATCCACTGGATCAACAAATACCAGTATCCGGAGCGAACCTATGAAGAACTACACCAACAAATCGATAAACTGGCCCGCCAAGTTTGGCTTGAGTTAAATGACGATCTCACAGCCTTCGAAACCGTAAAAGTTTTTAATCACATTTTATTCGATTTGTGCGGGTTCAAGGCAAACAAAACCAATTACCACAGCCCTCAAAACTCTTATATCAGCGATGTGCTGGAGAGCAAAAGAGGTAATCCCTTAAGCCTCTCAGTCGTTTATCAACTCATTGCCAGCAAAGTTGGTGTTCCCATCAAAGGGGTTAACCTTCCCAATCACTTTATACTGGCTTACTTAGATACCCGGTTGACCAATCTCGCCATCAATCATCCAGATCCTGAAGTTCTATTCTACATCAACCCATTCTCATTAGGCACGTTGATCAATCGAGCTGAAATTGAACAATTTCTCAATCAATTAAAAATTGAGCACGAGCCTGAGTACTTTGCCCCTTGTGGCAACAGGGCTATTGTCCGTCGAATGGTCAACAATCTGATTTACAGTTATGCCCGATTAGGCTATGCCGAGAAAGTCAACGAATTGAGGCAATTGGAAAGTATTTTATCAATCGACCCAGCCATCTGAAATACTTGTACCTTTGCGGCCAATTTTAATGTATGGCCGCCAAATCAATCAACTACGAAATTCTTTTAGGTGAAGACACTGAATTAGCCTACGCCGAAATCGACAAGATCAAGGACTCCGGTAATGCCGACTCCATAAAACCCTTGCTTGAAGTAGTCGTTCATGGGAAAAACAGAGGCGTGGTTGAATCCATTCTGGCGTTGCTCTCCAATTTAAAGCACCCGGCCGCAATCGATCAATTTTTGGCCCTCTACCTCAGCTCCGATTACGAAACAGTCCGAGCCGATCTGTTAAGTGTGGTGTGGAATAGCTCTTTTGTGGACAAAAGTAAAGTGCATTTTGGCAGCCTGGTTCAAATTGCAATCAACAGCGATTATCTAACCTCTTTAGAGGCCTTAACCTTGATAGAGAATATGGATGGTCCATTTGATGAAGCCGATTTGCTCGAGGGCATAAGCCTTTGTAAAACACATCTGGTAAGCAACCCAAAAGATGACAAGCTGGTTCTGGTAAAAGAACTTTTGGCGATCTTGGAACGATTCGACAGCCAAAATACCGATGTCAGCTTAGACGAGTTTTAAACCTTTTGTCATCCATTACATCCCTTTAGTGCATTTTAACCTTTTTTCAACCTTATACGCGGTAGCTTTGCCGCCTACTTATTTAATATGATCAAGAAATTAGTTTTGGCCTGCTGGTGTGTGGGATTAGGTCTGGTTAGTTCAGCGCAATTCCCTCCTATGGGAGGCGGCGGTAGAGGACCAGGTGGTGGTGGTCGCGGTATGAACAGCGAGCAAATGAACGTAGGCCGTTTTTACGGGAAGATCACGGGTCCAGATGGCAAGCCCATCGAATTTGCAACGGTGCAACTCAACGGCCAACGTTGGGATAGCACAGCCAAAGCCATGAAACCCGCCATTATGGGTGGGCAAATCACCGCCGCTAACGGTGACTTTAGCATCGAGAAATTACCGCCCTTCGGTGAGTTTACACTGCAAGTAAACGCAATTGGATTCAAGCCCTACACGCAAAAAGTGAAATTCGATCTCAAATTCGAATTGGGCAAACCAATGGATATGCAAAAGGCGCTCAACGCCGTCGATAAGGACCTGGGGAACATCAAGCTTGAAAGTTCTGCCACCTTAAAAGAAGTGGTCGTTGAAGGCGGGGATCCATCCTTCAAGATGGAAATTGACAAAAAGATTTTTAACGTTGATAAAAACACAGTAAGCGCCGGAGGTACAGCCGAGGATGTGCTCAGAACAGTTCCTTCGGTAAGCGTGGATATGGATGGAAACGTGGCGCTGAGAAACGCAGCTCCTCAAATCTTTGTCGATGGTCGCCCTTCTTCGATGACGCTAGAGCAAATACCCGCCGATGCCATTCAAAGTATTGAACTCATCACCAACCCATCTGCAAAATACGACGCTTCAGGCGGCATGGGTGGAATTATAAACATTGTCCTCAAGAAAAATCGCAAGCTGGGTTACAACGGCGGAATCAGAGCTGGTATTGACCGTTTTGGAAAATTGAATGGCGGGGTGGATATCAACCTTAGAGAAGGCAAAATCAATACGTTTGCCATGCTATTTGCCAATCAACGACGCACCCCTTCGATTGGTTTTACAGACCGAATTAACCGCATTGACCCCCTTACCACGGTGAGACAAGACAATATTCAGAGCAATGACGGAAACTTTATGTTTGGCCGATTTGGTTTGGATTATTTCCCCGATAACCGCAACACCATTACGCTGGGCTTTAACCTAGGCGGAGGTGGTTTTGGCAACGAAGAAGAAGTAGACATTCGCACAGATACCACCAATAGCGGCTCCTCATTCGCTGAGCGATTGTCGAACAATAACCGCAAATTCAACAACCTCGGCTCCAACGTGAGTTACAAACACCTCTATCCCAAAGCAGGAAAGGAAATTACCGCCGACGTAAACTACAACCGCAGCCTGAGCAGTTTTGGAGGCGACTTCAACACCCAATTTTTCAACGGAGAGGGTATTGCATTTGGCCCAAACATCGCACAAAGACAAGAAGGTAAGGGTAATATGCAATTTATTACTGCTCAAACAGATTTTGTAAATCCCTTGAGTGAGAATAGCAAAATTGAGGCGGGTCTGCGAGCAAACTACAACGATTACACCAGCAGCAACGACAACTTCACCAAAAATCCTTTTACCAACGAATTCGAAAAACTGAAAGCTGTATCAAACAACTTTGGATACAAGAACCAAGTTTATGCGGCTTACGCAACTTACAGCCGAAAAATCAACAAATTCAGTTTCCAAACCGGTTTGCGCCTTGAAAGCTCGGTGTATAGCGGTACTTTGTTTCTGGAAACTGGCGATACCACCTTCTCCAATTCGTTCCCAGCCAGTTTATTTCCCAGTCAGTTTATCAGCTATCAAATCCGAGAGGGTGACGACATCCAATTGAGTTATACCCGAAAAATCAATCGTCCAAACTTCTTCCAGCTGATTCCGTTTATTGACTACACCGACAGTTTGAACTTGAGCCGAGGTAACCCCGATCTACTGCCAGAATTCACCAATTCGATTGAAGTGGGCTATCTAAACACCATCAACAGTAAAAATAACGTATTGATTTCGGCTTATTACAAAAATACTAACGGCATTATTACTCGTTATCAGACCACTGAATTCAATCCAGTACTAAACCGCGATGCCATCATTACCACCTATGCTAATGCAAGCCAAAGTTACAACTACGGTGCAGAGGTGACCTTCAAAAACGAACTCAAAAAATGGTTGGATGTAACCACCAATTTCAATGTCTTTAACGCAGTCATTGACGGATCGAATATCGAGCAAAATTTGCGCGTTGAGCGCTTAGCTTGGTTCGGAAAAATCAATGCCAATTTCAGACTTCCAAGAAACTACAGCATTCAACTTACAGGTGAATACAAAAGCCGTTCGGCCATTCCAGCTGGCGGCGGCGGCGGCGGTGGCCGAGGTGGATTTATGGGCGGTGGCATCCAAGGAAGCGCTCAAGGGTACATCCGCGAGCATGGTAGCGTTGATATTTCCATAAGAAAAGACCTATTCAAGAACAAAATGGGTAACATCTCCATCGCCGTTAGAGATATATTCAGAACGGATATCAACTTTACCCATTCCGAATCGGTGTTCTTTGTTCAAGATACCTATCGACTTAGAAACCCACAATATATCAGAGTTAACTTCAGTTACCGATTTGGCAAATTTGATGTATCCCTTTTCAAAAGGAAAAATATGAATAACATGGACGGCGGAGGAATGGAAATGCAAGGTGCCATGTAACATCGGATTAATCCAAGAACACAGTTCCTTCATTCTATACCATTCATACAAAAGGCCTCCCAATATAGTGAGGCCTTTTTGTATTTCTCTGCTGCTATTTGTTGAAATCCAAATTAATTTTTGTCAAGGACCCATTTGCTTTGATCTCCCGTTACGCTTCGCCAAGGAAGGTAACCACATGGTTAGGAGCACAATCTAGACACGATTGCCATACTCCCCTATAGCTCACTGGATATACGCTGGAAATTAGAATCAGACTACCAACCGGCGCCCTTGACTGGCAAAAATCGCTGACTTGCGATTGTTTTATGGATGATTGAAGAAATCAGCTATGCCATGTGCAGCCAAAAATGCGGTTGTCCAGGCCGCTTGAAAATTAAAGCCACCCGTAACGGCGTCAATATTTAAGACTTCTCCGGCAAAAAAGAGGTTGGGAAACTGCTTGCTGGCCATCGTTTTAAAATCTACCTCCTTGAGGGCTACCCCACCCGCCGTAACAAATTCGTCCTTGAAGGTGCTTTTACCCTCGATCGAAACAGCCATTTTTTTCAGTTGCTCAGCCAGTTTTCGGAGATGATTTTTACTTGCGTCTGCAAAACTGAGTTGTTGAATATCGTTTACCTCGCACAATTTAGACCAAAGGGCAGAAGGCACACCTTCGGGAGTAATCGTTCTGACCGCTTTTCGCGGATGAATTTGCTTCCATGATAGCAGCATTTGCAGTAACTCATCTAAACCGATTTGCGGTAAAAAATCGATGTGTACCTCAAATTGATAGTTTCGCTCGGCAAGGTCCCTAGCAGCCCAAGCCGAAAGCTTTAAAATGGCCGGACCGCTTAATCCCCAGTGGGTGAATAACAAAGGTCCCTCGCTACTCCACTTGGTTCCCGAAATGGTAATGCCAACATGCGGAATACTCACTCCCATCAGGCCTTTAATTAAGGCTGATTTGCAGTTAAAGGTAAACAGCGAGGGGACAGGATCTACTATGGATACACCTAAATCCTTAATAATAGACCACATCTGACCACCACTCCCAGACGAGAATAAAATTGCCCTTGCCTCGATTTCATGTCGATTGGTTCGCAATAAGCATGAACCGTCACCGAGTCTCGAAATGGATTGGACTCCATTCTGCAGTAGCAACTCTACCTGCGGTTGCTGCACGGCATTCATCAAAGCATCGATAATGGTTTGACTGCTGTTAGTCACCGGGAACATGCGGTTGTCCACTTCGGTTTTAAGGGCTACCCCGCTTTCTTCAAACCAAGTTATTACCTCACTTGGTCCAAAGCGATGAAAAGGTCCCACCAATTCTCGGTTCCCACGAGGATAAAAGGTAGCTAGTTGCTTGGCATCGAAACACGCGTGTGTAACGTTACATCGCCCGCCCCCTGAGATTTTCACCTTCGATAGAAACTGATTCCCTTTTTCAAGAAGGGTCAATGATAAATAGGGTGCGATTTTTACGAGCTGAGCAGCCGCGAAAAATCCAGCCGCCCCACCGCCAATGATGGCAACGTCTACCGTTTTAGAGCTCATCCTTTAGGACACGACTTGCAGCGCTTTCCCTTTTTGTATTTCTTGCAGCACTCCTTCTTTTTACCCTCACAGGTACACGAAAGACAGGTGAATCCTATCCAAGCGGGTGTAGAATCGGTAAACGGCTTTTCCATCGGTGTCATTCTCTGGACAAAAGTACGGTATAAATCCTTTATTCGGATTTAGTCTAAATAAAAAAGGGGTGGAAATTATCCACCCCTTTTTCAACAATCCATTTCCAATCAATACGGAATTTTTACATTAAAAACAGATACCCCAGTTTGTCCCTCGTTATCGGTGACAGAAACTGTAAAGCGGTAATCACCGAAAACCGACTCAGGACTGATAATGAAATCTAACGAGTCGCTCCACTGATCCATATCCAGTTGAAGATCACTGGCACCAGGCAAGTCATACGACTTACTGAAAAGCATTCGATCGTTGTTGAAAAAAGCGAACTTGAGCTTTTTGATGTCGCGCTGAGCATTAACTAACCCTTTAAACATCAATCGATCACCGCGTCTTGCGCGCACATTGGGTGACTTAGCCTCAAAAGTTGATTCAATCACAACATCCATAGCGGGCTGACGACCATTAACGAGCACAAAATCCAAAAAACGCTCCAAAGTAAGGTTGTTATTTGGATCTGAGGCCAGAATACCAACACGGTATGAACCAGCTGCTACTCCACCGGGAGGATTGAAAGCAATACCCTCCGATTTGGCCTTTTGATCATAGGATCGGCCATCACTGAAGAAAAAGTCATTCGATGTAGTTTCGAAATCATTTTCAAATTCAAAGCCCTTTCGAACCCTGATATCGATTCGATCCACCTCTTGGTTGTCTTCTACTTGATAAAAAAGGGAATATCGACCACCGGCATCCAATACAATGTTAGACGTTTGCCCTTCGATATTAAACTCGTTAACCGTAGGTGGTTCAATATCGTATTTTTTGCAGCCAAAAAGTAAAGCAACGGCGCCAAACAGCAGTATTTGTTTGTTCATGAAAATACAATTTGTGGTAAAAATAAAAAAATAGGGTTAGCCTAAGACGATTATGCCATAAACGTATGCTGAATAACTTTTTCAATGGCAGGGTGAATATGGCCATTTGAAGCAATAATTTCCTCACCGAAAAGCACCTGTTTTCCCCCTTTAAAATCGCTTACTTTACCTCCAGCCTCCTCGACCAGCAACATTCCGGCCGCGACATCCCATGGATTGAGTCCATATTCATAAAATGCCTCAAACCGTCCAACCGCAACGTAGGCCAGGTCTAACGCTGCCGATCCCAAACGACGGATTCCCCGTGTTTGATGAGTAAAATCGCGCAACACTTCAAAATAACCTGCTTCGCGGCCAAAATCATCATACGGAAACCCAGTGGCAAGCAGAGACTGAGCCAATTCAGTGGCTTCAGATACAGATACCGCCTTACCATTTAACACCGATCCCCCACCGATAAAAGCAGAAAAACACTCCTCCCGGTTGGGCTCATATACCACGCCAACCAGTATCTGCTCACCCTGCGCCAACGCAATACTGATACAATAAAGCGGAATGTCGTGCACAAAATTCGTAGTTCCATCTATGGGATCAATAATCCAATTTAATCCGGATGAAGCGGGCTCACCTGTACCTTCTTCGGCTAAAAATCCCGCTTGGGGAACAATGGATTTCAGCCCATCCACCAAAAGGGTCTCGGCATATTTATCTACTTCAGTAACCAAATTATTAAATGCCTTCTCGTCTACTCGAAATGCCTGTTTTCGCTTGGAAACGATTATGGCTCCGACTTCCCGACAAAGGAATTCAACTGAAGATTTTATGGACGCTAATTCATCGGATGTAAACATCAAGAAGCGGTATTTACAGGTTGATAGTCTAATACATTGACCAAATTCGATTTCATCGTGAGGTCGGGTAGCACCTCCAGATGTTCCACCTCTACCAATTGGTTAACCAGCTGCGGATCAAATGGCAAACGAACCTTAATGTAGTTTTCTGTGAAACCATACATAAAACCCATATCCTCCTCTGCTTCCATCAATGCCCATCCGCGTTGACCGACTTGATCCGTGTAAAAAGCTCGCTTTAATTTTTCGGACAAGATGTGAAGCTTTTTACTCCTCTCGCTTCGCACGTTTTTCGGAACAACTTCCTCGGTTCGGCGAATGGCAGGAGTATTGTCGCGTTCACTGTATGTAAATACGTGCAGATAACTCACGTCAAGCGATTGAATAAACCGATACGTCTCTTCAAAGCAATCATCCGTCTCTCCCGGGTAACCCACAATTACATCAACACCTATACAAGCGCGCGGTAACTTTTCTTTGATGTAAGCAATTCGGTTTCGATATAAATCGGTGTCATAGCGCCTGCGCATTTTCTGCAAAACAGTATCGCTACCCGACTGCAAAGGAATGTGAAAATGCGGCACTATTTGCCGATGGCTGGCCACCCAATCAACAATCTGGGTCGACAACAAATTGGGTTCTATGCTTGATATTCGGTAGCGCACGCGATCTGACAATGGCGTAAGGGCTTTAAGCAGGTCGAAGAAATTCTCATCCGTTCCCGCTCCAAAATCGCCGAGGTTGACACCCGTCAGCACGATCTCCCTAACCCCTGAGCTAAGAACCTCTTTGGCTTTCAAAAGCGTGTCTTTCACCGATGCACTGCGACTAAAACCCCGCGCCAGTGGAATGGTGCAGAACGAACAAAAATAATCGCAGCCATCCTGAACTTTGAAAAACGTTCGGGTTCGATCTCCCATTGAGTAAGCCGGAAAGAATTGGGTAGCTGTCTTAACCTCTTGATTGTGAACCTCGGTAACCTCTTTTTTTGACGTACTTTCCAAGTGCGCCAGCACATTGAACTTTTCATTGGCTCCCAGAACGAGGTCAACACCGGGTATGGCCGCAATCTCATCGGGTTTAAGCTGTGCGTAACAACCAATAATGATAACAAAAGCCTGCGGATTGACCTTCATTGCCTTCGACACCAATTTCTTGCACTCCTTGTCGGCATTTTGCGTAACCGAGCAAGTATTAATTACAAAAACATCGGGCTGGTCGTGGAAATCTACCTTAGCAAATCCAGCATCTTCAAAGAGGCGCGCAATGGTGCTTGTCTCTGAAAAATTCAGTTTGCAACCCAGGGTATAAAAGGCAACTTTTTGGTATTGATTCATTAGCGTGCAAAAATACCGCGTTTTATCATATGGACCACCATGCTCTAATGGAATAAAAAAGCCGCGGTGTGGTTACCCGCGGCTCTTTTTTCGACTCAACCTATTTACTTATTGAATAGTAATTTTGTAAGCCTTCGACCATCGTCCATCTCTTTGGAATGACAGGAAATAAAGGCCTGATTGCAATGGCACCTGAAGGGTAACGTTAGATCCTTGAATGGGTTGTTGATAAACGATTTTTCCCGTAACATCCATCAATTTTAATTGATCAGCTAATTGCCCTTTCAAATCCACTTGAAAGCGCCCTTGTGAAGGGTTAGGATAAATTAATAAATTGCTTAGTATCAGCTCGTCGATGCCTACTCCCGAGAATAGCAAAGGATCAGACAACGGTGAAACACAGCCCTCTGGCGATATGGCAACTACTGCATACAAATCGCGTGTACCAGGCACAAAAGCGCGATTTACTGCTCCTGGTATAGGCCCATTGGGGTTAAACCACTGATAACTCGCCGCATTACCACTTGCAAAAAGTGTGTCGGCAACTTGCGAGATTAATGGCTTAGCCGGTGGAGTGGCAAAAAGCACGGTGAAAAGGTCCGATGTACTGGTACAACCATTAGCACCAAGCACAGTTACACTGTACTCGCCGTTGGCAGAGATAAATAGCGAATCGGCCGTTGAACCGTCGCTCCAAGTGTTAACCCCTGTGTAATCAGAGTAAAGCACCAGAGGGGTACCCTGACATGCGGGTCCTGAAGGCGATATTTGCGGTTTAGCCGGCGTAGGCAACAAGTTTAAATTAAAGGTATCAGAGACCGCGTCACATCCATTGGCACCGCGGAATGATACCGTGTAAGCTCCAGAAGAGCTTACCTCAATGGTATCGGTGATATCACCTGTGCTCCAGGTCAAACTGCCCGAGGTGTCGGCTGCCAATTGAACAGGACTTCCTTCACAAAGCAATCCCGTGCTCAATAAACTGATGCCCGGTTTAGCTGGGCGAGGTATATAACTCAGAAATAACGTATCCGACTGAGTTTGACAACCAAATGCATTCACTTGAGCCACAGTAACCGCCCCATCGCTAACAAAAACAATGGTATCGGTCGACTCTCCCGTTGACCAAAGGTTGTTGCCTACCAAAGAACTAATGAGCCTAAATACATCGTTCTCGCATTGTGTAACCCCATCTAGCGAGGTAATGCTTGGTTTCTGAGGCGAAGGATTAATGGTCACAAAAACCGAGTCACTTGCTGAAGGACACAGTCCGGTTGTAGTCGCAACGTAAAAACCTGTTTGAAAAACCTCCAGGCTGTCGTTTACGGTAGGCTGATCGTCATTCCAAACAATATCCTGGCTGTAGTTGATCGTGCGAAGAACAATGCCCTCATTTGAGCATCCCACCAGCGAATCGGCAAGTACAATCGGTTTCGCCGCAATCGGCAGAACCTCGACAAAAATAGCAGAGGAGGTTTCGGAGCATACTCCACGCGTTGCAGTATAGCGGAAGTAAACATCAGTAGTTAGGGCGGCAGTAGTAAACAACCCCATTCCATTGTCGGTCAATGTTGCTGCAGTCCACGGCCCAGCAGAGGTAGGGCCCGATTCCCAGCTTATGGTTCCTATGGCATTAGACACCTGAAAATTGGTGCTCTGACCGCTGCAAATTTGATTGGGCTGTGCTATTGCGCTTCCCGCTGAGGCAGGTGGTTGAACGTTAATTAACAGGGTATCAGCGGCAGAGCAGCCATTGGCGTCGGTAGCCATATAGCTAAAACGGTATGAACCCAATGGATTAGATCCAGTGAAAACAACCTGTTGCGAGTTCGTAGCGCTGAGAACTCCACCGTCAAGGGGCGTCCAAAGATGCGTAAAACCGGGTGTTCCGTTCTGTGGATTTCCATTGAGAGGCAAATCAACCCCTCGGCACACATCAATGGTATCAGAAGGTAGGATAGCAACAGTAGGGTCTGGATTGGCTGCTACCGTGAAGGTCAGCGTGTCGCAACCCAAAGCGCGTCCATTATC
>DASUEB010000083.1:0-2368 GCA_036275295.1 Luteibaculaceae bacterium | reverse complement strand
GCGAGTGCACTTTGCCTGCGCGTTGTAAATGGTTTTGGCTGTGAGGATTTGTATTGTGAACCCATCTTTATCAGTGATAGAACCTTGGTTTATATACCTAACTCCTTCAGCCCAGATGGCGACGGCATCAACGATTTTTGGACAATCAGCAGGCAAGGAATTAGTGAAAAGGATTTCTCTGTGCGTATTTTCGACCGACTTGGAAATGAGATATTCGCCAGTAAAGATCTCTACTTTGCTTGGAACGGCTCATCCGGTACTCGTCAGGTACCACAGGGCATTTATGCCTATGAAATAAGCTTTGTATCGCTCGAAACGGGTGCAAGGCAAACGCGATCGGGGGCTATAACCATCATCAAATAATTGGCTATCAAAAGGGCTGTTACCATTTCGGGACAGCCCTTTTTGTTTGACAAAGGTGAAATCCAATAGCGTAATTATAATCGCCCTGCAAGCTGTTATATTTATTACTGGAGGATGTTAAACGGCTACAGGGAAAACAACACCCATTCGAGGTAAATGACCGACTATTTGCAATAGTCATGCTCCCGGTGGATAACGTCACTCCAAATTAATATCCGCATAAAAAAACGATACAAACAGAACCTTGAGCGATGAAGAGCCATTCCTTACCTTACCAACAACCAAAATCCTGTATGTTGGTGGTCGAGTAACTGTGATTGGATGAACAGCGCGATTGAGCTTTGAATGGCAACGCGCCTTGCTTACCTGCGCATCAATCAACCCAGTGATGGGTGGTTTTCAAGGCTTCGATGGTTTCCCACTCTGGACTTCCCTTTGCGGGTTGATGATTGTATTGCCAGCTGGCAAATTGGGGGAGACTCATTAAAATACTCTCAATTCGTCCCGAAGTATGCAAACCAAAATGAGTTCCGCGATCGTACACCAGATTGAACTCAACGTAGCGCCCTCTTCTTATCAACTGCCATTGTTTCTCTTGTTCAGAGAAAGATTCATGGCGATGTTTTTCGGCGATGGGTAAATACGATGGCAAAAAGGCCTTACCAACGTCCCTGACAAATGAAAACTGATCGTTCAGAGGCAAATCTTTGCCGTCGGAGAGGCGATCAAAGAATATACCGCCAATTCCGCGTGTTTCACCCCTGTGTTTGATGAAGAAATAATCATCAGCCCACTTCTTGAACCGATGATAGTAGTCATCATGATGTTTATCGCAGGTGGTCTTGAGTACCGTGTGAAAGTTTTTAGCATCCTCTCGGTCCAAATAAATGGGCGTAAGATCGATGCCACCGCCGAACCATGCAAGTCCATCACCTGGCACTTCGAAATAGCGGATATTCATGTGCACAATGGGAACCTTTGGGCTAAACGGATGTAAAACCAGTGAAACCCCTGTTGCAAAAAAGGAGGTGCTGGTTACGCCAAATTCCTTGGCAACGATGGGAGGCAGTTCTCCAAATACCTCGGAAAAATTAACGCCGCCTTTTTCCAACAGGTTACCATTTTGAATAACTCGGCTATCACCACCTCCACCACCCGGGCGCTCCCAGGTGTCGCTGGTAAACTTTGCCCCTCCATCGGCGGCCTCTAGACCGCTGCAAATCTCGTTTTGAATGGCTCTAAACGACTCGCTGCTTAAAGATCTCATCAATTCACAATTTCTAACTTGTAATCGCGATAACGTACGATGGTGGCACCAAAATTGTTGAATCCTACCGTTTCAGAGGGCCTTTCCATTTTAAAGCGCAGTGAAGTGAGACTTAACCCCGGGTTCGAGAGTTTATCGAAAAAGCTGCGACCCTGTTTGGCCATGCCTGTGAGGTAAAAAAAGCTGATGTCGTAACCCCAAAAGGCGTATTTGTTTGGATCGGTTCCGAAACGCTCGCGGTATTTCGCCACAAATTCTTTTACGGCCGTTTGTTGGTAATCTACATAATGCGATAACGGAATATGCAAATTGAGCCTGTTTTTGTGATTGTTGTCAATTTGATCCAATTTCATCCAATCCTCATTTCCCACAACCGTAATGCTGTATTTACCCTGTAAATCCAGTAGTTTATTAAAAAGTGAGGTGATGTAGGCTAACTCGTTGCTAGCAATGTAGATCACATTGGTTTTACCCAACATCAGTCGCTCTTCAATCTGAGCCGTAGTGGGTATGTCGCTAATCAACTCTCTTAGCACAGTACCGCCATTTCGATTGCTCTGATAAGCCGCTGAAAAAAGCGTATTAAATTTCTCTTTTGTGCCCTTTGCAGGGGCAATCATCAGCACATTGTCTTGGGCGTATCGGCGATTGATAAATCGAGTTAGTGCCGATAGTTGCGTGGCATCATCACAGTGCGCTTTACTGATAAAAGGCCTGTTCATGAGTATGCCTCCCGAT